>JAZSNY010000031.1:0-52701 GCA_045536625.1 Candidatus Enterousia sp.
ATTCCGGGGCTGGACCCCGGCCCCCGGGTCATGCGCATAAAATGCGCACAATTAACAATTGCTTTTATCACCTGGGTCCCGCGGTCAGGCCGCGGGATGACAGAGTTTTTGTTGCAAAAATTTTATTTATTACAAAAAATCCCCCGAACGGGGGATTTTTTGTTTTCGTAACTGTTATTAAATGCTGTCCGGGTTGACCCAACGACCATCTTTTAACAGGCCGGGCGCCATGCCTTCATTTGCACGCAGATTGTCAATTACACTGCGCGCCTGGGCCGCGTCTAAGTTGATAATACGAACCTTGAACATGTCGCCTTCGTTAACAACAACCGCGTCACCGTATGTCTTCATACGTTGCACCAGGGCGTCGGCGCTGTCCTGGGCATAGAAGGCGGCGATTTGAACACTGTAATCACCGGCGGTGGCAACCGGTGCAGGTGTTGGTGCGGGCGCAGGCGTGGTAACCGTCACCGTTTCTGTTACAACCGGCGCGGGCGTGGCAACAACAGGCGCTTCGACCACAGGAACCGTGCCCAATGTTGCATTTTTAACAATCATTGTCTGTTCGGGCAAAACCTGAATCTGAACCTTGGCCTGCCCTTTTAAACCAATTTTTTGGGCGGCGGCAGGTGACAAATCCATCAGACGTGTATTTACAAATGGGCCACGATTATTTACGCGAACATCAACGGATTGACCGTTGTCTAAATTGGTTACACGCACAATCGTCGGCAGGGGTAATGTCTTGCTGGTGGCGACCATTTGATTTACATCAAAGATTTCACCATTACTGGTCTTGGTGCCGTTTAATTCTGTTGGGATAATACCCGCAATACCGGTTTGGTTATATGTCATATCTTCGACCGGGATGTATTGAACATCGTCAACCTTGTACGCGGTGCCAATGTAATATTTTGGCGCCGCCGATAACAGATATGTATCGGACAAAGCCGGGGCGCCCGCACCCGTGGCAAGTGTTTCTTCGCCAAAGCCATCGGCATTATAACTGGTGCTGTTGCCGGATGGGTTTAAATCCATACAGCCCGCCAACATAGCGGTCAACACCGCCAAGGATACAACTTTTTTCATGATTTAGGACTCCTTACATTCTTAGACTTATGTCTTTATTTTATCATAATTCGGGGTCCGTTTCAAATTTATTTTATTATCTAATCTTGCGGTCGATTATGTACGCCATTGGCAAATACATCGCGCCATATCCCGCAATCGCAAATCCCAATGTTATGATACCCGTAATGGGCACAATAGACAGCCCCACCCCCAGTGCAGTCGCCAACACCGAAAATGCAAAGACGGTTCGCACGGTGCGCGCATCGGTACGTATCAATGCACGACGGCGACACGCCCGCGCCAACAATGCGTTTTTAAGATAACCACTGGCCACGACACCAATCGGTATCGCCAAATACCCAACAAAGGGAAACAGCACCAAATACAAAACCGCCGCCACCCCCAGGGATATCATACTGGTTTTAACGGGGGTCTTGACATCCTGGGATGCGTAAAGAGTTTTGCTGTAAATCTGGCTGATAACCATGGCAGGCAGGACAAACACCTGAACCTTAATCGCCATGGCAACCGCATGTGTTGATGTGGCCGTCCATGCACCATATTCGAATAAAAATTTTATTATAGGTTCCGCCAAAACAAACAGCCCCACAACACACGGCAACGTCAACATTAACGATCGACGCATGGATGAATTCTGTTGGATATAAACACTGCGCATATTCTTGTCCGCCAGGGCGGTGGATATAGACGACATCAACACGGTCCCAACCGCCAGGCCAATCATTGCAAATGGCAACTGGACAATTCTGTCGGAATAATAAAGCCATGAAACGGCGCCACTTTGAAAACTGGCCACAAGGGTGCCGACTATTATCGTGATTTGATAAAAACCACTGCCCACTATGCTGACCCCCAGGCGACGAAACATACGACTTATCCCCGGGGTCCAACGTGGCACAACCAAACGTAAACCGAAATGGTGGCTGCGTATGCGCGACCACAGTATACCAAACTGAACCACGCCCGACACCACAACCGTGCCCGCCATTAAATATAAAATATTTTCAGTTCCAAAGAACATCGCAATCAGCAACGCACATATCAGCATAATATTCAGCAACACCGGCATAAAAGCCGCCAAGACGAACCGAGAAAACGCGTTTAATATCGCCGATAAAAATGCCGCGCCACAAATAAATATTACATACACAAACATTATACGCGATATTAATACCGTCATTTCCATCTTGCCCGGGGTGGCATCAAAGCCCGGCGCCAAAATCCATACAACCAATGGCATAAAGATTTCAAATAATATCGTTATTGCCAACAAAACAACCATCAGCCAAGAAAATACGTTACGGGCGAACGATTCATCACGCTTGGCATCCGTATACATGGGAATAAATATCGCAGACAGCGCGCCTTCGCCCAACAAATCACGAAACAGGTTCGGTAACTTGAACGCAGCCAGAAAAATGTCCGACAGGCGCCCCGCCCCCAGAACACGCGCGATTAACATGTCGCGGATAAAACCAAATATGCGACTGATGCCCGTCATGGCACCAACACCGAAAATATGTTTGCCTAGTTTCATAGTTTGGATTATACTGCGTTCCATAAAGGAAAATCAAGACAGGAATACAAAGATGAAAAAACATTTTGCGTTGTTATCCATATTGGCATTAATGGCGGGATGCGCGGGCACCGACAATGAAATCGTTGCGGAACAACCACTGGGCGAAATATATAAAACGGCGTATGCAGAATTTAATGATGAAAACTATGAAGAAGCAGCAATGGAATTTTTAAAGGCGGAAACACAATACCCGGCCAGTCCATGGGCCCCAGACGCATTGGTTATGGCGGCATATTCCCACTATATGGACGGTGATTTTGCCGGCGCAATTTTGGCAACGGATCGATTTATGCGATTTCATCCCGGTCACAAGGATGTGCCGTATGTAATGTATTTGCGCGGTATGTGTTATTACCGCCAGGTCAGCGATGTGCGCCGTGAACCGGGCATGTCCGCGTACGCATTGCAGCAATTTCAGGCATTAACCCAACGCTTTCCAAACAGCGAATATGCCAAGAACGCAGAAAATAAAATCATCATCCTTAAAAACTATATCGCGGGCAAGGTTATGTTTGCGGCACGTAACGATATGAAAAAAGAAAATTGGCCCAGCGCGATTGGCCGACTGCAAACAATCGTTACAGATGCCCAAGAAACCGTTATGACACCCGAGGCAATGTTCCGATTGACCGAGGCGTATACAGCAATCGGATTACCCGAACAGGCACGTGGATATTCAGATATGCTGAAATTAAATTTCCCGGATAACGAGTGGACCAAGAAGTTAAAGTAACCCGATGGATATTTCAAAGATAGCAGATCGTCTAGAAACACTTTTTGCGGCCGGACTGGTTGCTACCTTGTTGGTCTACACTTTTGAGTTACGACTGTTGTCTGGGGTGTTTTTTGGTGCAACATGCGCAACATTTTACATAATGGTATTAGTAAATACAGAAAAGTATAATTATGAAAAAAGCGAGCTTGAAAAAGTTAAAGAAAAGTTAAAGCTAGAAGAAAAAGAACGGCATGTTTTTGATAAAAAACCAATTCCTTTGAACGGAGAGATAAAGATATTTTATCAAAATGGCCAAGTTGCAAGCCGGACTACATATAAGGATGATAGCGTTATTGCCCCAATTATTAATTATTCAGAAAATGGGCAGCCTTTAAATGGACAGCACAAAATTGGTAATTCTGTTGCCATCTATAAGGACGGAGTAAAAAACGGACCAGAACTGGTCTATAACGATGACGGTTCCATCAACTGCGAACGACACTGGAAAAACGGCAAAAAGACAGGTGTCCCAATAGATTATTACAACAAAAAATTCGGGTTAAATTTAAAGCAAGACTTTCCAAATGGGGTACATCGATGCGGGTACATTAACGGAAATCCGGCCAGCCTGCACGAAATATCCAAAACAGAAAATTTATATATTTAGCATTTTAATTATGGAAATATGGGTTGTTTTGTTTTAACCACCCTATTGTCGTGGCCACGCCATGACCGTGAATAATTTCCGTATCATCTGACAAATTCATGGAACAGATATTTGATATAGAACTAAACAGCATCTTTTCATCACCGCCCGGCAGGTCATATCGACCAATGGATTCCTGGAACAATGTATCGCCAATTATCATTAATTTTTCATCGGGGAAATTATATGCCACGCCGCCCGGACTGTGCCCCGGGGTTTCGACTATATCCATACGCAATCCCGGCAAAATTTCCGTGTGCGCAATTTCCAGTGGCGTTGGGCGCACATCGTCCAGGTTGATTGGAGGCAATCCAAAATGCATCAACAGATCATTGCCCCAGCCAACCAGGCGAAAATCACCCGTATGCAAATACCATGGAATATTATATTTTTTGGCCAACACCGGCGCACATGCAATATGATCGGGATGGCCATGCGTCACATATATTGCGCGCAAATTTAACCCACGTTCGGATAACACGCGGTCCCAATCAGATGCCCGCCCCCACGGATCAAAAATAACACAATCGCCCCCCACAGACACAATCACAGATTGGGTGTTTTGCGGGGGCATTTGTATTAATTCAAATTTATTGTTTTTTAGTTTTTGTTGCATCGGCACGCTTTTTTGTTGTCTTTTTTGCGGGGGCCTTTTTCGTTTTTCCAAAAACGATTTCACGGATTTCTTCGCCCGTTAATGTTTCGCGTTCCAGTAATGCATTGGCCAATTTTTCAACCGTTGCCTTGTTCTTGGTCAAATGTTTTGTTGCGTCCGCGTGCGCCGCATCCAACCAGGAACGTATTTCCGCATCCACCATTTCGGCGGTCTTTTCAGATGCATTTTCCAATGCACCGCGCGTACCAAACGTTCCAACCTGATTAATGGCCGGCAGTCCCACACGTTTTGATAGCCCAGCCGTTGTGATTGAATAACGCGCCAGATGTGTTGCAGATGCAATATCGCTTTCCGCGCCGGTGGTAATTTTATCAGCACCAAAGAACAGTTCTTCGGCACTGCGCCCCGCCAACGCAATGGACAGATTTGCACGAACTTCGGCCAGGGTCATTGACACCTTGTCATCAATGGGCAGATGTTGAACCATCCCCAGGGCACGACCACGCGGGATAATCGTCGCCTTGTGTATCGGGTCGGCGATGCCGTCGTACATTAAACTAACAAACGCATGCCCCGCTTCGTGATATGCGGTTAATTTTATATCTTCGGGGCGCATTTTACGAATCTTGCGCGGGCCCATGATGATTTTATCGCGGGCCTCTTCTATATCTTCGGGGGCGACCATGTCACGACCATTGCGTACGGCATGCAGGGCCGCTTCGTTCAGCAGATTTTCCAAATCGGCGCCCGAAAAACCCGTTGTGCCACGTGCAATGTCCTGAAGATTGACATTTTCGCCAATCTTGACCTTTTTGGCATATAAATCCAAGATTTCACGGCGGCCGGCCATATCGGGTAATTCAATGTAAACCTGGCGGTCAAAGCGCCCGGGGCGTAACAACGCCGCATCCAACATATCCGCGCGATTTGTCGCACCAATTACGATAATACCCGTATCATTTGCAAAACCATCCATTTCAATCAACAACTGATTTAATGTTTGTTCGTGATCCTGGTCGTTGTACGAGTGTGTGGAACGTTTTTGCCCGATGGCATCGATTTCATCGATAAATAGGATACATGGCGCATTACGCTTTGCCATTTCAAAAATTTCTTTTATCTTGGCCACACCAAGCCCAACGATAATACCCGAAAAATCCGAACCAGATGCCGCAAAAAACGGAACGTTTGCTTCGCCCGCGATTGCACGCGCCAATAAAGTTTTCCCGGTTCCCGGCTGTCCCGACAACAAGACACCACGTGGCACACGCGCCCCCAGGTTTTTGTATTTATCTTTGTTCTTTAAAAAGTCAACAATTTCGGACAATTCCTGTTTTTCAGAATCAATGCCGGCGACATCTTTAAATGTTGTCTTGGGTTTACCGGTTGCAATCTTGGTTGGGTTTTGCCCAATCAAACTGCGCCCGATACCGCCCGCGCCACCACGACGAAATCCACGCAAAATCCAAAAGATAAACAGTAATGTTAGTGCCAACGGTGCAAATGTTGCAATCGTATCAAACCAACCACGCGACGTGTCAATCGTAATCGCGGTGCCAGATTGCGCCAAATTGGCCAACATTTCCGGATCGTATGTGATTGTTGCGGTATATTTGGTGCCATCCGCCAATACACCAGATGCATAATTGCCATTTATCTGCATGGTCTTGATTTCATCTGCGCGACGCAACACATCTGAAAAAGACAGCTCGACCGGTTTTGAAACATTTACATTTTGCGCGCCCGGCATAACAGGTGCGCCAGAACCATAAATAAATACACGCCCCAGCATTGCAATAAACAAAGCCGCGAATATCATTAACGCCCATGACGCTGCATCGCGTTTTTTCGTATTAGAATCACCCATTTTGCTGTTTCTTTTGAAGTCTTTTAATTTTTTCATTTTTCTTCCTGATACTTGTTTTTGCACCTTCGGGGACGATTAAAATCTGATTCTTGAATCGGCGAACGGTACAATGCCCCAATGTAAATTTGCAATCGGATTGCAATTTACTTAGTGCAAATGTCAACGAATTCAAGCGTGGCTGATAATCATTCCCCCCAATAATTTGAATCAACATGCCCAAACACTTTAAACCAATATCCGTTGGTACGTCAAACAGAAAAGAATCTGGGAATAACGCATAGCCATCATATATAACGGAATGTGTGCGTGCAGAAATATCACCGTCCAACGCATCACGCGCGCGCGATAAATTTTCAATGGCCAATAAAATTCGCCTGTCACTGATTCCCAGTTTTTCCGATAACAAATGGCGATTTTGTCGGATTTTTACGCGCGTGTATTTATCGTCATAGTTCATTTCATCCGAAAAATATTTGATATTGTTCGCATCACAATACGCAATCAGTTCTTGGCGAAAAACGTTCAACAAGGGACGTACTATTTTAATACCATCGCGATACGATACAGCGCGCATGGCGGCCAGACCATTAACCCCACTGCCCCGCCCCAGGTTCATCAAAAATGTTTCAATTTGGTCGTCGGCCTGGTGCGCGACCATTAAAATCCCAATATCATTTTCATGACAAAAATCCGTCATGAATTTATAGCGGGCGGCGCGGGCTGCGGCCTCTAGCCCATGGGTTGGTTTTGTGTCCGTCCAATGAAATATATGACACGGGATACCCAGTCGCGCGCATGTGTCGGCGACATATGCGGCTTCGGCATCTGCGGCATCACGTAAATGATGATGGACATGCAATGCTGTAACGTTCATTTTCAGCGCAACCAACCAATGCAACAAGCAAATCGAATCGACACCCCCACTGACCGCGACAGCAATGGGTTTATCAGAAAAAGCACGAACAAAATCCAAAAACTTTTCGTTCATTGTGTGTGTATTTTATGCTATAATTTACAAAAATAAAGGAAAAAGAAATGGCATCTGAATTGAAATCTATTGCGGTATATTGCGGACATCAAATGGGCACCGACCCCCAGTTTAAACGAGATGCGGCCGCAGTGGGACGCATGTTGGCAAAAAATGGAATCCGGATGGTTTTTGGTGGGGGGGACGTTGGATTAATGGGGACGGTTGCAACGGCGGCCCTGAAAAACGGTGGGACCGTTATTGGCGTTTCAACAGATGACGTTATCGCAATGCAAGAACCCGCACATGACGAAATTGATGTACAGGTTGTAGATGGCGTTAATGAACGCAAACAGATTATGTTCGATTCGTCCGATGCCTTTATCATTTTGCCGGGGGGAATCGGTACACTGAATGAATTGACCGATATTTTAACAATGCAACAAATTGGTGAAACGAATAAACCGTTGTTCTTTTTAAACACCAACGGTTTTTGGAATCCTTTGATGCGTCTGACAAAGCATATGCAAAAAAATGGTTTTGTAGTAAAGACAGATAACTACAACATATTCCATGCAAATACGGTCACAGAATTAAAAAAACAGATATTAAAGTATTAAAATTCAAAGACCTTGTCACGCGAAGTGGCACCACGAATTAATTTAATGCTGGTCTTGGGGACACCATAGTGTTCGGCCAGCATTTTTATCACATCCGCCGTAGCTTTGCCATCGGTTGGTGCGGTGGTTGTATGCGCGCGCAACGTGCCATCGGGTTGGACTTCGACACGATTAAGTTTGGCACGTGGTATGACGCGAACGTTTATTCTCATTACTGTTTTATTTCCGAAACCAGTTCTTTAAATGCGGGCGTACGATTTCCCGAAACCAAATGCAGATGAAAATGGAATACAGACTGCTTTACAAATGGGGCGTTTGCACCCGCATTGGCCAAACAATTAAATTCACATTTTATACCCAATTTTTCCGCAGTTTTGGCAAAACAATCCCAAAAGCCCGCCTGTTCGGCCGCAGATGCATTTTTGGTAAAATCAAGGATGTTTTGATATGGCCCCTTGGGGATAACCAAAATATGATTGGTAAACATTGGGTTTATGTCATGAAACGACATGGCATATTCGTTTTCACAAACACGGTTTGTCGGAATTTCCCCACGTATCATTTTTGCAAAGACATTATTTGTATCATACATCTTTTTATTCCCCTTGTTTTTCCGTTACAGCATATTAAAATATAGACTTGAAATCAATAAATTTCAGACTATATCAATCGTACAGGTTTATCAAAGGAGTTTTATTTATGTTTAAACCATTACATAATTATGTTCTGTTGGAAAGAATCGAAGAAGAAAATAAAACCGCCGGCGGAATTATTATCCCAGACAATGCACGTGAAAAACCGTCGCGCGGACGCGTTATTGCAACGGGTGCAGGAACCCAGGTCGCCGATACGCTGATTCCGATGACCGTTAAAAAAGATGATGTCGTATTGTTCGCAAAATGGGCGGCAAGCGCAAATGAAATCAAATTAGAAGGGCGCGATTACATACTGATTAAAGAAACTGATATTTTGGGAATTATTGAATAAGGAATAAAAAATGGCAAAAGATATTGTTTTTGATACAGATAAACTGGCCGCGGGTGTTGATAAATTGGCAAACGCGGTAAAAATCACCATGGGCCCCAAGGGACGTACGGTTGTTATTGAAAAATCATATGGCGCACCGGTCGCAACCAAAGACGGTGTTACCGTGGCACGTGCGGTATCCTTGAAAGACCCACAAGAAAACATTGGTGCACGTATGGTCCAGGAAGTCGCCAAAAAGGCCGGCGACGATGCCGGGGACGGAACAACAACCGCAACCGTATTGGCACAAAAAATTATTCGCGAAGGACGGCGCGTTATTGCGGCCGGCATGAACCCAATGGACGTAAAACGCGGTATTGATATGGCCGTTGGTGTTGTTATTGCCGACATTGATGCACATGCACGTCCCGTCAAGGACAGCGCAGAAATCGCCCAGGTGGCAACTATTTCCGCGAACAACGATCGTGACATTGGTGAAAAAATCGCAAATGCCATGGAACGCGTCGGCAAAGAAGGTGTTATTACGGTCGAAGAAGCCAAGGGATTGGATACGGAAATCGATGTCGTCGAAGGCATGCAATTCGACCAGGGATTTATGTCGCCCTATTTCGTGACAAACAGTGAAAAGATGTTGGCAGAATTGGATGGCGCGCACGTATTGGTATCTGAAAAGAAAATTACCGGATTACAGGCGTTGTTACCAATTTTGGAACCAATCGCACAATCGGGCAAACCGCTGTTAATCATTGCAGAAGATGTTGAATCAGAAGCATTGGCAACGTTGGTGTTAAATCGTCTGCGTGGCGGATTAAAGGTTTGTGCCGTCAAGGCGCCGGGATTTGGTGACCGTCGCAAGGAAATGTTAAAGGATATCGCAATCGTAACCGGGGCGACCGTTATTTCCGATGATATGGGGATGACATTTGAAAATATTACCCCGGCCGTATTGGGCAGCGCAAAAAAAGTTGTCGTATCCAAGGATTCTACACTGTTGGCACATGGCGCGGGCGATAAAGACGCGATTGCCGCACGTGCCGACGAAATACGGGCATCCATTGCCGCAACATCCAGCGACTATGATCGCGAAAAACTGACGGAAAGATTGGCAAAACTGGTTGGCGGGGTTGCCGTTATCAAGGTTGGCGGCATGACCGAAATCGAAGTTAAAGAAAAGAAAGACCGTGTTGATGATGCGTTGGCTGCGACACGTGCCGCCGTTGCCGAAGGAATTGTTGCGGGTGGTGGCGTGGCACTGGTTCGCGCAACACACGCGTTGGAAAATCTGCATGGTGCAAACAATGATCAAAACGTAGGAATTGATATCGTACGTCGTGCAATCGTTGCGCCATGTGCACAGATTGCAGAAAACGCAGGCGTGTCGGGTGAAATTGTTGTTGGCAAGGTGATGGAGTCAACGGATTATAATCACGGATACAATGCGCAGACCGGCGAATATGTTGATATGATGGCGGCGGGTATTATCGACCCGGCCAAGGTTGTTAAAACGGCTATTTCTGCGGCGGCATCCACCGCGGGTGTAATGTTGACAACCGGGGCGGTTATGACCGAAATTCCCGAAGAAAAGCCAAACGCACCGCAAATGGGTGCGGGCATGCCCGGCATGATGTAAAAAAACTAAAATCCCCCGACAACGGGGGATTTTTATTATATATTTTCCCAATCTGTGATAAAATTATGTGTAATTAACACCAGGGGACTTTATATGGCGTATAACAAAGAAGATATTATGGCGATTTTGCAATATGCAAAGCAATACGGACCGGTGTACGCCGCCAAAAAATTCAATGTGGCATCATCAACGATAGTGCGATGGAACCACAAATACAAAGTATACACCATGCAGACAATGCGCGAGTTTTCCGAACACGACAAAACAACCATATTAAAATATGCCCAAAAACACGGCCTTAGCGCGGCAATGCGCAAGTATAATATTGATATGTCAACGATGCGTAAATGGAACGAAAGTTTGAATATATATCAGGCCACCGGACGCAGGACCAAGGCCACTTTTAAAAAGCGCATGGTGCGCCCACCAGAAGAATTTAAATTAGAGGTTCTGCGTTTTGCAAAGCAATATGGTGTATCGGCCGCAATACGTAAATATAACCTGCCGGATTCTACGATACGTTCATGGAACGACAAATATAAAATATATCAAACGCGTAAAATTCGAACCTTTTCACAGGGGCAAAAAAATCTGATTATAAAATACGCATTAAGTCACAGTTTCACAATGGCCGCAAAAAAATTTGATGTAACCAACGAACAGGTCAAAATATGGGCACAAAAGGCAGATGCCGAAAAACTATAACTTAACACCATATTTACCGCGATTTATTGGACGGTATGATAAAGCCTCGGCCAGGTCGGACATTTCAATATTGTCGGCCCCGCGTAAATCCGCAATCGTTCGCGCCAAACGGCGAATTCGATTATAACCACGCGCCGACATTCCCATCTTTTCCGCAGCGACGTTCAAAAAGCCCTTTAATTCATCCGTTAATACGGCATATTGTTCCAGTTCCGCCCCATCCAGTGTGGCGTTAACATGCCCCTGGCGCAACATTTGACGTTCACGGGCCGCAACAACACGCGCACGGATTGTGGCACTGTTTTCACGTGGCGTGGTATCGGTCGTCATTTCCCATGGCTTTACCGCGTCCACATCAACATGCAAATCAATTCTGTCCAACAAAGGGCCGGATATTTTATTTTGGTACGCTTCGGCACAACGTGGGGCACGTGTACATGACATGGCCGGATTACCCAAATGACCACATGGGCACGGATTCATGGCCGCAATTAATTGAAATCGCGCCGGATATGTCGCATTACGACGGGCACGTGATATTAAAATACGACCAGATTCCATTGGTTGGCGCAGAATTTCCAGTGTTGCACGATTAAATTCGGGCAATTCATCCAAAAACAAAACCCCATTATGCGCCAATGATATTTCGCCCGGGCGTGCATCGGAACCACCACCCGCCAGGGCAACCGGACTGGACGTATGATGAACGCTGCGAAATGGGCGCGAAGATACCAGACCACGCCCCGTTAATTCGCCCGCAATCGAATATATGGTGGACGTTTCCAGAATTTCACCCGCCGTCATTTCCGGCATAATCGTTGGCAGACGTGATGCCAACATGGTCTTGCCCGCGCCGGGGGGACCAACCATCAACATTGCATGACCGCCCGCCGCGGCGATTTCCAGCGCACGCTTGGCCGCGGATTGACCATGAACATCGGACATATCGATTGCCGTTTCCGTTTTGTTTTCGGGCGCGGTCAATTCCGGGACCGGTAATATTTGCGTACCTTTGAAATGATTAATTAATTGTACGACATGAAAAGGTGCAACAATATTCGTATGCCCCGCCCAACGTGCCTGGGGGCCGTGGTCGCCCGGACAAATGATGCCCAATCCGTGCGCGTTGGCCCAAACACTGGCCGGTAAAACGGCGTCTGTTTTTACAATCGCACCATCAAGTCCAACTTCGCCCATAATGACATATTTTTCCAGTTCCGCTTCGGGTAAGACGCCAATGGCGCACAAAATCCCGCATAATATCGGCAAATCGAAATGCGAACCGCTTTTTTCAACGTCCGCCGGTGACAGATTTACAGTTAATCTTTTCGGCGGCAAAGACAGGTTTAATGCAGACAGCACATTGCGTATGCGTTCGGCAGATTCCTTGACCGCACGATCGGCCAGGCCGATTATGTTAAATTCGGGCTTTGACAGACCAGATGACAGTTGAACCTGGACATCAATGGGGGTGGCATCCATGCCATTAAATATGATTGAATTCAAAGATATCATGTGCGCATATTATAACTTGAATTAAATTTGCGCAAGTTATAATATGTCAAAAACAATGAAAGGATTTTGGGATGCCCGCAAAAAATAAAAATATCGCACGTGAGTGGTTTAATACTATATTTTATGGCGCGTTAATCGCGATTGTATTTCGCAGTTTTCTGTTGGAACCTTTTAATATTCCATCGGGTTCTATGATTCCAACGCTGCATGTCGGCGATCATATATTTGTGGAAAAGTGGGCATATGGCTATTCAAGATATTCTTTTCCATTTGGGTCTTGGAAATTGTGGAACGGACGATTTTGGGCAACAGAACCGGAAATTGGGGACGTAATCGTGTTTCGCAACCCAATCAATGAGTCCCAGGATTATGTTAAACGTTTAATCGGCAAGCCCGGTGATAAAATTCAAATGGTTAATGGGCGTCTGCATATTAATGGAACCGAGATCGTACGCGAAAATCCACGTCCATATGTAATTGCAACGTTGCCAAAATCAATGCGGTCGGTCGGATACTATAAAGACAACATGTCTATTAAGGGTAACAAAATATGGGTCGATAACGAACCGGCACCGTATAATTATACAATTGAATATAAATCTGATGATTTTTGTCATATGTATGGCGGTGCGTGTGGCGTGTTTTTTGGCACGGAATATACAGAAGTCTTGCCAAACGGGGTAAAGCACAGCATTGTTGAATTTGGTGACGATGCGCACTTTGATAATACACAGACATTTGTCGTTCCGGAAAATCACTATTTCTTTATGGGTGACAATCGTGACAACAGCGGGGACAGTCGTGGGGATGTTGGTTTTGTTCCGCGTGACAACGTTTTGGGACAGGTATGGTTCACATGGTATTCGCATAACTACTATGCGCCGATGTTGGCGGTGTGGTCGTGGGGTAATAAAATGCGTTGGGACAGATTTGGTATGGGAATAAAATAAAATGAAAAAATTAAATTATGATTTTAATGATGAAAGCCTGTTGGAATTGGCGTTGACACAAAGCGGTGTCGATTCTGCGCACAACAATGAAAGATTGGAATTTATTGGCGACCGTGTTTTGGGATTGAGTGTGGCAGGATTGCTGTACGAAATGTACCCAAATGAATCCGAAGGCGAATTGGCACGTAGGCATGCAATGTTGGTATCGACCGAAACACTGGGGAATGTGGCACGTCAATTGGGATTGGAAAGAGAAATCCGTCACGGTCATATGACAGCGGGACGTACCAAACATATATTAGCCAATGCGATGGAGGCGATATTTGGCGCAATCTATCTGGATGGGGGATTTGACGTGGCGTGCGCCGTGATTGTTAATATATGGCGCGATTTGGCGGCATTGGATGTGGTCGCACCCAAAGATCCAAAAACACGGTTGCAAGAATTGGTGCAAAAAGATACGCCGGGGAAATTACCGGTATATGAATACATGGAATCGGCCGGCGCTTCGCATAACCCGATATTTAAAGTTCGGGTGTCTGCAATGGGGCACAGCGCAATGGGGCGCGGGACTTCAAAAAAGGGTGCCAGTATTGCCGCCGCAGAAGAATTGTTGAAAATCCTTGCAATTTAGGTGTTTGGGATTTAAAATCGAAAAAGTTACAAAGAATAAGGGAAAAAAATGTTTTCAATTTTGTTGGTTTTATTAATTATCGTAGCAGTCATGATGATCGGTTTAATTTTGTTGCAAAAGTCCGAAGGTTCGGGCATGTCCGGATCATCTGCATCGGCAATGTTGGGCGGGGCGTTAACCGGTACGGCGGCGGGAAATTTCCTGACACGCGCGACGGGTTGGTTGGCGGTACTGTTTTTTATATTATGCGCGGCGTTGGCGTTGGTGTCTTCAAAAATGCCCATGGCAGAGCAACAAAGCAGCCTGCGCAGCGAAATTGTAACCCAGGGGAACGTTACGACCGACTCTGCGGATGCATCGGTTCCAGCATCTGACCAGACGACACCAACGGAAAACACGGAATCTAAATAATCAAAAACCGCCACAAAATGGCGGTTTCTTTTATTTTGTTTTTTGCATAATCTGATTTGCAACATATGAATTTAGCGCACGCGAAATGCAACGCCGCGACCAATCTGCGGGATGTCGCGATGCGGAAAACACCCGCTGTTTACCATCAGGGTCAATAATACCAAAGCCGGTAATACGGGATTCTGCGTTATAGTATGCAAATACAGGCATATGTTTTGCAGATATTACAGCCGATGAAAGTATGTTATTTTCATCATCATACATCGTGCCACATGCACGCATAATAGATGGTGCACAATGAAATACGGGAACCGTTTGACAATGCGGCGCGGTCACGGGCCGAATATATGCGTTTGAATCATACGGGGATTTGTAGCCATGCGCACGATAAAAAGTTTCTGCCCCCGGCAAAGCCACCAAATCTGTTTGATTGGCCGTAACGGCCACAGCGGTCTGGGCGGCATTTAACAAGCGGGCACCAATATGCAACCCCTGGTATTCGGGCAATACATACAGGTGACGGATATAGCCGGTACGTTGCTGAACATCCCCGGCAATACAGCCTATCATTTTATCGCCGTCATATGCGCCAAACGCAAAATTAAACGATAAACGGCGCCATGAATCCCGAAACGCGGTCATTGCACGCGCTATGGTTTCATCAGACATTTTTGTATTATACTTTTTACGCACAGTAACGATGCGAATACGCATTAAATCATCCCAGATACCCGGGGCAGATTGATCAAAAATAGGTTGTAATGTTATCTCGCTCATACCCTATATATAGGACAAATTTGGCAAATGTCAACACGCGTTTAAAACAAAGTTAAATTTGGGAAGTTTCCGTGGGTTGCACCATCCACCGTGACCAAGTCCCCCGCCCCAACCCATTTTTGTGATAATTCATTTGGCACAACGGAGTCACCACGTGCGATATAGTGACGTTGGGGCACGCGCGGCAATTCGTTCATGTTCACAGAATCATGTAATGGCATATCTTCGAAATACGACGTCCAATCAGCATGATTCAAAACACCCGCAATGGTTATCCATTCGCGCACATTGATTTCCGGATATTTGTTTATGACAAGCCCACTTATCATCGCACCACCAGAATAACCTATTAAAACAACCGGTCGATTTCCGGCCACCTGTTTTATAGCATTGGACATGGAATCTATGATTTCAGACGAAAAACGTCCCGTGGTCCAGTCCCCAGATGAACACGATGCCGATATTACATATTGACATGGACGCGCCATATATATGACATTGGGCGACGTATCACGCATTGCTAAATCGCGAACCAACGTTCCATGTGGTGTAGGATCCATGGTCGGTTGACCGTGCACATCAAACGCATTGCCATCGCCTTCGATATAAATGTGCAACGGTGATATATTGTCCGACAAACGTTGGAACGTAACAATCGTATAATCACCGGTATCTATTGACGTAAAAACAAATCCTGACATGACATACAATGTGGGCGCACATCCCAAGAGAAATAAAAATAGATATAGATACCTCATACCAATCACCGCAATAATTATATCACAACTATTTAAAAAATTAAAAGAAAACCCAACCGTTGACAAAAATAATTTTTTTGACAAAAAAACACTTGACAAACATGTTGACAAATGCTATTTTTGGAACATTCGCCAAAAACATTAAACAAAAAAGGGATACGTAGATGTTAAAGAAAGCAAAAGTTAAACAGGCCGGCAGACGTGTTAGCAATACAAAAAAAGCCACAAAATGTCCGGTTTTTTGGAAACGCGTTTGGAATATTATTTGTTGGCCGTTTCGTATGGTTGCAAAATTATTGCAACGTTTTTGGGGTTGGGTTTGTAAAATTGACCTGATTGGACTGACAAATATTGCGCTGTTGGTGGCAATAATTGTTTTGTTTTCCATGCTGATTATTGACATAGTTGGATGTCACAGAAACAAGATTGTGGTTGTGGCAGAGCCCGTTCCGGTAACACAACAGGTTACCGTTACCGAAAAATCTGCACCACATGCGATTACACTGCCCATGACACAAAACATTGAAAACAACCAAGCTTCGACTGCCAATGTTGTGCCGGTAAAAAAATCCGAAGTTGAAATTGCAAAAAAACAAACCGCCAAGCAAAACAACACACTGATGGGCGACGTTATTATTGACAGTCGTGGCGCCGGTGCGATTTTGCAGACAGGAACCCAGGTTAACGGTAATTTATATTTGCAAAATATGCGCAAGTACACATTACCGTGCAATATTCATATCAACGGGAATTTATTCCTGCGCGATGTGAATATGTTGCAATTCTGTGGCGACTTTGTCATCACAGGCAACATTTATGTCAGCCCACGCTCTTCCTTTGGACCAATTCCAAAGACAGCACGTTTGGGCGGGTATGTGGTGCTGTAACCCACAATAAAAAATTAAAGAAATGTTCATATAGCATCTCCCCTTTTTGCGACACCGCCAAAATTGGCGGTGTTTTTTAATAATGATTTTTATATAAATGTGTGATATAATTTATCTGTCCAAACAAAAAAGGAAGAGAAAATGTTTGATAAATTGTTGACTGTGTTGAAAAACAATATTGGCTATACAATCATTCTGATTGTTGCGATTGTATTCTTTGGCTATTTTGCAGATGGATTGATTCCGGGACTGATTACCGCGGTATCAGCACTGTTGGCGTATGCGTGCATTATGGCCCTGTATGGCGAATACAAAAAGTTGCCAAACAAAGCGACAAAAACAACAAACACCAAGAAAAAAGCAAAAAAATAACCAATCCGCCGTTTGGCGGATTTTTTTCAGTTATACATATTTTGTTTTTATACGCATGCTTTTTGTGATATAATGTTGAACATGAGAAAAAGAAACGTTTGTATTTTATCCCTGTTATCGTGGGCCATTTGTGCGCCGGTTATGGCAAATTGGCAATATCCAGGCACCTATGTTGGAGACGGTTGGTATGAAGATGATGGTTCGCGCTTTGTTATTTCTGCACGTGGGGGCGCATCGTTTGGTATGGGAAAGATACAAAATGACGCGGGCGCAATTGCGAATGAATATTTTATGAGTCCCGATGGCACAACAGTTGTATCAGCAACATATTATTATTCATGTGTTGATCAGGGGGGCTGTGAAGATTATATCTATGCGGGATATGGTGATTTAAACAAATTGCCCGCGACCAAGGATTTAGAAACCTTTTCTTTTGTTGCCGGTGCCAGTATTGGATGGACCATACCCAATCGCCCACAGTGGAGAATCGAGGCCGGATATGACCACATCACAAAAAGCGAATACAACTCTTCGCCAATGTTTGAGGGTGATTTAACGTTAGAAGGTGGCGATGCGCAGAACGTTACAATCCAGGCGCAAAGTTCGACCGTAAATTCCAAGATTTCCAGTGATGTGTATAGCGTGATGGCTTTTTATGATTTCTTTGATGGACTGCAAAAGCCGACGCGCACATTTATTCCATATATTGGATTTGGTGGCGGATATGCCGACACAAAGACCATTTTGAACCTGTCCGACCCGTATGGCGATTTATCATCCCAGGTGGAATTGCAACAATATGGTGAAGTCGATGATTTTGGGGTTGTGCAATTCTATAAATCGGAACAAAACACAGCAAATGTAGCAGCATTGTTGTCGGCGGGCGTGTCATACGGCATCAGCGAAAATATGTTCATGGACTTTGGCGCACGCGTGATGTATATCCCCAAGGTAAAATGGGAACTGACCAATGATTCGGGCAGTCGTCATCGCGAATGGTTTAGTGCAGAAAACCTGATATACGCAAACATTATGTTGGGTATCAGGTTTGAATTTTAAGGGTTGCATTTCCAGTTCTGTACCCCCCCCGGGCAACCGGGGGATTTTTTATTGAATTTATGAAATAAAGTGATATCATGCATCACGTAAGATGTACGGGGCATGGCCGCTTGTCGCAAGGCAGGCGGAGGAAAGTCCGGACTGCACGGGACAGCGTACTGGCTAATATACCAGGCGGGGCGACCCGACGATTAGAGCAACAGTGACGGAAACGATTAAATTCGAGTGAAACGGGCAATCTCTGCGCGCAGCAATTTCAAATAGGCCCCCTATATGTGTCCCGCATCGGGGGCGGGTAGAAAGCTTGACATATTATAGTAATATAATATGCAGATTAATCATGTCCACTACCGCGGTGTGGTATCCGAAAGATACTGGACCGATGGCAGAACAAAATCCGGCTTATATGTTCATCTGCAACACGCGCCCAAGGGCGCGTGTCTTGTTTATTCAAGTTCAGACCATTCGCAAATAACAACTGCATGTTCGGTGTCGCCAACGCAAATCTTGTGCCGCGTGGTCAGCCCATCAATCGCAACATCAACACGAATTTCGGGCGTATTGGGGTTAATTTCCTTTTTAAAATTAATGTTTATTTTGCGCAGTTTGTGATTACAACGATAGCCATAACCAACACTTTCCGTTGCCCATACGGCATAAACAGCATTGTTTATGTGCTGATTAACATCAATATCGTCAAAACGACATTTCATAATATGCGTTTTATCCGTGTCAAAATCAGGAAATTTATCAAACGCACAACCATATGCGCGTGTTGGCACAACCACGTCCGGTGACAAATGATTTGCCAACGGCAAAGGACGACGACGCGCCATGTCAATTAAAATCCACTGGGATGTGGCACGAACCATCAAACGACCATCAGAACCATGAATTTCAAAATCACGTGTGGCACGCAGGGCATCCTGGCACGATGGCCATGTCGTAAATGTTAACTCTTCGCCTTCGGTTGGCAATTCGATGATATCGACCAAATAATACATTACAACCCAGCCGACACCATTTTCCAGGCAATACGTACGGCCGCATCCCAAAAGTTCTGCATGGCGGTCGGCAATTGATTGCAATTCGTTCATCAAAATCAAAGGACGGACATTACCGAAACGGTCACATTGATATGCCTGTAATATGCGTCGTTCCGTCAGTTTCTCTGCCATGGCGATACCTTATTTCTGAACAGCCACAACAAAATCCAATTCGGCGCCCGTTTGAATATTATTGGCGCGCGCGGCGGATTTAATCAGCCCGTGCAACACATCCGGTGTATCAGACGGGATGGTCAACATTTCCAATTTTGCGCCATTGCCCACCTTGCGTTCTGTGCGCAGACCGCGAATATTCTTTAACAGTTCCAACGCAACATCCATTTGGGACACGTCTGTATCATATTCGGTTTTTACGGTTGGATATTCCGTCAGGTGCAATGTTTGGCCACCTTCGGTTGGTTTATAGATTTTCTGCCACAATTCTTCGGTCAGGAACGGGATAAACGGTGCATACAGACCAATTATCGCACGCAAGACTGTGTACAATGTCCATTGGGCGGATAACTTAGATTCCGCGCTGTACTTTTCGGGTGCCCAGAAGCGATCTTTGATAAATTCCAAATACTGGTCACAGAAGATATCCCAGAAGAACGTATCAATCGCAGCACGCGAATTATAATTGTCGTATTTGTCCAGATGCTTTCTGGTTTCTGCAATCGTTTTGTTCAATTCAGACAACACCCATCTGTCTTCGATGAAACGTTCGGACACAGGAATTTGTTGTGCAGTTTCCGGTTCGAAATCAGACAGATTCATCAGCGTATACTTAGATGCGTTCCATAATTTTGTTAACAGTTTTGAACCACGTTTAACTTCGTCGTCACTGTAACGAATATCGGTGCCGATTGGCGCAGTCGAAATCCAATAACGTAATGCGTCAACGCCAAATTTATCAACCGCGGTTAATGGATCGGTACCGTTACCCTTGGTCTTGGACATCTTTTGCCCTTTGCTGTCGCGGATAAGGCCGTGGAAATTCACCGTTTTAAATGGCACATCGCCCATTACATAAATCCCCATCATAACCATACGGGCAACCCAGAAGAAGATAATGTCGGCCGCGGTGTACAGCAAATCGGTTGGATAATATTTCTTTAATTCCAGTGTCTGTTCCGGCCAACCCAGGGTCGAGAACGGCCACAACCCGGACGAAAACCAGGTATCCAAAACATCTGGGTCACGTGTCAAAGTTTTGCCACCCGATTGTTTAATTGCTTCTTCTTCGGTTTCTGCGACATAGACATTTCCATCCGCATCATACCATGCAGGGATATGATGTCCCCACCACAACTGACGTGAAATGATCCAAGGACGAATCCCCTTCATCCATGCCATAAACAAATTATAACGGTGTTCCGGCAGGAATTTTATTTTGCCCTGCTCTACCGCCTTAATCGCGGGTTGCGCCAATTTTTCGGCATCAACAAACCACTGGTCGGTCAGATATGGTTCAACGGGAACCTGGCCGCGTTCAGAGTATGGGGTTGGAATTGTACGATCTTCGATTTTTACCATCAAACCGGCCGCGGCAATATCGGCAACAACCGCTTCGCGTGCCGCATATCTGTCCAGGCCGCGATATTTTTCCGGCACAACCGGATTATCGTTCAGTTTTGCATCAGGTGTTAAGATGCACACCGGTGTCAGGTTGTGACGAACGCCAACATCCCAGTCGTCAAAGTCGTGGGCCGGCGTAATTTTCACCGCACCGGTTCCCTTTTCGGGGTCTGCGTGTTCGTCCGCAATAATTGGAATTTCAATATCTGTTAATGGAATTCTTGCCTTCTTGCCAATCAGATGTTTTAATTTTTCATTTTCCGGGTGGACGGCAATCGCCTGGTCGCCAAATAATGTTTCGGGACGCGTTGTCGCAATTTCAATAAAGCCACCATCAACCAACGGATAGTTAAAGTAATAGAATTTACCCTTTTCTTCGCGGGTTTCAACCTCTAAATCCGACACGGATGTCATCTGCTTGGGGCACCAGTTTACCAGACGCTTTTCACGATAAATCAAGCCTTCGTTATACATTTTCACAAACAGTTTTGTAATCGCATTGGACAGTCCCGCATCCATGGTAAAACGTTCACGTTGCCAAACCGGTGTCACACCCAAAATGTGCAGTTGGTTCATAATTTGACCGCCCTTGTCCGCCTTCCACGCCCAGGCATAATCCAATTTTTCCTGTAAAGTTAAGGCATGCGGGTTTATACCACGCCTGGACAAATCGCGTTCAACCAATAACTGGGTTGCAATAGATGCATGATCCGTTCCCGGCTGTTATAGGATATTAAAATTAGACATGCGTTTATAACGGCACATAATATCCGTTAAGACGTTATTCATCGCGTGTCCCATGTGCAACGACCCCGTCACGTTTGGCGGCGGCATCATAATGCAAAACGATGGTTTATTCGAATCAACATCGTTATTCCAAAATGTGTTATTGTCCCAAAATTCCTGGATTCGGGTTTCTATTTCACGTGGGTTTATATTTTTGCCAAGTTCTATGTTCATTTTTTGCGTCCTGTTTGTAAAAGTAATTTAATGAGAGAATCCTAGCAGGATTTATTTAAGAATTCAAGGGAAAGACCGTGTTATTTTTCGCCGACAATTTCACCAATTACGTAATTTGCCAACATTAATCCAAATGTGCCCGTCACCGTCACAATCGACCCCAGATTCTTCGCGTGTCCCGTTACAGGGCGTGGCGCCTGCATTGAAAAAACGGCCGGAAAATCGGGCAGATTTTCATCACGCAACGCACGACGAATACGACCCGCCAATGGACACACAGACGTTTGGGAAATCGGTGCTATTTTTATCTGGGTCATGTCTGTTTTAGATGCCGCCCCCATAGAAGAGATTAACGGCACATTATTCTTGTGCGCCCATTTGTACAAAGCAACCTTGGACGGAACGGTATCAATCGCATCAATTATGAAATCGGGACGGATATCAATGTCTGTATTTTCATCAAAAAACAGGTTTAATTCTGTCACGCGGGTTTCGGGATTTATATCACGAATTCGATTGGCGGCAACTGTGACCTTGGGGCAAGATATCGTGGATTCCAGTGCAAACAACTGACGATTTATGTTAGAGACTTCTATACAATCGAAATCAACAACAACGATATGCCCAATACCGGTGCGCGCCAGGGCTTCGATTGCAAAAGAGCCAACCGCACCACAACCAACAACCATGACCGTTGCCGATTTTAACCTTTTGATGCCATTGTCACCGTATAATAAACGCGTTCTGTGTAATCTGTCCATGTTTATATAATTTGTTTTGTGTTTTGGTATATTATATCTGACAAAATAGTGTTTTCCATATCTAATATTTCGGATATGCGTGACACAACCGATGGGATAACGGTGGAATCAGTGCCATCTGATTCAACCAAAATGCGCGATAATGGGGTCTTGGAAATGCGCCCTGCCCCCAAATTTTGATTCAGGTTGCGTGGCCCATATGAAAAAAACATATTGTATACGGTGGCCATTTTTTCGATATCATTTGCATTGCCGTTAAAGCCATGCGCCAATATAAATGGCGGTAAAGTATTTTTGTTTTCCGCCAATATACGTGTTACGATATCCCAACAGCCGACACAATGCAGATGCACGCCACGCGACAATTTGTGCGCCAACATCAGTTGTTCAATAAATACGTCTGTTTGTCGGGGCATATCGGGATGATTTTTATCCAAACCAATTTCGCCAACCATTAATTTTGGGTTTTCAACCAATATTTTTTCCAGTTTATCGATATAATTTTGCGGCAATTCGGACACGTTCCATGGATGCGCGCCAAGCGCCCCAAATACACAATCGAATTTATGAACCAAAACCACAACATCATCCCACTGGGTCGGGGTTGCGGGCGCAACGATATACGCAACCACCCCCATGGAACGCGCATTGGATATCGCCAAATCCGGGTCCGGCGCATCCAATAAATGACAATGTGCATCAATATATTTTTGCATGTGATTATTCCTGGGTAACTATTTCGTGAAATATTTCTGCTGGGATTGTGCCGCCCGTTATCTTGGAATCCATCGGGGTAAAGTCATCATTACCAACCCAGACACCAATTACCATGTCACGTGTGGCGCCAACGAACCAGGCATCGCGGTTTTCGTTACTGGTGCCGGTTTTGCCGCCCAAAACACCCGGGGCACGTGCACGCCCGCCCGTACCACCCGGCGCAACAACGTCCGACAATAAAGCAGACATGTATTCAACGGTTTGGGGTTGCAGGACCTCGATTTCATCGGATGGATTGCGTTCATAAATCGCATTACCCGCCATATCTGTAACGCGGGTAATTGAATATGGATGCACAGACCGACCCCGGTTCCAAATTACCGCATAAATATTCGTCAAATCCAATAATGTCATTTCGGATGCACCCAAAACGGTCGAATATTCACGACGCAACTGGGTCCCAACGCCCAGACGTCCCGCCATGGACAAAACAGAATCAATGCCGTATGTTTCCGTTAATTTCAACGGCACGGAATTCACACTTTTGGCAAAGGCCGTTGCCAATGTTATATCACCGTAATAGCGTTCGTTATAATTTTTTGGGTTATAATCACCAATCGCAAAGGGTGCATCATTTACATATGTTTCCGGTGTCATACCATTTTCAAGCGCGACCAGGTATACAACAGGTTTAAACGCACTGCCCGGTTGGCGGGGTGATGTTACACGGTTAAACTGGCTGCGCTGATAATCGGAACCGCCCGACATTGCACGGATTGCACCATCGGGGTTCATGGCAACAACCGCGCCCTGGTACGGTCCAACCCTGTCCGGCAAAATTGCGGCAATACGATCCTGGTAATCCGTATCCAGGGTGGTATGAACATACATATCCGTTTCAAACACGCCAATACGCGATTTTAATTCATCCATTACAAAGTCCGTCCAATAACGATACAGATTTGTGTCCGCCATTGGCGTGGCGGGTTGCAGCGATTGCGCGGCGATACGGGCCTGGGTTATGGTGATGTATCCCTGGCGAACCATTTCCTGTAATATGATGCGGGCACGCGCAATGTTTTTGTCGGGATTACGCAGGGGACTGTACGTTGTGGGCGCCTTTAACATGGCGGCAATTTGTGCCGATTGCCCAATCGTTAGTTTGGTCGCAGGAACACCAAACATGGTGCGTGCCGCCGCATCAATTCCACGCAGACCACCAACCAGGGATACACGATTCATGTATAAATCCAAAATCTGATTCTTGTTAAAACGATTTTCCAACCAATGCGACAGAATTAATTCTTGGACCTTGCGCGAAATCTTTTTTTCACGGGACAAAAATATGTTCTTGGCCGTTTGTTGCGTTATGGTTGACCCGCCCGATGCAATACGACCGTGCATCAGGTTTGAAAATATTGCCCGTGTTATTCCACGAATATCAATTGGTCCGTGTTGAAAAAATCGTTTATCTTCAATCGCAACAATTGCCTGCCAGACATGCGGGGGCAACGTTTCAACCGAAACAGGCGTTCCCATAATGCGGTTTGCACTGCGAATTTCATTGCCGTTTTTATCCAAGAAAATTATCGTGGCATCACGGGTTTCGTGCAATATCGCATCCAATGACGGCATGCGCAGGTATATATACGACACATAACCCAACATCGCAACGCAGGACAGCAAAAATAAATTAAAACAACAAATCAAAATCCGACGTTTGAACGTTGGTTGTTTGGGCTCGGAATCTTTTTTTGGGGTACGCGTGCGCGACATATTTTCTCCTTTGATGGGAATACTAGCACAAATAACTTGCGTTTTACCAGTAATTATAATTATAATCTTAGCACAAAAACCAAGGGAAAGGATATATGAAAAAAATTGCAATTATTTTGGCGTGCCTAATCGCCGTGCCGGCCTTCGCCGAAGAGTATATTGATGAATATGATTACTATGAATATGCGGACAACCGTGCAAACAAATACGAAACTTACGCGGGTATCAGAATTCATAAAAATGAAAGTATTGCATTTAAATACGATGTTCAAGACGGCGGCAATTCAACCGTTCGTGCCGACAACTTTGGATTTGGCGCGGTCATTGGTAACCGGTTAAACAATCATGTAAAATTAGAATTTGAAACATCGTATGTCGGCATGGACGAAAGCAAACGCGCAAATAAATATGACTTTGACGTATGGGCAAATATGTTAAATGTATATCTGTTCCAAGAATACGAACAGACCGTTGCGCCATATGCGGGATTGGGAATTGGCTTTGCAACAATTTGGGGCGATGTTAACACGCCGTACGGTCATATGTCAGACAGCGTGTTTGATTTGTCATATAGTGCAATGATTGGTGTGAACTTTGCATTAAATGAACGAATTGATTTAAACCTGGGGGTTAAGTATCAATACTATGGTGAAATAGAACACAAATTGCACGACAAAACGTTCGCAACCACGGACGTGGATGCGACGGAATTCTATTTCGGCGCAGTATATAAATTTGGGATATAATCGGATTCTTTTTCCGTTGTATTATTTTTACCAATTTCCTATAATTCGGGTATGAAAAACGTACCCGATTTATTTATTTTGTCCGAACATGCCGAATTGTTAAAAAAACTGCATGATTGGGATATTGCATATCACCAAAATGATGCCCCAATCGTTGATGATGCGACATATGATGCGGTAAAAAAACGCGCCCTGGAAATAGAAGAACAATATCCCACATTGGCGGTGGGGGGCGCATCCACACACGTTGGCGCCGCGGTGTCCGACAAATTCAAATCACACGCGCACAGTGTGCCGATGCTGTCCATATCAGACGTATTTAACGAAGGCGAAGTCGCAGATTGGTTTAACAAATTATCCAGCAAGGATTTATTTATTGAATTAAAGGTTGACGGGGTGTCTTATTCGGCGCGTTATGAAAATGGCGTGTTGGTACGTGGTCTGACCCGGGGCAGCGGGGTTCAGGGCGAAGACATAACAGAAAACCTGAAAACAATACCGGATATTCCACACAAACTGGCCGGGCAATACCCAGACGTTATTGAAATTCGTGGCGAAGTTTATATGACACGTGCGGATTTTGTGGCACTGAACGCGCAATCAGACAAACAATTTGCCAATCCACGAAATGCGGCGGCGGGATCGTTGCGACAACTGAACCCGGAAATTACCGCAACCCGAAAATTAAGCGCATTTGCGTATACGTATGGCGAAATTTCCGAACGTGAATTTAAAACCCAATCGGAATACTTTGATAAATTAGAATCGTGGGGATTTAAAACAACACGAAAATGGGCGATTCACGCGTGCACACTGGGGGATATTCAACGTGCCTATAATGACATTATGTTAATACGTCCGGACATTCCGTTTGACATAGACGGATTGGTAATCAAGGTTAATGATATTGCCACCCAGGAACGCATGGGCAGTCGCGCCAACAGTCCGCGTTGGGAAGTGGCGTACAAATTCCCCGCGGCGCGGGCAATAACAACACTGCGTGACATTACAATTCAGGTGGGGCGCACGGGTGTTTTAACACCGGTGGCGGAATTAGAGCCAATCAATATCGGTGGCGTGGTGGTTTCACGTGCAACACTGCACAATGCGGATGAAATTGGGCGACTGGGCGTGCGTATTGGTGACAAGGTTATAGTGCAACGCGCGGGCGATGTTATTCCACAAATCGTTGGTGTGGCGGAAAGCATGCCGGGCGCATCCGAATTTGTTTTCCCAACAACCTGCCCCGTGTGTGGTGGAAACGTTGTCCAAGAATCGGGGATGGTTGCGCGCAGATGCATCAATACAATGGGGTGCCCCGCACAATTAATTGGTGAATTGGAACACTTTGTTGGACGCAAGCGATTTGATATTGACGGACTGGGGGTAAAACAACTGGAAAACTTTGTGGGACGCGGATGGATAAAAACGCCGGCCGATATATTTACACTGATACAAAATCATGGCGATGAAATCAAACGTATCGAGGGCTTTGGTGAAAAATCGGTTGATAATTTGAATAAATCCATCGAAGGGGCGCGAGATATTGATCTGAACAAATTCTTGTTCGCCATCGGAATACCCGAGGTTGGCGAAGTAACCGCCAAGATTTTGGCACGTGCGTTCGGTTCATTGGATGCAATACGCGGGGCGCCGGCGTGGAAATTAAAATCGATTGATGGAATTGGCGATGTTATGGCCGATGAAATTGTGTCATTTTTTGCGGATGAACATAACAAAGATGCACTGAACAAATTATTGGAACATGTTCATGTGCGTGACATGGATGTTGTGCCACCCACAAACAATGGTCCATTGGCGGGGAAAAAGGTCGTTCTGACGGGTACATTGTCAAAATATACACGTGATGAGGCACGTGAGATTTTGGAACAGATGGGCGCCAAAGTCGTTGGCAGCGTGTCCGCAAAAACCGATATCGTTCTGGCCGGGGCAGATGCAGGCAACAAATTGACACGCGCAGAACAGTTGGGCATTACCATTTGGGACGAATCCGAATTTGAACGCGTAATTGCCGAAAATAAATAATAAAAAACGCCCCGAATGGGGCGGGTATTATTTCAAGTAAAATGTAATCGTTGCAACAACACGAACTTTTTTGTTTATTGCCTGACGCTCGTTCGATGACCAAGAATCCGTCGGATCACGTGATTCTATGCTGAACACACCCTGGTTTGCGCTTTTGATTTTCCCCAGGCGCGCGTCTGCATCTTTGGCAAATTGTTCACCAGCGGCGGTGGCGTTTTTTGTTGCCTGTTCAATCATGGAAATTTTAATATCATTTAGACCGTTAAAGATATATATTGGTCCCGAATAATCTTCGGTAACGGTGATACCACGGCGCACCAATTCCCCCATACGACGTGACACAGAATCAACCAGTTGAACGTTATGCGAACGCACCATGACCCCCGTATCAATTACATAGCGACCATCGTTGTTTTGCGCGCGCAATTCCGCATCGGAATAACCGGCGTATTTATCACGCACCTGGACCCGCAGATTTTGGATTTCATCGGGTGCAAAGCCGGATTCAATCAGAAAAGCGTGTATTTGGGCGATGTCCGTGTCTATTTCCTGTTGCAATATCCCCAGGTCGCCCCCGACACCATTAATTTTAATATTCCAAACGGCGGTATCCGCGACAACATCGCGTTCGGCCAGACCCTTGACCGTGACGGTGCGTCCCGACATGGCACGATAGATACCATCACCAATAAAATATCCACCCAATGCAACACCAATCGCCAATACGGCAATCCAAATTCCCGGTACAGATTTTAATTTATTTGTAATCTTCATTTATTTTCCCCCTTTGGTTAAAAGAATATCCATATTGCCAATGGCGCAACGACCGCCGTCATTAACCCGGACAGAACGATTGCCAAACTGCTTAATGCGCCTTCGACCGGTCCCATCTGCATTGCCTTGGTGGTGCCGGCGGCGTGGGATGCATTTCCAATGGCCAGGCCACGCGAAATCGCACTGCGCAACCCCAGTTTTCGACAGACAATATCACTGACCGATGCGCCAAGAATTCCCGTAACAATCACCGAAGAAACAGTTAGCGCAACGACACCCCCCAATTTTTCCGTAATGCCAATTGCAATTGCCGTCGTCACGGATATTGATACCAATGATCGCGCAACAATATCCCCCAACCCAAAAAATATGCATATGAATATCACCGTCAATACCGAACAAATAACACCAACCAATATTGCCAATAATATGGGCAGAACATGCCTTTTAAGTAATGGCAACTGTTTATACATTGGAACCGCCAATGATACGGTCAGTGGCACCAGGAAATATGTTATGTACTGTGCGCCCGAATTATAATCCGTGTACGAAATGCCCGTTTCCAACAAAACTATTATTATAAATACAGTCGCCAGGAAAAGTGGCGTTGTAAACGGCGACGACCAACGACGATTTATCAAATATGCCAACGAAAACATGGACAATGTTAACACAACACCAAAATAAGGGGACGCCGCCAAAAAAGCAATCATTTTTTGCCCCCATGTTTTGATTTCTTGTTATCACCAATCAGCGAATCCACCGTCACACCGGTCGTTATCATTGTGACCAAATACGCCGCAATCATCAACAATACCAAAATCCACCAAATATCCGCGATATCGGCCCATATATCAATTACCGCCACAGCGGGCGCAACAAAAAACAGCGCCATTGTTTTTTGGAACCAATTCGCCACATCTTCGACCATATGTAACTTTACAACACCCAATACCAATGATAAAAACAGTAATATCAATCCATAAACACTGCCCGCGATTGGCAGGGGGATAAAATGTTCACACATTTGTCCCAACAAAACAAAAAACATAATAACGCAAAACTGATATATGTATTTCACGCGAAATCCCCCGTACATGTAAACGATACTATAATTTACACAATCGTGTCAAAACGATTTTTATCAAAAGCAAAAACTAGTCATATATTGAAACAGACACGGGATTTTCTATGTTAATTGTATTTTTTTGTTTCGCCACCTGGGACAATACCATTTGTTGCGCCATATTTTTCAATTGTCTGGCACGTTCTTTCTGTTCGGAATTGTTGGTAATGCTGACATTATCACCCGTAACACGATATCTTAATAACACCTCTGAAATATTGTGAATTTTTGTAACCTGGACCATGCGCATCCACAATTCATAGTCTTCAACATGTTTATATTCCGGATTATATTGAAACCCGTACTTGCGCATAACAGACCCACGTATCATGACAGTGGGATGCGCAACGTAATTGTCGGTTATAAAATCTGATAATTCAACCACAGGTTTTTGTATTCCGTAACCTGTGTACATCCCAAAAGCCTCGATAACTGTGCCCAAAACACCAACATCCGGATTGGCATCCATATATGCAACCTGTTTTTCAAATCGTGTCGGCAGGGATATGTCATCGGCATCCATACGCGCAATGTATTCCCCGCGTACCTTGCGCAGGCCCATATTTAAAACATAAATTAGACCACGATTTTTTCTATTGTTAAAAAAACGTATGCGTTTATCTTTTTTGGCATATTGCCTTATTATATCAGGCGTTAAATCCGTCGAACCATCGTTAATTATAATCAGTTCAAAGTCGCGATAAGTTTGCGCCAGTATAGAGTCAATTGCTTCGCCAATAAATCTTTCTGCATTGTATGCGGGCAGTATCACCGACACCCGTGGTTTGGTCATATTTTCTCCTTAGACAGCCGTTGATTTTTATTATGCTTTTTTGTAAGAATTTGTCAATGATGTTTATTTATTTTTTGCTTGTTTTAAAAAAGTAAAATTTGTATAAAACGTGAGAGAAAAAGGATTTAAATATGGATTTACGTGGTCTGACAGAAGCACAGGTTATCAAAAGTCGTGAAAAATACGGTACAAATCAAATGCCACGCCCAAAACTAAAAACAGGTTGGCAGTTTTTTATTGAAGTTTTCCAGGATAAATTAAACCTGATTTTACTGCTGATGATGTTCATATTTATTGGTCTGGGAATCAGTGGATATGGCAGTGTGTCCGAGGCAATAGGTATCGGTATCGTGTTGATAGTCGTGGCAACTACAACCGTTTGGACAAAAATAAAAACACAACGTGGCGCAGAAGAATTACGAATAAGGTCATCCCAGTTGTTTGCAAATGTCGTTCGTGATGGTGTTGTGCATCGTGTGGATAGTGTTGATGTGGTTGTGGGTGATATTGTTATATTGGCCGCGGGTGAAACAATTTGCGCCGACGGATATATCGTTGACGGGGATATCAGTGTCAATAACGCAATTCTTAATGGGGAAAGCGCCGAAGCAGAAAAGACCCCAGTTTCAAAAAACTATGAATACAATCGCAATGCCCCAATTACCGCAGACAGTTACGTTGATGCGCATCTGGTATTTGCAGGAACAACCGTATTAAGTGGCACTGCAAAAATGTGCGTAGCACGTATTGGGGCAGAAACAGAAAATGCAAAAATTATGTCATCACTGAATTCCATAGACGATGTTAAGACCACATTACAAATTCAGTTGGATAACCTGGCCGCGTTGATTAGTAAAATAGGTTCGGTTTGTGCGGTTGTAATTTTTGGTGTTTTGTTGGTGGTTAACTTACATTCAGCCAACGCAACCAGTGGCGCGGGATTAATTTATACAATATTTACGTCTTTGACGGTGGCGCTGACCATTTTTGTCGCTGCAGTTCCCGAAGGACTGCCGTTTATCATAGGGATTATTACAGGACAGAATGTTAATGCGATGATTAAAAATAATATTTTGGCCAAAAATCCGCATAAAATCCCCGAAGCAGGCAATATACAATTATTATGCACAGATAAAACAGGCACTCTGACCCGCGGTTTTTTGCAACCCATATATAACTTTACAGGTGATGGCACAGATATTGGATTTGACCGGGTTACCGGACGTGTCGTCAAAGAACTTTTTATTACAACCCAGGCATTGGTTGGTGGTGTTGTATATGGCCCGGACGGGGATCTAATCGGAGGGAACATGACGGCGCGTGCAATGTTTGAAGCAATGCGCCCCTATTCCGAGTATATTACAAAAATTCAACGCGACAAAAATATTACCTTGGCAATACCATTCAACAGCGCCAACAAGTTTTCGGCCGCACATACATCAGATGGTGCATCGTACTTTATGGGCGCGCCCGAAGTAATACTGGCACGGGCCAAGACATACATTGATGAAGATGGAAAAATACAGAAGTTAAATCGCAAAAAGGTTAATGATTTAATAAAACAGAATGCAAAACGCGCAATGCGATTGGTGGCGACGGCATATTTACCAAATGGTGATTTCAACGAAAATCTGCCCTGTGAATTGGTTTTTGTATCACTGGTTGCGATGCGTGATGATGTTAGGCCAGGTGTGCCCGAAGTTGTACACGCAATGAATACTTCGGGTGTTCAGGTTATGATGATAACGGGGGATATTTTGGATACGGCACATGCAATTGCGGTTGATTGCGGAATTATAACAGCAGACGACGATATTGCGATTGTGGCGAATGATCTGGACAATATGTCAGATGCAGATGCAATAAAAATTTTACCGCACCTGCGCGTAATTGCACGTGCGGTCCCATCAACCAAGTTGCGTATTGTAAAATTGGCCCAGTCTTTGAATCTGTGCATAGGGATGTGTGGCGATGGAACGAATGATGCACCCGCACTGAAACGCGCCGATGTAGGATTCGCAATGGGGGACGGCACAGATGTATGTAAAGAATCCGCAGACATTATCATTACAGACAATAATTTCATATCAATCGCAAACAGTATATTGATGGGACGAACATTTGTGCATAATGTTGTGAACTTTTTAAAGTTCCAATTACCTATTAATTTTGCATTGGTAATCCTGAGTATAATGTTCCCAATATTTATGGGATTTGATGCATTTACCGCCGTTCAGATATTGATTATTAACATTGTGATGGACAGTTTAAATTCCGTGGCCTTTGGCGGGGAACCGGCCCGGCCCGAATATATGACCGAACCTGCGATGGGAAAAAATGCACCGCTGATTTCGCGACCGGTATTGGCCCAGGTCATATGGACGACGTTGGGGTTTGTCGCAGTATTTGGATTAATGCAATTGCCGTTTATTGGCAAATACTTTGATACCGCGTCCACATATATGTCCGCACGATTTGCTTTGTTGGTTATAATGGCAATTGTAAACGGATTCTGTGTACGTGTTGATGGGTTTAATCTGTTGGCGCGAATTCGCACGAATCCGATGTTTATAATTGTTGCTGTTGGCGTAATAGCCGCAACCGTGTTGTGCGTCACGTTTGGTGGGGCCGTGTTACAATTATCGCCACTGACTGCGCCACAATGGGGTATCATATTTGCGTTATCATTGTTGATAATACCGATAAACTTTATTCGGTTGGCATTTGTGCGCATAAACAAATAAAGCAAAGGGGAATAATATGCCAAAAATATCGATTATCGTGCCGATATATAATGTTGAAAAATATATTGGGGATTGTTTGGAATCTTTAATCAATCAGACATTTACTGATATCCAGATTATTTGTGTAGATGACCGTGGAAACGATGGTTCAATGCAAATTGTAAAAAACTATGCCCGGCGCGATCCACGTATCAAGATTATCCGTAACTGGCGCAATCGGGGATTGTCGTACAGTCGAAACCATGCCATGCGACATGTAAAAACACCGTACGTGATGTATTGTGATTCTGATGATATGTTTATGCCGGATATGTGTGAAAAAATGTACAGCGCAATTGAATCAAATCAATCAGATGTCGCGGTCAGTGGCGTACAGGTTTTATATGATACAGATTTACATTTAAAGGAAAGCGATGATGCATACTTTGTTGTTCATGGCACAGGTACTTTTTTGATATCACGTGTGAATAACAATATTCATTTTCCAACCGCATGGGGTAAGATTTTTCGAACAAAGATTATACGAAAACATAAAATTAAGTTTCCAACGGGCAAAAAATATGAAGATGAATATTTTTGGAATGTATATATGCTGTGGTCAAAAAGTATAACCTTTGTCCAGGATAAATTATATGTCTATCGTCGTCGAGTGGGTTCAATTATGAATATCGCATGGAAAGAACAAACACTGGATTTTGACCCGATTGATGTGGCGATTGCATATCATAAGTATTGCAAAAAGTATGGTATATTTGACGAAAAACGAGATTGGTATTGGGGCAATTGGTTTCCACACATGGCAGGAAGCGCAATTCGTTTTTCCGGCGAACATAATATAGAAGCGTGTCTGAAACACACTGTTGGATTTATAAAAAAGAATTATACCCCCAGTGGACTAAGCCCCGAAAGCATAGGAATGATGGAAAATATTAGAAGTTACTTTGCAGAAAGGGGATACGAAATTCCATAGAAACATAAAGACAAAAATCCTGTGATTCTGTTCCGATTGTTGGGGGACATAAAAAAAGATATAATGTCAGTGTCTTATGCATGGGCATAAGTAAACCTTGAAAAGGAGAAAAAACAGATGAGAGGACTTACTAATTATGTTCTGATTCCATTGACATTTATCGGTGCCCTGAACTGGGGATTGGTTGGTATCTTTGGTTTTGACTTGGTTGCGTTTTTATTTGGCCCGGCAACCCTGGCCAGTAATATTGTGTACGCAATCATCGGTATCGCCGCATTGATATGGTTGATATGGATGTTTATCGACAGACCGGTATCACGCGACCGGTAACGACAAATAACGCGTAATCAGTTTCATGTCCACGCCCCATAAACACGGGGCGTTTTTTAGGTAAATTACATTTCATTGCCGGGTTGTTCCACCCCCCAGGGTGAGCGCATGAAACCTGTGCAAATTTGTTGTGATTGTTTTTGTAAAAAATAATGAATGATAACCTGGGTCCCGGTGTCAAGCACCGGGATGACAATAAGAAAAACAGGCCGCGGGACAAGATACAATAAAAATCCCCCAAATGGGGGGTGGGTTATTCAATCCAAAATTGTCCATATGTGGTGGAATCGGCACTGCCCCACGGGATTGCGCCAACAACCCCCTCCGTTTTCGCTGGTGTCACCGCACCATAGTCAATCATATCAGAATTAACCTTTCCCCAATACATACCGGATGAAGTTGAATCACCACTGTACATCAAAACAGTCCCATGCTTATAGTTGCCATTATATCCATCAGCAGCGATATTACCAAACATAACGGCACCGGATGCAATCTTATCACTTGTAACAGCACTTGTTTCAATCACATCGGATGTAACCTGATTCCAATACATATCACCGGCGGAACTGGCCATTAACACACCATAACCACTAGAGAAAGCATTACCCGTGTAAGCATGCAAATGTCCAAAAACAACTGTGCCGCTGCTGATCATATCCGTGGTCAACGGTGTGTGATATAAACCGGTACCACCATAATTATCACTCCCAAATACCAAAAAACCGGTAAAACTGCTCATAGAGCTTCCTGTGGCAATAGCAGACGCATAAACCGAGCCATCGGCTATCTGATCACGACCAACCGCCCCATTGGAAATCTTGGCCGACGTAATCGCACCATTGGCAATACCCGACGTGCCAACCATACCCGGGGTTAAATTACCATCGGAACCAACAACCATAACCTTGTCTTTATTTTCTGTACCCTGGGATATGTCAACCTTGTCCTTTAATGTGTTCTTGGCCGCATCCGCCGCAGATTGCGCATCATCCGCCGCAGATTGTGCCGCAATCGCCGATGCACCCGCCGCCGCCGCATGATCTTCGGCACGTTGGGCCGCGTTACCCGCACTGTTCACCATACGGTTAACATACGTTACACCCGCAATACCGGACGATAAATTCAATGGCGCACCTTCTGTACCCGTATTCGTCGATTCAGTATAAACATCATGCACGGTCGACACCGCTTCTTCTTCGCCGGGCGCCGTCGCCAATACAGGATTTACCGCCAACATCGCGCACAGCGATACCGTAAATACAAATTTCCTTGTCTCGTATAACATTTCCCCTTTCCCCCATATTCCTGCGCCCGATTATTTATCAAGGCCGGTGATGCGACTTTTTTATTTGATAGAGAATTTGACAGCTTGGTGGAACTGTCACATGCGCCGCATCACCATAACAAAAAAACCACCGAAATAATTCAAGTGGCCAGGAGGTTCAAGACAATTACCAGAATTGTGTGCTTATTCAATATATTCGCATCCCTCCTGACCCAAGGTCAGGAGTTCTTTGACAAAACACATGCGCACAACGATATATGATATTGCGTGTTTTGCCACTGGTACCGAGGTCTTGACACCCCATCACGGCAAATCACCATGACATGTTAATTATCACATATGGGGAAAAATAAATCAACACAAAAACAATATAAAATCATCTTATTTTTTCGTACATTTTTTATTCTCTTGATTTTAGCATCAAATGCACTATTATATATCCGTACGAGAGAATACAGAGGCGTATTAATTGCCAATGTGGAATTTATCCCTGTGTCTTTATTGAAAGTAATAAAATACCATGGGGGTATGGCGCGTGGCCACAGATTCACTGCATATAAAGAAATTTTCTTTATTGGTAATGAATTTGGTGGTCACGCAAAATGTAAATTATAAAAAAAGGATTATAAATGGTTATAGTACGTGAAAAAAAGTCGGTTGAAAAAACATCGACAGCACCAACCAAGAAAAAAGGCGCAAAAGCAAGCGCCCCAAAAGCAATCAAAGGCGTAAATAAACACGAAACAGATGCAAATGACGATAAAGTGTACTTTATGGCATTAGGCGGATTGGAGCATATTGGACAAAATATGTACGTCTATAAGTACCGCGGAAAATATCTGATTGTGGATTGCGGTATGGGGTTCTTGGATGAAGAAATTGGCGCGGGGGATGTTCAATACTGTGATACAACATGGTTGGAAAAACGTAAAAAGGATGTTGTGGGATTTATAATCACACACGGACACGAAGACCATATTGGCGCACTGAAATACATTTGGCCGAAATTCAGAAAACCTATTTATTGCACACGATTCCCGGCGGAAATTCTGCGCCGTACGTTTGCGGGTATTGAATTGGACTTTGATGCCAAAAAAGATATTGTCGAATTTGACCATAATGGCGCCACATTAGATATCGCACCATTTGAAGTCGAAACTTTTCATGTTACACACAGTGTGCCCGAAGCCCAGATGTTAATCATCAAAACAGGCGCAGGGAAAATCTTGCATACGGGGGATTGGACATTTAATGACGACAACCCGATTGAGCCAACAACGGACTTTGCGCGATTGACCGAAATTGGAAGCGATCCAAAATTATTGGCTTGCATGTGCGATTCAACCAATTCTTCGCGCCAAACAAAACAGGTCACAGAAACCCAGGTTCGTGATGCATTGACCGAAATTATGAAAAATGCGCCGGGGCGTGTCTTGGTTACCGGATATTCACGCAGTTTGGCGCGTATCAAAATGTTTTCCGAAGCCGCACGTGCCGCGGGGCGCGTGGCCGCAATCAAAGAACGCAGCAATCCCAATCCGGTGCCATATGTCGGATTACCGGAATTCCGTGAAATGGGTATAAAATTTGGATATCTGAACAAAGACGACGTGTATTTACACAGCGAAATAAAAGACCTGCCGGCGGAAAAACAGGCAATATTCTTGACCGGGTCCCAGGGGGAAAAGTTTGCAATGCTGACACGTCTGTGTCATGGCCAGGTAAAAGAATTAAAATTGCAACCAACAGATACCGTTGTGTTCAGTGCAATTATTATCCCGGGGCGCGAACAGGATGTGTCGGCACTGTATAATAAATTGGCGCGTATGGGTGTGAAAACGCATACCATATTTGATACAGATAACCTGCATGCCAGTGGTCACGCCGGTCGACCGGAATTGGAAAGATTCTATGATATGGTTCATCCACAGATTTCTGTGCCAATGCACGGGGATTATATCAACGAAATGTTAAATGGTAAAATGGCAATGGAACGCGGTGGTGCCAAGCACATGATGGTTGTGCATAATGGTGAAATGATTGCCCTGCGCGATGGCGAAGCGCCATATGTTTCGGATACAATCGAAACCAGTTATGTTGTTATGGAGGGCGAAACAGAACGCAGCGCCAACGACCAGGTTTATAAAAACCGCAAAAAAATCGCATCAAATGGCGCAGTTTTTGTAACTTTGCCGGTTGACAAGCGCGGATTTTTAAAGGGCGTACCCGAAGTGTCCAGTGCCGGTATCTTTGAAACCGATGACACAGGATTCATGAAACGCCAAATCCAGATTGAAATCACCAAGGCGATTGAAAATCTGACCAAGGCAGAACGTAAAGACAGAAATAACCTGGTGCGAGCCGTGCAAATTGCCTCTAATAAGGTAGTTCGTGCTGCACTGGGGGCGGATAAAAAGCCACAATATAGCGTGCACTTTATCCAAAAATAAAAACACCCGCCAAATGGCGGGATTTTTTATGCATTATATGACAAGGCCTTTTTTAATAATTCAATTTGTGGCGTTGACATATACGTTGTAACATGGGATAAATCGTGCGGACAAATGTCCACAAAAAAGCGATGCATCTTTTCTAGAAATATTGGCGCCAAATCGGGACGAATTTTTTCATAGAAATTCCCCATAGCAATTATAGACTGTTTACAAAACGCGGCAAGAAATTCATTTAATAACCCACGTTCGCGTAACCAATCCTTGGCCAGGTTTGCCTGGTCCATTATACGCATTAGGTGTTCATCGTTACGATTTGTTGACGATGCTTCGTTTTCCAGATTCCAAACATATAAATAATTGGTAACCGCCGATATGCGTTTGGCCGACACCAGGCACTTTATCATGAAAAAGAAATCCTGGTAAGACGCATCGGGTTCGGTGGAAAATTTTATCTGTTTCAAAAAATCAGAACGATATAGTGTCGCCCAAACCGAACTGTGGTACGCCAATAATATTTTATGGTCAAATATTGTAAACGGTTGGGGGCCGGATGTGATTTGTTTCAGAATAAAGTCTTCCCAATTAGACACATTAAGATTACCGGTATCTATAAATTTTTGCCAATCATATAAATAAAAAATGCCGCACTTTACCAAATCGGAATCATTTTGAATCGCGTTGTTATATAATATTTCATACATGCGCAGGTCAATAAAATCGTCGGATTCAACCAGGCCGATATATTCACCGCGGGCCGTGGCAATGCCGGCGTTGTATGCGGCACCCATGCCGGCGTTTGATTGATGTATAACACGTACATTATCATAATTTTCGGCAAAGGAATCACATATACGTCCACTGTCATCGGTGGAACCATCGTCCACCAAAATAATTTCCATATGTTTGGCAAATGTTTGATTTACAATAGATTCAATACAACGAACCAATGTAGCCTGCGCATTATAAATTGGTACAACAACCGAAACCAGAATCTTAGACATTTAATACCTTTTTAGTTATCTTTTAAAATATCTATTAAAAAACGTACCTGGGGGGTAGAAAACATTTGTGTAACCCGTGGAAAAACAAACATGTTTACATCTGAATAAAATTGTTGTAGACGTTTATAAAATGCGGGTTTTAAATCATCGGACATAAATTCATAAAATCCCATCGTAACAATCATAACCTGTTTATAAAACTCAGGGATATAATCATCAAAACAATTACGCGCCAACATCCATTGCTTGGCGGCTTCAAATGGTTCCGTGATACGCAACAAATCTTCGTCCTTTTTTATAATGGGATTTTCGGAATCGTCAATATTAGAAAAATATAAAACATCCGTCATAACAGATATTCGCGATGCACAAATCAGCGCCTTGATAATAACGGCAAATTCCTGGTACAGGGTGCCGCAATCTTCTGTAAACCTTATGTGTCGGATAAAATCAGCCCTGAACAATGTTGCCCAAACAGAACCATGACATGTTAATAAAACCTTGCTATCTTTTAAAACAACAACAGAATTTGTCGAAGATATTTCAGATAAAATAGCATCTTCCCAGGCAAGCGAGTAAAACTTATTATACTTTGCCGAAAACTGAGCCAAGCCACACCGAACCACATCAGAATCATTTTTAATCGCATTGTTAAACATAATTTCGCATGCATTTGGTGCAATAAAATCTTCGGACTTAACAAACATAATATATCGACCTGTGGACGCAGACACCCCCATGTCATAGGCATCCGACAATTTGGAAACATCTGTATGAACAATTTTTATATCATTATACCTGTTTTTAAAATCGGTACATATTCCAGAAGCCTGTTCCGACAAAGCACCACAAACCAATACGATTTCAACGTCAGGCAATGTTTGATTTACAACGCTGTCCAAACATCCCGACAGATATGGTGCAGGACCGGCAACAAAAATAACTACAGATACATTTGGCATGGTTTATCCGAATATTTTGCAACCGCCCAACATGGGCGGTATAGTTAACCATTGATTATTTCTAAGATACGCGTTGGAACATCCGAAATTGCGATGCGTTCCTGGGCCATAGTGTCACGATGACGCAGGGTTACCGTACCGTCTTCTATGGTTTGATGATCAACCGTTATACATACCGGTGTTCCAATTTCATCATGACGACGATAGTTTTTACCAATATTGCCCGAATTTTCCAGTTCTATGCGACCAATCGCCATTTTACGCAATGTTTTGACGATGTCGTTCGAAATGTTTAACAATTCCGGCACATTACGCGCCAGTGGTATAACCGCGGCCTTGACCGGTGACAAGGAAGGCTTTAACTTTAATACGGTGCGTGATTTACCTTCGCCCAAATCTTCTTCTTCATAGGCCTGAATCATTACGGCCAACATTGCACGATTTACACCCATGGCCGTTTCAATAACATACGGCAGGAAATTTTGACCGCTTTGCGGATCGCTGTATGATAATTTTGTTGTGCTGTCACGATTTTCCAAAACTTTGGCGTTAATTTTGAAATCCGATTGCGCCTTGGTATGTGACCCCAGATCGAAATCCTGGCGGTTGTGAATCCCTTCGACTTCGTCAAACCCGTCGGGGAATTCATATTCTATATCCACGGCGGCCTTGGCATAATGGGCCAATTTTTCATGTGGCATAAAGCGCAACTTTTCCGCCGGGATACCCAATTCGTTTATCCACCATGCCATACGCGCGTCCATCCACATCTTGTGATAATGTTCATCGTCGACCGGATTTACAAAGTACTGCATTTCGGCCTGTTCAAATTCGCGCATACGGAATACAAAACCGCGCGGAGATATCTCGTTACGAAAAGCCTTGCCAATTTGGGCAATACCAAACGGCAACTTATGTGGTTTGGCGTCCAAAACATTTTTAAAATTGGTGTATGTCGTGGTTGCCGTTTCGGGACGCAGGTATGCATTGACCGCACCATCAGACGTCGCCCCAATGGACAGTCCCATCATCAACTGATACGCGCGCGGTTCGGTGATATCCGTGCTGCCACAATTATCACATTTAGATTGATCCTTCATCTTGTCCTGGCGCATGCGGGTGCCGCACTTTTTACATTCCACCAACGGATCCGAAAAGCCCGCTTCGTGACCGGAATATTTCCACAGCAGACGATTTGATATCAATGCCGCATCCAATCCTTCGATATCATCACGTGAATAAATCATAGAATTCCACCATGCATTACGGATGTTTTTCATCAATTCTACGCCATATGGGCCGTAATCATACGCACCGCCCAGACCACCGTAAATTTCCGAACCGGTAAATATAAAACCACGACGTTTGCATAATGCGACGATATCATTTACTGTTTTTGCAGGCATTTCTGTTCCCCTATATGTTTATATTCAGGCTATATATTATACGGATTTTACTTTTTTGCAACAGGGAATTTCCAATGGGCTGGTCGGCACCAGAAAAATGCCGGCACGTGGCGGACAAAAAAGACGACCGGCAGGCGGTCGTTGAATATTGTTATATTTTCTTTATATATGTCCCCCGAAACACGCCCCTTGATTTTTGTGGGAAATGGTGTACAATATGTGTGTGCAAGTAATTGCACAAGGCATTATAAGCGTGAACGGGTTTAGTCACCCACATGCCATAACTTTTAATGTCCCGACAATGGTCGGGATGCTGTTGCTATACAACAGGGCTTGTCCCAAAGGCAACGGAGTTCTGTATGTGAACTGACTAACTCCCGACCACTCTTTATTTGAGTGGTCTTTTGTTTGGGGTTGTATGTTTGTCAGACAATGGACTTTTGTTATTGCGATTGCGTTTGCCATTGGGGTTGGCGTTGGGGTGCAATTGCCCACACGGACGGTCACCCCGCCACCCAGCGCACCCGTACACATAGAATCATATTTCACCCCCGGCACCGAATGCGAAGACCGCATAATTGCCGAGCTGGGTCGGGCCGATAAAATCGACATTGCCGTCTATTCCATAACCAATCCGAAAATTGCCGATGCCATTATTGCCGCCCACCAACGGGGCGCCCGCGTCCGCATCATCACCGACCGAACTATGGCCGGGCATAAATCGTCCATGATTGATGAACTGGCGGCCGCCGGCATACCCGTCCGCACCAATCGCCGGCACAAGATTGAACATAATAAATTCGCCGTCTTTGATAATCGGCGTATGGTGACGGGTTCCTATAACTGGACCACCGCCGCCACCAAGTATAACAGCGAAAACTGCATCTTCCTGACCCACCCCGCACAAGAATACAGCAAACGGTTTGAATATTTGTGGAATATATATATGTAAAACCACCTTGTGGTGGTTTTCTTATTTTTGGTGGGGACACAGGGACTGTATATTCCCATGTTCGCTTTCGCTCCATGGGCCCCTTTCGCTTCGCCCCGAACCCTTTTTGGGTTCTCGTCCGCGCCCCATTGCAAAAATTAAACGACCGGCAAGCGGTCGTTGAATTTTTGGTGGGGACACAGGGACTCGAACCCTGGACCCAATGATTAAAAGTCATTTGCTCTACCAACTGAGCTATGTCCCCAAAACCGGACCTGGAATAAAGAATTTTGCAATCCTTTTTCCAAGGGTCGGGGGCAATTTTGACATAAAAAAAATTAAATTGCAAGAAAAAATATCATTTTTATTATTTTATTACCGATTTTTCTGGGTGTCCCCCGCCCCAACATTTGATATATGTTGGGCCAGGTTCATGGCCGCAATACTGTCGCTGTCCAGCCAATCCAAAATACGCCCCATAATGGATTCCATGTATTTCGCAGATAAATGACGATTGTGCCGAAATTTGTTTTCATTGATAAGACGCGTCATGTCACGCGCCAACAGTGAGAGAATTTGGGACTGGTCCGATGTCAAAACAGAATTTTGACTGTCGCGATACAGCAGTGTATCTAGTTCATTGTGATATTCATGAAGCCTTTCCAATGTGCGTGGGGTCAGTTTAAGACGGCGTGAAATTTCGGGCGCGCGCCATATCAACATGCGGTTCAGATTTTCTGTATTCAATTTACTGCGCACCCCCATAGAATCGCGTAACAGTCCAATAATATTTAACATCAAAACATTTAATTTATCGGTCATACTGTTGGCCAGGTTGCGTTTCATTTGGTTTGCAACACGCGAATTGGTGTAATCATACAGTAAAAAAACCAACGGTATCGACAACAAAGATGCCGAAACATTTATCACCAGGTCGCGGATATTATCATTTGGGGCATTATCTATGGCGCCGGTATACAGGATAATACCGCCCGCAATAGACATTAGGTATGGCAGGGACTTTAACAAAAACGTACGGATATTTATCTTCATATCCGTACAATACTAAATTATCGCGGCAATATGTACAGGAACATAAGCCTAGGACAGACATTGCCCGCGCGAAGAGCAGGAACGACGCACAAACAGCATAGCCCAGGCAAAAACACATAGTTCCAAGATTCCCAGAATCAAAATACTGTAACGCCAACTGCCCAATAAAGACCCCAGGCCTATGACACCACATACGCCCATATAGACCAGGTATGTCAATGTTGTATAAAGCGACAACACAATCGAACGATTGGCCGTCGGTATCATGTTTTGAAATCGCGAATAAAGCAATGTATACACCCCGTAAAACAACATGTATGCCAACCCCATCATCCACAGGGACGCAGATGTATAGGTCATAGAAAACGCCAAATAACAAATCCCAACAATCGCGACCAACCAATACAGAAATCTGTCGGTCAGATGATTGAATTTATAGGCAAAACGTTGCCCCAGGGTGGCGCACGCCAGTAAAAAGAAAGACAATATGCCCACATATTCCGTAGGAATCCCAATATTTACGGCAATGGGACTTAAAAAATCATCCAAAAACGGCACGTTTACAACCAACAGCGTTAACAACATTACCGACATCAGGCATGGCGTACGACGCACAACGTGCAGCCCCGCACGCATTAACTTTTTCAACTTTAAACCGGAAACGGGTGCGGTGGGCGTGGCGGGCCGATACGGCAAAACCAACAGACAAACCATAGACAACAATATGGCCAAAACCGATGACCATGTAACCCAATCATAGCCCAAAAACATTAATAACGACCCGCACGCCGACAATGCCGTACCAATGGATTCATATGTCGATTTACGCCCCAAAATTCGCGGATACTGTTTTGACATGCCCGCCGCCGACACGGAATCATAGACCAGACCTTCGAAAGCAACACTGCGAAATCCGGCCTGGACACCCCACAATACCATCCCCGTGAAAAAACCGATATAATTCGGCATAATCAGCCACAGCAGGATTGCGAACATCTTTAGAAACTGACCGATTATCATTGCCCAGCGCTGGCCCATATGATTGGTCAGATAGGCAACCGGAACCTGGCCCAAGATGGTGCCAATGGCGGACACGATGAACATTGTCGACAACTGAAAGTCAGTCAGGCCGTTTTCCAACATAAAAATAGAATATACCGGCGTTAACAACAGAAATTTGTTAAAAAATGCAAATCCGTACAATGAAAATAATAGACGCGTCATCCGTTTTCTTCCTTTGCCGGACAGTATACACCCACCCCCCAACAAAAGTACAGAAAATATTGAAAAACACATATTTTTGCACTATAATAAGTGGGATAAGATAAAGGTTTGCGATTATGGCGTTTGAAAGCGAAAAATTTTTAATCGATTTGGCAAAACAGGTGAATCTGCGAAATATGGACGATGCAACGCGCGCCAGGTTGGATGACTTAAAGAAAAAAGGTGTTGCAACAAAAAAACAATTAGGTTGGGTCCCCGATGCGCCCCTGCCCCTGTTTGGGGACATCACACCGGCAGATCCAACCGCCACGCCACCAGAGCCGGAAAAATATACATATAATGGCGAACCAGTTGCAGGTGGAACAAGCCCAACATTAGATGACCTGAAAGATTTGTATCTGAAAATAGCGGTTATTTTACGCGACATTCAAGCAGACAAAGAATTACGTACAAATGATCCGACAAAAAAATTCTTGGCTGCTTTTTATGGTGCGGGCAAAGCGATAGAGACATACACCATAAACCCTATTGCCGACCCAGTGGGGATAGCAAATTATATAAACAGTAATTTGAATGATTTTGTAAGCTTTTTTAATGGAGAAATAAAAGAGAAAGATTTAACTAGTTTGGTTTCTACGTTAAACAGTGGGACGTATGTATCAGATACAAAATCATTGAAAACCCTTGATGCTTTTTTGGGAAGGATTAGTTATTATTATCAATGGGGCGCAGACAAACCGTTGCCAGCGACCAATATTCCGCCGTGCTTGGGGCGCTCCGTAGTGTTACCAACGGGGGGGCATGCTGCCGACTTATACGTAAACTCTATTGAGACTATAAGAAAATCACTTAAACAGCCAATTATTCCGGCTTCGTTGAATACATTTGAATCTGAACTGCCCAAATTGTGTGGCAAATTGGTGTCAGATGACAAGTTGCGGGGGAAGTTTTCAGAAAAAGATGCCGAAGGAGATATTACCAAATGGATTGTTAAGGGGCTGTCTGAGACAAATTATAAAGATGGCGACCATGCGCTGACCCCCAAGTATACCGATAGAAAAACATTTTGGAAACGTGCCCAGGATGATATAAAAGATTGGTATGTTGATACATTAGGCAAATTAAATACAAAACACAAAAGACATATTTACTCAACAGATGCTCGTTTTATTGTCCAGGAATTAATAAAAAAGGGTATAAAACCTACGGACGGGACAAAAAAGATACTGGATGCTTTTAGTGATATTAATGGCAAATTACCTAACCCCGTCCAAAAGAAACTAAAATGGATCAAGGATACTATGTCCAAGATTTCCGGCACCGATTTCTTTAAAGAAGCTTTAAGAGAAGGCAATCAAATGAGACAGTTGGTACAAGAAATTATAAAAGCTGCAGCACACGATGATAAAAAAGAAGAAGCCAAGGTTGCATTGGAAATGTTGGCGGTTATGCGCTATACCATCACAACATCGTCTATACGTGACTCTTTGAAAAAAAATCCACTTGTTCTTATGTCTGATTCTAAATTGTCCTTCAATAAAAATGAGGGGGTTAAGGTTGTTATGAACGCGTTTGATAAAGCACTTAATGCAACGCTGATGGGTGCTTTTGAAATTGGCAATATGGCTAAAAACGCGATAAAAGAAAACGGTGTTAAATTTAAACAAGGGACAGGCCGACTGGACAAGCGCACCACTGACAGCATAGAGTATGGCGACCCAACAAAACGAGCGATGATGGAAGAATTATTTGCTTTTTGGGATTTTGTTAACTCTTCTGCCAACACAAAAGATTATAATATATTTATATCACATAAAAATCGTCAAAAAGCCGCAGATAAGATACCGACGGGTGGCACAATGACAAATATGCAGGACAGATTTGATACTTTCTACAACACAAATAACATAGGGCGATAAACACGTTGACACAACAAGCTCTTTGTATTACAGCTTGACAAAAAGTGTTATATGATATCAACTATTGAAAGACCTTATGCCTTGTCACAATTAAATACTTTTACGTTCAAAGAAATAAATACATTTGATGTCATGGCAATTAGAAAAGACATAAAAAAAGAACCTATTTAACACCCCTTGTCAAATTATCCGCCAATACTTGATTTTTGGGGGGATTTGTGATATAATGAGAGCATGCGTCATCGGAAGCGATGGCGTTTGTTTTTTATGCCCTGCCCCCATTGTGTGGCGGGGATTTTTATTTTCATGAAAACAAAAAGGATTACATATGACACGTGTATTACAACTGCGGCGTGGGACGACCGCAAATAATGATGCCTTTACCGGTATGCCCGGGGAAATTACAATGGATACAGATGCAAAAACTTTGCGTATCCACGATGGGGAAACACTGGGTGGTTTTGAAATTGCGCGACGGGACGATATTAAAAAAAGCGACTTTGACATCACGACCGTATCCGATGAATTTTGGTCGAACCTGATTGCGCAATACGCGCCAATACAAATAAAAAAAATAGAAACGCCAACCGTCCCAATCAACAGCAAAAGCAGTTATCTGAACGTCGGAATAGACACAGATAAAATGCCAATCGCGGTTCAAACAGTCTTGGTCTGTCAAAATGCCGAGGCCGGATACAGCACAGGCGATGAGGTTATGGCATTTGGTATTGGCAATCGCACCTGCCCTGTACCAAACCAAGTCATGGAAGAAGGCGGATTAAACCTGTATTTAATGGTTGGATGCGAAAAATACTGGGTCAGTCATAAAACAAGCGGGGCAACCACACAAATCACGGATGAAAATTGGCGAATTTTATTCCGAGTTTACTGTTGAAAACCATAATTTCCTTTGCTATGCTGATGCCCGAAGAAGAAGAAAAAAGGACTAATACATGTATATACTTGCACTGAATTGTGGGTCGTCTTCCCTGAAATACCAGGTGTTTGACGTGGCATCTAAACAGGCCATCGTTGGTGGTAATGTTGAAAAAATCGGTTTGCCGGATTCTTTTGTTACACAAAAATATCCGGACGGTACAAAACAGAAAAAAGAAACGTCTATGAAAAATCATGACGAAGCATTAAATGTTGTTTTGTTCATGTTGCGCGAAGCGTCAATTGACCTGAATCAAATCAAGGGCGTGGGACATCGTGTTGTTATGGGTGGTGATAAATTTGCATCTTCGGTTGAAATTACAGATGACGTTATCAAAACAATCGACAAATTGTCACCGTTGGCGCCGTTGCATAACCCACCGGCACTGATGGGTATCGTTACAGCAAAGCAACTGTTGCCAAATGCAAAACAGGTTGCCGTGTTTGATACCGCGTTCCATCAGACCATGCCGGACTATTCGTATCGCTATGCCGTGCCAAACGCATGGTACAAAGAATTGGGTGTACGTCGCTATGGTTTCCATGGGACCAGCCATCTGTACGTTTCAAAACGCGCGGCCGCAATGTTGGGCAAACCGGCGGATCAGTGCAATCTGATTACAATGCATATCGGTTCAGGTGCATCAGCAACCGCAATCAAAAACGGTGTGTCGGTCGATACTTCGTTGGGTATGACACCGTTGTCGGGATTGACAATGGGAACACGTCCCGGCGATTTGGACCCAGGTGTTGTTCTGTATGTAATGGAACAGTTGAAACTAACCCCGGCACAAATGCAAACGCATTTAAGCAAGGATTCCGGGTTAAAAGGTATCACAGAATGCTATGCCGACCGTCGTGATGTAGAAGAAAACAAGGCAACAAACGACCTGTGCCGTTTAGCCATCGAAACCGAGGTACAGAACGTTAAAAAGTACATTGGTGCGTATATGGCGGAACTGGGGCGCGTTGATGCGATTGTCTTTACCGCGGGTGTTGGGGAAAATGACGAATATCTGCGCGAAAGATTCTGTTCGGGGTTGGAAAACCTGGGGATTAAATTAGACGTCAAGAAAAACGCAGAAACTTTGGCACGCAAGGGATTTGGCGAATCTGTTATCAGCACACCTGACAGCCCGGTAAAACTGTTCATGATTCCAACAAACGAAGAATTGGTTATCGTTGAAGATACGTTGGCAATTATGAATAATAAATATAATCCAAACCACCTGTTGATGGATTATAGTTTTTCAAAACAAAAGTAAAAAAATCCCGGCAAATGCCGGGTTTTTTATTGTATGAAAAAATTATATTGAAAATATGAATTTTATGCTTGCACGAATCGCATAAATATTACTAGTATGCCGTATCGAAGACACCACCAAGAAAGGGAGTTTATCCGTGATAGCAGGGATTGGAATTGATTTGGTTGAATGTGGCCGTTTCTTAGATTGGTCTGCATTTAAAAAGCAACGTATTTTTACAAAAAAAGAATTAGAATACGCCGACAATGATAATGCCAATTCGGAAAAACATTTGGCAAACTTTTGGGCCGCACGTGAAGCATGCCTGAAAGCGCTGGGGACCGGTTTTGGTGAAGATATTGCCTTTTCAGATATTTCCGTTATTCATAATGATATGGGGCGTCCAGAAATTTTAATTACCGGCGGGGCCAAGGTTGCATTAAAGGAAATTGCCGGTGGGGAAGCGAAAGTCCACCTGTCCATTACAGACCAAGACGATTACTGTGCGGCAATGGTTGTTATTGAATCAAAATAGTTTCGTGAAGGAGAAGAAAAAACACCCGGATGATTTCGGGTGTTTTTTTGTCAAAACATATTGATTTTTATGCTATAATTGTTGCTTGTTGGGGGGGACGGGTTTCTTATGCGAAAAAATTTTTTCTGTTCTTTATTATTATGCTTGGTTGGACATTTGGGGTATGCGCACACGATTATGCCAAGTGTTGATGAATTTTCACAATCTGTGCATTCATATAACCTGGAACATCCCAAGGTGTCAGATTATGAAAGATATACACCGGACCAGTATGAACAAATTGCAGATAATCTGATTAAGTACCAAAATAACGATGGTGGATGGCCAAAAAATATAGACTGGTTGGCGAAAACATCCCCAGAAGGGGTTTTGTCTTCTCTGATATTGAAAAAAAGAAAATCTACTGTTGACAATTGGAACGTATATCCCCAGATAAGATATTTGGCACATGTTTATACGTTGACTGATAAGGATGAATATAAGGATTCTGTTTTGCGGGGACTGGCATATTTATTTAACACCCAGGACGAAGATGGCGCATGGTGGGGCAGCGATGTTCAAGTGCCAACCTTAAACGATAACGTAACAACCGGTGTTCTGAAATTATTTTTAGATATTCTGGACGGGGATGAAAGATTTTTATGGTTGCCGATGGAATATCGGTCAAATATAAAATATGCATTTGATAACGGAATAAATTTTATATTAAGGGCACAGATTATTCAATCGGGGGTAAAAACAGGATGGGCGCAACAATATACAATTGGCGATTTGCAACCCACACGTGCCAGGGCATATGAATTGCCCGCAATCGCATGTTGGGAAAGTTGTAATGTTTTAAATCTGTTGATGGACATAAAAAATCCCAATGATGAAATAAAACAAGCTGTAAACAGTGCAGTAAAATGGTTAAAACAGGTCGCTATAAATGAATTTAGATTAGAAAAAGTTTACCAAGAAACATCTATACCAGAGTATCCATACGATTTGGTTGGTGTTAAAGATAAGGATGCCAAGCCAATATGGGCACGATTTTATGAGATTTCTGATAATACCCCGTTTATGTGCACCAGGAAAGGAAACAAGGTATACGATATATCTGAGTTAAGCTTTGAAAGGCGGGTTGGATACTTTTGGTATGGATATTGGCCCGATGAAGTGTTTGAAAAATATGCCACTTGGCGTGTTCAACATATGTTGGTGGACGAACAATCATTATAACATCGTGTCAACTATCGTGATTTTTGCAATTTTTCAACGATAATTATATAGCCCGGTATGTCAAATGATTTTCTGGTCATGTTCTGTGAATTTCCATCCCGATAACGTCCGAATATCGGTTGTAAATAAGACTCGTCATTGTTTAACATCACATACATTTGACGACCTATGATATTGTTTATAAAAAAGGAATAAGTGAATTTTCTGGAAATAAGTGTCCAGGGTGATGTATAGCCGTTATCAAATACCACTGATGCCCATACATTATTTCCATTATCTGCACTGGGACGACGTTTTGTTGCGTGCCAAACCCCACCTGTTTTAGATGTTAAAATACGCATTTCTTTGATATTTGGGTATCGTGTTTTTATTGTTTGAAAGTTCGCCTTGATTTCTTTTGGACAACCTATTTTCACCCCGCGATAATGCGTTGCGTTTTTTCCTGAGACAAAAATCCCCTCTGAGTTTATAGTAATATATTCTGTATTCGGGATATCTAGCATTTCTAACCCTTTTGCATCAGTATATAACTAATATAGGCGTTTGCAATAAAAAAACGCCCCGAACGGGACGTTTCATAATGGGGCCCCGAATTTGACACAGTTCTAACCGAAAATGTGCAACAAGTGCTTGATTTAGGCCCGTTGTTGAATGAAATATTAGCGGAAATTGAAAATCATACCAGTAAGTGGAATAATTTTATTCAATATACAGACAGTGCCGCAGATGCGACATCATATATTCAGCGCCCAGATTCCTGTTATCCACAGTGCGGTTCAATCATTGGGATAAATGCGGCGACATCAAAATTCGATGCCGCCAAACAATACCTGGAACAGCTGATACAGATAAATCAATAATCGCTAATCTCGCTGAAAATAAAACTTACATCCATCTGAATGGATGTATATCAAATCAGAATTTGCAACATAAAATTTTTCTGTTGTGTCTGTATCTTTTTTTACCAAAATTTCTTGGGCTTTTTCGTCATTATCATAACCGCCAAGGATAATATTTGCAGCATTGATTTCAACAGCAGTATTTTCATAATAACTTTGTGCCATCCCATCGCAATCAGCGGTTATATATCCTGCATATTCAAATCGGTCAAAAGACCATTTTCCACAGAACTCGCAAGATTTGCTGTCTGTGGGAACACAGCCAATCAAAAACACACAAAATAAGACAAGTCTTTTCATACAATGCAGTATGGCAAAGAAGATAATAAAAAATCAATATCAATTGCCTTTGTGCAATCTATTTTTTCATAATTGACACCTGTTAAGCATAGCAATATAATACATATTGATGACC
>JAZSNY010000003.1:0-6668 GCA_045536625.1 Candidatus Enterousia sp.
TGGGTTGCCGCCGGCACCAATTGCAAATGTTGGGCAAAGTGCGATTCGGGCGGTCTTGAATCCGGCGGAAACAAATTTCTTGTTCTTTGTTGCGGATGGCAAAGGCGGGCACAGGTTTTCACGGGACTATGAAGAGCATAAGAAAAATCATAATGCGTGGCGCAAAATTAAAAATAAAAAATAAAATCTGCTGGTGTGTCAAGGGAAAAACTATATAACTGCACTGTTATCTTTTAATTTTATCTTGTGCGTGTTTGGCGAAAAAATTTTTTCAAATTTATTTTAGAAAATCAGCATTTAGTTGTTTTTAATAATTATTAAAAATTATAACGAATTATAACAAATGTGCTAAAACGCCCTTTGGGCGGGCGTTTGAGAAAAAGATTTGTTGAAAATACGATTCGTGTACGCGCAGGACTGTATCATAAAATGGGTGAGATTGCAAAAATCTTTGACCTTGCGGTTGGGATTTTATGCCTGATAAAATATTATATGACCGGAAATGTAATCTGGTGTTTAACCTTAAACGAAAGGAATGATTATGAAAAAATTGACTTTGACTTCTTTGTTGGCTTTTTTTGCGATTTCAGGTGCCCATGCGGCAAATATTATCGATGGTAATCCATTGTATCGTCCGGATAAGGGGCATTTTTATAGTGTGACATCTGTTGGTTCGCATACCAAGGCAGTTGATGAGGTAGGACTGTATGAAGAGTTTGGATATGGTATTACCGAAGATATGACGGTTGTTGTTGGTACGTCTGCGGGTCAGGCAGATTGGTTTGATTCTATGTCATGGAATACGCTGTCGTTGGGGATTAATTATCGTATGTTCGATCAAGGTGCATGGAAAGCGGATTTGTTGGCGTCTTATTCTGTGGCGCCGGTATGGGGTGATCATGCGTCCTTTATGGATAAAGATACGACGTTGTATAATTGGACCGTTGGTGTTCGTGGTGGATATGTTGGTGCCGGATTTACGATTGCGGGTCATGTGATGTTTGATTACATTGGGACGGAATCGTTTAACTGGGATGAACGTGATGGTGGGTTACATCTGATGCGTTTTGGTATTGATGGTCAGTATGTGATTAATGATTCTTGGAACCTGGTTGGGGCGGCGGAATATACCGCGTGGATTGATGGAGATATGTGGAAATTGAATTTGGGTTCATGGGATTTTGCATTTGGTGCAAATTACAATATTGATGAAAGCAAATTTGTTGGTGCATATATCACAAAGGAAATGTCCCATGTTGCAGAAGGCGATTGGGAATTTGCCGATGGGTTTGGTTTTGGTGTAAAATTTGGGATTGATTTTTAATAAACCATAATTTGAAAAAATCCCCCGGTTGGGGGATTTTTTTTAAAGGTGTTTTATTTGCTGTTGCTATTGTGGATGTTTGTGCAAAGTTGTATCAAGAAATATACCAATTCGCGTGCTTTTTGTGGTGTAAAGCATAGGGTGTCGTATCTTTCATAAAAGCCGTTGGGTGTTTTATAGTCATATATGACCCGGTTGTTTATTGCAGGGCGATAAAATATTTCGTGTTGTTTTTTTATACTGAAGTTACATTTTTTTTGACAGCCGTTACAGGTATAAACTTGGTTGCAAATGGCGCGGGGATTTTTGGACATTATATTAATCCTTTTTGTGTATTGTGTTGTATGGGTGGTTTGTTGTCAATTATTTTCTGAATTCGTTCCTGTTTATATGTTTTTCTATATTTTTTACAATTCGTATGCGAAAGAGGAGAATAAATATGAAAAAAATAATTGTTTCTGTGGGGGTGCTGTTTTGTTTTACGGCAACGGCAAATGCCGCCAATATAATAAACGGTAATCCATTTTATAATCCTGCACAGGGGCGATTTTATAATATTTTAACGCCACTGGAAGTAAATTCTGAATTTGACCGATTTGTCATTGCGGATGAATTTGGGTATGGGGTATCAGATGACTTTACAATTCATGTGGCGACATCGGGGTCTTATGATTCGTCAGATAAACCAGAGTTTGGAAAATGGTCTTGGAATGATTTGGAATTTGGATTTGATTGGGATTTGTGGCACGAAAATGAAACGCATGCCGAGGTTTATGGCGATGTAAAGCAAATTTATGATACGCGTAAAAATTTACAGACGGTGGCGTATAATTGGACGGCGGGTGCGCGTGTGGGGCGTATGACTGATAAATGGACCGTTGCGGGAATTGTTCAGGTGGATTATTTAAATGATGATTTGCCGCATGATACATTTGATGCATGGGCGATGACCGTCGGTATTCAGGGCCAGTATATTGTTAATGATAAATGGAATTGGGTTGGTGGACTGATGTTTGATTTTGATTTGTTTGATGATTACTATGGCGGGGAACGGTTGCGGTTACAGGGTGGAATAAATTATAATATTGATGCGACCAAGTATTTGGGATTCTATGTGGAAAAAGATATTGTGCACAGTTTTGATAGTGCGCCAATGGTGTTTGGATTGAATTTTGGTATAGATTTTTAGAAATGATTTAATTTTTCAGTGGGCACAGACCTGCAATCCTGTGTCGTGGAGTGTGTGTTATGGTGCAGGTTGCTTTATTTTGATATTCTTTTGTACCGGCGTGATTTTTGTCAAAAAGTAGATTGCTTTAAAGTCCTAAAAATACGCCAGTTTCAAGCGTTTTTGTTAAGATTTTTTCCCAGTTTTTCCTTGACAATTTGGAGTGGGGTGATTATAGTATATTCGCTTTCCGTGTAATTAAGGAGAGTAATGAACACAGGAAACCGCCTAAGATGTGCAGATTTATAATCCGGCGTAAGTCGTTGAAATAAGTCTGATAGGTGGCTTTTGTGCAGAGTAAAACAGGTAGTAAAAAATAAAGAGATTTTGAATGCCAACAGTAAACCAACTGATTCGGAAACCTCGTAAAAAAGTCGTGGTGAAAAGCACTGCGCCTGACATGATGGAAAACCCACAGAAGCGTGGTGTGTGTACACGTGTTTATACGACGACACCGAAAAAACCTAATTCGGCGCAGCGTAAGGTTGCCCGTGTAAAACTGGCGAACGGCCGCGAAGTAACTGCTTATATCCCTGGGGAAGGTCATAACCTGCAGGAACACAGTGTTGTTATGATTCGTGGTGGACGTGTAAAGGACTTGCCCGGTGTGAAGTATCATATTATCCGTGGTGTATTAGATACCAAGGGTGTTGATGCAAGAAAGCAGGGGCGTTCTTTGTATGGTGCCAAAACAAAGAAATAATTATTAAGTTAACCGCACGCATATAATGTGCGTGAGTAATCTGTTAATAACAGGTGAAGTGACAAAAGGAAAAAGTAAATGTCAAGACGTAAGGCTGCAACAAAACGTGAAATCTTGCCAGATTCCAAGTACAACAATCTGGTTGTTGCAAAATTTATTAATAATGTTATGTGGGATGGTAAAAAAGAAGTTGCCGAAAATATTGTTTATGGTGCAATGGACAAGTTGAAATCATTGGCCAAAGACGGTAAGTCTGAGTTGGATTTATTCTTGGAGGCTATTGATGCATTAAAACCATCTGTAGAAGTAAAAGGTCGCCGTGTTGGTGGTGCGACATATCAGGTTCCATGTGATGTGCGTCCTGCGCGTCAGCAGACATTGGCAATTCGTTGGGCGATTATGTTCGCACGTAAACGTGGTGAACGCAATATGACGGATCGCGTTTTTGCAGAATTGCGTGATGCTTTGAATGGCCAGGGTGGCGCATTTAAGAAAAAGTTGGATACACACAGAATGGCAGAAGCGAACAAGGCGTTTGCTCACTTCCGTTGGTAATAAATACAAAGGCAAAGGAAAGATACAATGTCAGTCGGAAAAACCGCACCATTACATATGTACCGCAATATTGGCATTATGGCCCATATTGACGCGGGTAAAACAACAACTTCTGAACGTATCTTGTTCTATACGGGAAAAACATACAAAATTGGTGAAGTGCACGATGGTGGCGCAACCATGGACTGGATGGCCCAGGAACAGGAACGTGGTATTACGATTACGTCTGCGGCGACAACATGCTTCTGGCGTGATCATCGTATTAACTTGATTGATACGCCGGGGCACGTGGACTTTACAATGGAAGTGGAACGTTCGCTGCGTGTATTGGACGGTGCGGTTGCGGTTTTTGAATCTGTGTCGGGTGTGCAGCCCCAGACTGAAACAGTATGGCGTCAGGCAGACCGTTATGCGGTTCCACGTATTTGCTTTATTAACAAGATGGATCGTATCGGTGGTAATTTCTTCCGTTGTGTTGATATGATTCGTGAACGTTTGGGTGCAAATCCATTGGTTGTGAATTTTCCAATTGGTGCGGAATCTGATTTCCGTGGTGTCGTTGACGTTATTGAAATGCGCGCGATTGTTTGGGAAGATGATATGGGTAAAGAACCGAAAATCGTTGAAATTCCAGAAGATTTGAAGGCAAAAGCCCAGGAATTGCACGACAAGTTGATTGAAGAAGTTGTAACGCTGGATGACGAGATTATGGAAGCCTACATGGAGGGTACAATTCCAGATGTTGCGACCATTAAAAAGTTAATCCGCAAGGGGACAATTAATCAGAACTTTAACCCAGTGTTGTGTGGAACAGCCTTTAAGAACAAGGGTGTTCAGCCGTTGTTGGATGCGATTGTTGACTATTTGCCAAGTCCGTTGGATATTCCCGCGATTAGTGGTACAAAAATGGATGGCGAAACGGCGGATTCGCGTAAACCGGATGCCAAAGAACCGTTCAGTGCCTTGGCGTTTAAGGTTGCGAATGATCCGTTTGTAGGAAATCTGATGTTTATCCGTATTTATTCGGGTAAATTGGTGTCAGGTTCCTATATCTATAACTCGAATCGTGATAAACGTGAACGCGTTGGTCGTATGTTGTTGATGCATTCGAATAACCGTGAAGAAATCAAAGAAGCATCGGCGGGTGACATTATCACTTTGGTTGGTATGAAGGAAACGATTACCGGTGATACGTTGTGTGATGAATCGAATCCAATCTTGTTGGAATCAATTCATGTTCCAGAACCCGTTATGAGCATTGCAGTTGAACCCAAGACCAAGGCAGATATTGAAAAGATGTCTTTGGGATTGCAGGCATTGGCCAAAGAAGACCCTTCGTTCCGTGTATCGGTTGATGAAGAGTCGGGTCAGACGATTTTGTCGGGTGTTGGTGAATTGCATCTGGAAATTTTGGTTGACCGCTTGTTGCGTGAATTTAAGGTTGACGTTAATGTTGGTGAACCGCGTATTGCGTATCGTGAAACATTCCGTAAACCAATCACCGAAGAATATACACACAAGAAGCAGTCTGGTGGTTCGGGTCAGTATGCCCAGGTTAAGATTGAATTTGAACCGTTAGAACCAGGTCAGGGATATGAATTCGACAACAAGATTGTTGGTGGTGCGATTCCAAAAGAATACATCCCGGGTGTGGAAAAAGGTTTGAAGATAGCGCAACAGACAGGTGTTCTGATTGGCTATCCAACAGTGGATTTCAAGGCTACATTGGTAGATGGTAAGTATCATGAAGTTGACTCTAATGTATTGTGCTTTGAAATTGCGGCACGCGCATGCTTCCGTGAAGCAATGAAAAAGGCGTCGCCAAAATTGTTGGAACCGATTATGAAGCTTTCGGTTAATACGCCGGAAGAATACGTCGGTGACATCATTGGGGACTTGAACAGTCGTCGTGGGCAAATTAATGGTATCGAAACACAATTCGGTAACCAGCAGATTTCTGCGTTTGTTCCATTGGCAAACCTGTTTGGGTATGTAAAGACATTGCGTTCTTTGTCACAGGGGCGTGCAAATCCGTATATGGAATTGTCGCACTATGATGAAGTCCCGACAAACGTTGCTGACGAAGTAATCAAGAAGCTGACGAAATAATTAATAAGAAGTTTACAAAAAAACTAACAAGCAAGCCTAAGGAGAAAACTAATGGCAAAAGAAAAGTATGTAAGAACTAAACCGCATGTTAACATCGGTACAATTGGTCACGTTGACCATGGTAAGACAACTTTGACAGCAGGTATTGTACACTATTATGGTGTTGGTGCCGATGCCGCCAAGGGTGTTGACCAGATTGACAATGCGCCAGAAGAAAAACAGCGTGGTATTACAATTAACACTGCCCACGTTGAATATGAAACGGCAGATCGTCACTATGCTCACGTTGACTGCCCAGGGCACGCGGACTATGTTAAAAACATGATTACCGGTGCGGCACAGATGGACGGCGCTATCTTGGTAGTGGCTGCGACTGATGGTCCTATGCCTCAGACACGTGAACACATCTTGTTGGCACGTCAGGTTGGTATTCCACGTATTGTCGTGTTCTTGAACAAATGTGACTTGGCAAATGATCCAGAATTGTTGGAATTGGTTGAAATGGAAATCCGTGAATTGTTGTCTGCAAATGACTTTGATGGTGACAACGCTCCGATTATCCGTGGTTCCGCTGTGTCCGCAGTAGAAGGCAAGAACGATGGTTTGGGTAAAGAAGCGATTGATGCTTTGTTAAAGGCTTGCGACGAATACATCCCAATGCCGGAACGTCCAGTTGATAAACCTTTCTTGATGCCAATCGAAGACGTGTTCTCGATTACTGGTCGTGGTACAGTGGTAACAGGTCGTGT
>JAZSNY010000020.1:0-21721 GCA_045536625.1 Candidatus Enterousia sp.
GCTCTATCTACGAAGCTATGGTCCGCATGAGCCAGGATTTTTCCATGGGTGAAATGTTGGTCCAGGGCCAGGGTAACTTTGGATCCCGCGACGGGGACAAGGCTGCGGCCATGCGTTACACCGAAGCGCGCCTGTCCAAATTGGGTGCGTCTTTGATGGACGATATGGACAAAGACACCGTCGATTGGATGCCAAACTTTGATGGCAGTTTGCAAGAACCGGTTGTGTTGCCGACCAAGTTTCCAAACTTCTTGGTAAACGGTGGTTCTGGTATTGCGGTTGGTATGGCAACAAACGTGCCAACATACAATCTGGGCGAAGTATGTAATGGAATATTGGCGATTTTGGATAATCGTGATTTGTCCGATGACGAATTGTTTACAATTATACCCGGGCCCGACTTTCCGACGGGTGCGATGATTATGGGGCATGCCGGCGCGTACAAGGCGCATACAACCGGACGCGGTTCTATAATCGTTCGTTCAAAAACACATACCGAAGATTTTCGTGATCATACGGCAATCATTGTCGATGAAATCCCATATCAGGTTAACAAGGCACAGTTAATTATTAAAATCGCCGAATTGATTAAGGATAAACGAATCGAAGGTATTTCCGAAATTCGCGACGAATCGTCCAAAGAAGGTTTACGCATAGTTATCGAATTAAAACGCGATGCGATTGCGGACGTTGTGTTAAATCACCTGTTTCAATACACGGAAATGCAGACCAGTTTCCCGGTCAACATGATGGCATTGAACCGTGGTCGTCCAATGTTGTTCAATGTTCGTGGCGTTTTGGATGCGTTTATCGAATTTCGTGCCGAAGTAATTCGTCGTCGCACAATCTTTGATTTAAATCGTGCGCGCAATCGTGCGCATACCTTGTTGGGGTTGTCCGTTGCGGTTGGAAATTTGGATGAAGTAATCGAATTGATTAAATCCAGTCCGAACCCAGACACGGCCCGCGAAGCATTGATTTCACGCGGATGGCGTGCATCTGATATTGAATCATATATTCAATTAATTGATGATCCGAATACGGAATACAAAGATGGCATGTTCTATATGTCCGAAGACCAGGCACGTGCAATTTTGGAATTACAGTTACATCGTCTGACCGGCTTGGAACGCGATAAAATCCACAATGATTTAACAACCCTGGGTGCGACGATTCGTGACCTGTTGGAAATTTTGGGCAGTCACGAAAGAATCATCCAAATAATTCGCGAAGAAACCGCCGCGGTTCGTGATAATTGGGCATCCCCCCGTCGTACAGAAATTTCAGATGCGGAAATTGATATCGATATCGAAGATTTGATTGCGCGCGAAGACATGGTTATTACTGTGTCTAATACGGGGTATATAAAACGTGTTGCGCTGGATACATATCGTGCACAAAAACGTGGTGGCAAGGGACGCAATGCAATGGCGACCAAGGATGACGACTATGTGGTCCAGGTGTTTGTGGCAAATACGCATACCCCATTGTTGTTCTTCAGTTCACGTGGTTTGTGTTATAAGTTGAAAACATACAAGTTACCCGAAGCGGCCGCCGCGGCCAAGGGGCGTCCGTTGGTAAATCTGTTGCCGTTGGAAAATGGTGAAACGATTACCGCAATATTACCTGTTCCCGAAGAAGATGTTGCGCGCGTCGCAGAATCCGGCAAAGAACACTTCTTGATGTTTGCAACCGCATCGGGCACGGTTCGTCGCAATCGTATGAGTGACTTTGATTCAATCCGTGCAAACGGTAAAATCGCAATGAAGTTGGATGACGGTGACAGTTTGATTTCTGTTCTGCCATGTAACGAAGACCAAGATGTTTTCTTGGCGACATATCGTGGGCGGGCAATACGATTCCCGGTGCCGGAAATTCGTGTGTTCGCTGGACGTAATTCAACCGGTGTTCGCGGAATTACATTGGGCAAAGACGACAAGATAATTGGCATGGCGATGTTAAACCGTGGTGAATCTGATTCTGCGGTACGCGCGGCGTACATCAAACAATCGCGTGCCGCACGTCGCGCCGAAACGGGTGTCGAAGAAGAAGCGGATTCGGACGAAGAAGAAACAACAATCGTTTTGGATGATGCCAAAATGGCCCAAATGGCGGAACGCGAAGAATTTATTTTAACCATTTCTGAAAACGGCTTTGGTAAACGTACCAGTTCGTATGAATACCGTCTGACCCATCGTGGTGGCGGTGGTTTTGCGAACATTAAATTGGGTGGTAAAAATACGGCCGTTGCGGGTTCCTTCCCGGTTGCCGACGACCACGATATAATCATGGTAACCAATGGTGGCAAGATTATTCGCACACCGGTCGCAGATGTTCGTATCGCGGGCCGCAGTACGGCGGGCGTTACCTTGTTCCGCACCGCCGACAATGAAAAGGTTGTGTCTGCAATTTCAATCGAAGGCGCAGGTGAGGACGAGACAACAGAAGAAAACGTATCGGAATAATGGGGCGCATGCATGGAAAACACAAATGAATACTTTGCATCAATAAACGAAGTTTCAAAACGGCTTTCCGTGCCGGCGCATACCCTGCGTTATTGGGAAAAGCAATTTCCCGTTGCAATTCGTCCCACAACCGGTGCCGGCGGGCGTCGGTATTATCGGACCGAAACGGTACAAAAATTAATTGTTATTCGTGATTTGTTGTACACGCATGGCATGACGATTGCGGGGGTGAAAAAATTATTGCGCGATGGTAATTTGCCCGCCGCGCCCGATCAGATTATGTCCGCGCCAACTGTGTCTGCACCAGCGTCGCCGGCATCTGTGTCGCCTGTATCAAATCATGAAATAGATATGGCAATAACTTTATTGGAAAGTGCGCGTGACATATTACAATAAGAAAATCCCCAATTCGGGGATTTTTATTTGCCAAATATAAAATCATCGTTTTTTGATATTTCGATAATTGTATTTATATCGTCTTCGTCTGCTGTTCTTTGTCTTTTTTCTTTGCCGCAAATTTCACATTTATGTGTTATGACAAATCGTGCGCCGTCGGGCATGACGGACACGGGGCGCATCATACCGCCACATGTCGCCGCGCGATCGCCCGGATTGTTATCCACATGTCGTGACCACAAACATTTTGGACAATGATTTGTGTATCCGTTGCCATGAACAACTGCGCCACAATGGGCGCAGTTAAAATCTTCGACTGTTTTTGTAAAGCCCTTCATTATATCCCCAAAGCGTTGCGATACATCTGGGTTAATTCATCTGCTTCGTCCAATTCATCTGGGTCCAGTTTACGCAGACGTATCATCTGACGAATATATTTTGGGTCGAATCCTGCGGACTTGGCTTCGGAATAAATTTCTTTGATATCCGCGGCGATTGCGGCCGTATCTTCGTTCAGTTTTTCAATTCTTTCAATAATGCTAACCAACTGTTGGTTATCGATTGCACCGTGATTTGCCTGTTTCATTTTCTGTTTTCCCCTTGTTTATTTCTAAAACTTATGATATATCATAATTCGTAAAAATCAAGAAAACAAATTTTAATACATCAGGATAATAATATGAACAGATATACAAAAATTACTGCGTCTATTGGACCAAAGTGCGAAGATCGTGAAACATTAACCCGTATGATTTCTGCGGGCGTTAACATGTGCCGTTTGAATTTTAGTCACGATACCGGTGATGTCCAGGGACGTAAAATTGATATGATACGTGAAATTTCGCATGAATTAGATACGCCCGTTGCGGTTATGATTGACCTGCAGGGGCCCAAGCATCGTATTGGAAATTTTGAAACAGAAGACAAATATCCGCTGACAATCGGTCAAAAGTTTACGTTTGATACCGACCCAACGCCGGGCAACAGTACGCGTGTTCAGTTGCCGGATGGTGATGTTTTGGCATCCTTGAAAATTGGCGACCGAATTCTGTTAAACGATGGTAAAATTGAAATGACCGTTGATTTTGCATCCGCTGATCGGGTTGATGCAACGGTTGTTCGTGGTACCGAAATTTGGTCGCGTCGCGGATTTAATTTGCCGGATACCGAAATTGCAACATCTGTTTTGACGGCCAAGGATCGTGCGGATTTGGAATATGCGATAACCAAAAAACCTGATTGGATTGCGATATCTTTTGTGCAAAAACCCGAAGACGTTGCCGAAGTTCGCGATTTTATCACGGCGCGCACATCGCATCCAATCAAAATTATCGCGAAAATAGAACGTCCAAATGCGGTATCTCGTATCACAGAAATTGCATCCATTGCCGACGGCATTATGATTGCGCGTGGTGATTTGGCGGTCGAAGTGCCATATGCCGAAGTTCCGGCGATTTCCCGTCATATTATTCGCGAATGTCGCAAAATGAACAAGCCTGTGATTGTTGCGACGCAAATGTTGGGGTCGATGGTTAACAGTGAATTCCCAACGCGTGCCGAAATTACCGACGTTGCAAATGCCGCGTATTTGCGTGCAGATTCTACCATGACGTCCGAAGAAACAACAATCGGCATGAATCCGGTTAATGTTATCGAAACTATGTCGAATATTTTGTCCAACGCGGATTGTGATGCGATTGCCAATCCGTATGATTGGTCACGTGTTGAAAATATTCCGGAAAACGATTGGTCGCGTTCTGTTGCATCAATGGCATATTTGAACCGCGCATCTGCGATTGTTGTCTTTGCGCGCGATACCATCACGGCCACAGAAATTTCATGCCGCAAACCAGATATTCCGGTCATAGCGGTATGTAATGAATCGGTAATTGCGAACCAGTTGTGCCTGGCACGTGGCGTATTCCCGATTTATGACAACGAATTGTTCGGAATGCGTGATGCGTTTAATTCGGCGCGTCGCTTTAACATAAATATGGGCAAACTGGTTATTGTGGACGAAGACAAAATCAGTTTACGAACATTGGATTAAAAAAATCCGAAAAACGCCCGTTTGGGCGTTTTTTAATTATTGACCCACATGCAATTTTTTTACTAACATTATTTGCATGAGAAGAATGTTCCCACTTTTTCTTGCGTTCATATTGTGTCTGCCGGCCTATGGTGCGCAGTATCGTGCCGCCCTGGTTGCGGATATGGATACCGGTCGTGTCTTATACCAAGAAAACGCCACGGCCCCCAATTACCCGGCCAGTTTGACGAAAATAATGACACTTTATTTAACTTTTGATGCACTGGAACATGGTCGTTTATCGTTGGATGATTATTTGATTGTGTCACAATCTGCGGCAAATGCCGAACCCGTAAAGTTGGGGTTGGCGGCCGGTTCAAAAATCCGGGTCGAAGATGCGATTAAGGCCCTTGCCGTATACAGTGCAAATGACGTTGCGCGCGTGTTGGCCGAAAATTTAAAGGGCGGCCAGGAAGAATCATTTGCCGATTTAATGACACGTGTCGCGCGCGAAATAGGGCTGACGAATACAAATTTTGAAAATTCATCGGGCCTGCCCAATGACGATCATCTGTCGACTGCGCGTGATATTGCGTTACTGTCTATGGCGGTCTATAAACATTTCCCCCAGTATTGGCATTTTTTTGGTATTAAATCCTGGACATATAACGGTAAAACGTATACCAATGGCAATCGTTTGCTGTCGTCTTTTAATGGTTGCGATGGGATGAAGACCGGGTATACAAAAAAATCAAAATATTCATTGGTTGCCACGGCGCATCGCGGCGACAGGCATTTGATGTCGGTGGTGCTGGGGGCGGAAAACAAAGACGTGCGTGCAAATGTCGCGGCCCAAATGCTGAATCGTGGTTTTTCCATGTTGGCCAATAATACCCAGCCTGTATCAAAAAATACATACGTGCCACCTATTGCAACGGAATCCGCGCCTGTGCCATCTGCGCCACAACCTGTTGCCACCCATGCGCCGTCAACATTTGCATCCGCCTATAATACGGCGACAACAAACGCTATGCCAAAATATACCGGCGGCGCCGTTGCCTCATCGACACGCGGGGGCACGGGTGTTCAGTTCGGTGCTTTTTCATCCACCACATCGGCCAATGCCCAGGTTGCAAATGTGAAAAATGCGCTGGGGGTCAACGCGGTTGTTGAACCCACAGGCGCGGGCCTGTATCGTGTTCGTGTTTACGGGTTAACGGAATCCGATGCGCAAAAATTAAAAACTGCCGCCGCTGCAAACGGTATTGACAGTTACGTTTTTCATTAGTATTTTATGTCCTGATATGAATCCAAAAATAGAAAAGTTAATTAAGTTATTTGCGCGCCTGCCACGTGTTGGCAATCGCGGGGGCCAGCGTATAGCCCTGGCATTATTACAGGATAAAACCGGGCGTGGGCATGCATTGGCGTCGGCAATTATGGATGCAATGGAAAATATTGCACCGTGCCCAAATTGTGGGGTGTTGACCGATTGTGGTGCGGGGCTGTGTGAATATTGTCGTGACGCGTCGCGTGCCAATGGTGGGTTGTGTATTGTGCGTGACCTGTCCGATGTTTGGACACTGGAAAAATCATCTGTATTTCATGGGCGTTATCATATTATCGGTGGCTTGCTGTCGGGGGCATCCGGCGTTTTACCCCAGGATTTAAATATTGCAAATCTGCCTGCACGTATCGCGGATGAAAAAATCACAGAAATTATTTTTGCGTTACCCAACACGGTCGAAGGTAAGACGACACAACATTATATTATGTCCGCCATTGGCGATATGCCGGGTGTTGCATTTACCGAATTGGCATCTGGTGTGCCACTGGGTGGTGATTTAGATTATATTGATGATGGTACACTGACATTGGCATTTGGGGGGCGCAAATTATTATGACGGATAAAGTCGCAAATTTGCCACCGGTGTCTGAAATGATGCGTGATTGTGGCTTAGAGCCTAAGAAGCAATTTGGCCAAAATTTCTTATTTGATTTAAATCTGACCGGTCGCATTGCGCGCAGTGTTCCCGACGTTGAACATATTCCCGTGGTCGAAGTTGGGCCCGGACCCGCGGGACTTACACGCGCAATATTGTTGGCGGGCGCGCCCCGTGTTATCGCGATTGAAAAAGATAAAACAACCGCGCCAATTTTGTCGCGCATAATCGACGCGTCCGATAATCGGTTAAGTGTCATTTATGAAGATGCATTGCGTGTAAACTTTTCTGAATTTGGTTTAACAGAATATGCGATATGCGCAAATTTGCCGTATAATGTGGGAACGGAATTATTGGTTGGTTGGTTGCAAAAAATTGCATCTGGCGAACCGATAAAGTCATTAACATTGATGTTTCAACGCGAAGTTGCCATGCGTATTACCGCGCGTCCGGGTGATGAACACTATGGTCGGTTGGCGGTATTGACTTCATTAATCGCGGACAGTAAGATTTTATTTGACGTTCCAAACACGGCGTTTGTTCCACGTCCCAAGGTTCAATCTGCCGTGGTGCAAATTATCCCAAATTTGGACAAGATTTCACACATCCAAGATTTACCAAAAATAGAACAAATAACCGCCAAATTATTTGGCCAACGGCGCAAGATGATACGTGGCATTATTCCGAACACGGATTGGTCATGCTTTGGATTGACGGGCACAGAACGTGCCGAAAATTTGTCGCCTGAAACATTTGCATTGTTGGCCAAAAATTTGATATAATTTTCATGTCAATATTTAATCGGAGAGGGAATACATGTCACTATCGCTTTTGGCATTTTTTGCGGTCGCTTTTTGCCTGGTTTACTTTTTGCGCATGACCCGTATCAGTGCATTGGTTGCCTTTTTATTTGCGGGTGTATTGTCGGGACCGTATGTTTTTAATCTTTTTGAATTGTCTGAAACGTGGACTTTTCTGGGCGATTTGGGGATAATGTTTTTATGGTTTAACATTGGCTTGGAAATCAATATGCGTCGTCTGTGGCGCATGCGTCGTACGATATTTGGTTTTGGTGCCGCCCAGGTTATGATGGTTGCGGTTATGCTGTTCCCGTTATTGTTTGGTGTTACCCAGTGGTCAATAATGGGTTGCATAATGGTGGCTTTGATGTTGGCAATGTCCAGTACATCTGCCGACATGCAAATCCTGACCGAACGTAATCAAATGAATACGGATATGGGGCGTCAAACATTTTCCATATTATTATTCCAGGATTTATTATCGATTCCATTGTTGGCGATGTTGCCGGTTTTTGCCGGTCGGTCATTCAGTTTGGGTGCCACCGCCATTGATGTTTTGGTTACATCCATTGCGCTGATTGCATCCGTTATCGTAATAGGGCGCTTTGTTATGAATCCTATTTTCAGGGGGATTGGCAAATTAAAATCCAAAGAGGCCTTTTTACTTGCGGTTATGTTGAACATCGTCATTTGGGCGGTATTGATGGATTTGTTGGGGTTGCCCGCGGGATTGGGGGCGTTTTTGGCGGGTATGTTGATGTCTGAAACGATATATCGTCATCAAATAACGGCGGAAATATCGCCCTATGCGACATTGTTTTTGGCCTTGTTCTTTATATCGTTGGGCATGGGGTTAAACCTGCCATTTTTGGGGGCATATTGGTACATGATATTGGGCGGGTTGGTTGTTTTTGTTGCATTAAAGTTCTTCGCCATCTTTATGGTTGCCCGCGTTCGCGGTGTGAATCAGTATGACGCGACAATGATTGCGTTAATCCTGGCCCAGGGTGGCGAATTTGCATTGTTGATGTTGCAAACCATGAAGACCTCTGGTATTCGTGCGGTGCCATCGGGACACGAAGAAATTTTAACAGCCATCATAATATTATCTATTATGGTAACTCCTTTGTTGCTGTGTCTGCATGATTGGTTACAGCGTCGTGGAAAATTGTATGTCCAACGTCACCCCCAAACATTGGATGATGCGGATAGCAAAATTAAACCTGCCGTAATTGTCTGTGGCTTTGGCCGTGTTGGTCAGATTGTATGCCAAATGTTGGATGCCCGGGCGATTGCCTATGTTGCAATAGATATGGATGTAAATGCGGTTATGATGGGGCGTGAAATGGGCTTTAATGTTGTCTATGGCGATACAACTTCGCGTGATGTTTTGCGCGAATTTGGTTTGCGCCCACGCAGTGTGCGTGCGGTTGTTGTTGCGTTGGATAATGCGTCCACGGCCCGTCGAACAGTATTGTCTATTAAATCAATTGCGCCCCGCGTCAAAATATTTGCCCGTGCACGCAATCTGGCCGATTCGCAGATTTTAATGCGCGAAGGCGTTGTATCTGCATTGCCCGAAACAATTGAAACATCATTTTCGTTGGGGGCGGGCGTTTTATATCATATGGGCGTATCAGACAGGCAGATAGATGAACTGTTGTGTGATATGCGTGATAATAATTATGCGGCGCTTTCAACGGTTACAAACAATGAATAATTGCCCAAAACAATGTCCCCGAATTTGGGGACATTTTATTTGATTTTATGTACACATGTTGCTATATTTCAACCTGATATCATGGAAGGCTTTCATATGAAAAAAATTGTATTAATCTTATCTATAATTTTCGGGACGATTTTACTTGATCAGTTGACCAAGGGATTCTTGCTGTATCTGATTACGGGCACGATTCCTTTGTCTGGTGCGGCGTGGGAAATTGTGCCGGTTCCATATTTAATGGCGCATGTTTTTGATTTCTTTAATATCGTTTTTACCTGGAACCCTGGTACGTCATTTTCTATGTTTCGTGCGATTGGCGAAGGTGCACCGATTGTATTGGTTATTGCCACCGCATTTGTAATCGGTTTTATTTTGCGTTATTTGTTTGTTCGTGCCCGGGACTATGAACGCGTGCCTTTGGCATTAATTGCGGGCGGTGCATTGGGCAATTTAATAGATCGTATTCGCTTTGGTGCGGTAATAGATTTTTTAGATTTTCATATCGGCGGATGGCATTGGCCTGCATTTAATGTTGCCGACATTTGCATCTGTGTGGGTGTTGGTTTATATTTGCTAAACATGTATTTGGCGCGTCGTAAATGCTTACAAACAATAAAGGATGGTAAATAACAATGGTTCAGTATATGGATAATAAAAATTCCGGATTTAATATGTGGAACGCCAATAAAAATTCCACGGCTAAGCGGTCTCCGTTTTCGGGTCTGCTGTGGTGGACGCTGTTGTTCATTGCGTCATGGTGGCTAATTGGTGTTATTATGGGACCAAAACCGGTTTCGCAACCCAACGCAGATGTCACAATTACCGAAGATTTGTCGGCCGTACCGACAACGGAAATATCGTCTGATAAAATTTCTGCCACGGTCCAGGGACTGCGCATATCGGATGTTAAATTGGCCGATTTTGTCACGTCTGCCGATGATGCAACGCCCGTAACATTGCTGTCATCCGACGGTGATTATATCGAGGTTGGCTTGCTGGCCACCGGAACATCCGCGCCCCAATCCACAACGCCGTGGAAACATATTGACGGTGCGAACACATGGCGCAATTCCGATGGTGTTGAATTTACCCGCACCATGGCGACGGATGGTTATGTTATAACGGTAACCGATACGATAAAAAATAATTCTGCGCGTGATTTTGCCTTTGCACCATACGCACGTATTGTTCGTGAAAATGATATGAAATCCGCATCGGGTGTTTCGAACGGTGCGATTGTTTATGCAAATTCCGACACCGAAGATATTGCATGGCATAAACTGGATAAAAAGTCATACGCGTATTCAACAACAAATGGTTTTTCCGGTTTTGCAGACCAGTATTGGGAAACAGTAACATCCATTTCTGCACCCGACCAAACAATTCGCATGAAACGGTCCGGTGATAAATATATGTCGGATTCTGCCGCATCTGCGGTTCCAGTGGCCGCCGGTGCCACCGCCACCATAACGACAAATGTTTTTGTTGGTCCCCGCGACCAGTCTGTATTAGATGCCATTGAATCCAAGATTCCGGGCATATCCGAAACGATTGATTACGGTTGGTTTTGGTTCCTGGCGCGTCCAATGTTGTGGGTGTTAAATGGTATTCATCATGTTGTTATGAACTATGGTGTTGCGATTATAATCATGACTATATTGTTGCGCCTGTTGATGTGGCCATTGACACGTAAATCGTACACATCCATGGCCGCAATGCAGAAAATGCAGCCTGAAATGCAGCGTATCCAAAAACTGTACGCCAACGATAAAATGCGTTTGCAAATGGAAATGATGAAGTTGTATCAAACGCACAAGACATCCCCAATGTCGGGTTGTCTGCCGATGTTGATTCAAATTCCAATATTCTTTGCCTTGTACAAGGCGTTACTTGTATCCGTTGCGATGCGTAATGCACATTTCTTGTGGATATCGGATTTATCGGCGATGGATCCATACTTTATCCTGCCGATAATGATGGGTGCCACCATGTGGATTCAGCAACGTTTGCAGTCCCCAAAATCGAACAATTCCGGCAATGATGCCATTGCCCAGACCCAGCGTATGATGCGTTGGATGCCGATATTATTCACGGTAATGTTTGCGTGGATGCCGGCGGGTTTGGTTTTATATTGGACGGTATCTAACATCTTTGGTATTATCCAAATGCAGATTATAAAACGCCAAACAAAATAAAAAATATCCGCCGATTGGCGGATATTTATTTTTTATATGTTTTTAAAATCCGTATCCCCAGTAAATAATACTTTACTTCGTTGGTATCTTTAAAAAGAATTTTTCTAAAAATTTTAAACGCGATTAGTTTATATGTTGTTACCTCTGTATTTTTACTTCTGTTAATTATATCTTCTAAATTGTGTTGTTTTATAAAACTATTCAAATAAGATTCTGCATAGTCATATTGTGCCTGGTGATTTTTAGTATATTTTTTATTCAGCAATGAATCTTTATTAAAAACATAGTGGTAATTTGCATTTGGTACGGTTACAACACAGTTGGCCATCAGTATTGCATTTGGTATAAACAGAATATCTTCAAAAATTTTTCCAACGGCAAATTTTAAATTATTTTTTTGTAAAAAATCACGTTTAAAAACATACCGCCATACAGTACAGTTTTTCAGTGCATTTGTTACCAGGAATTTTTCGGTTTTTGTAAACAGCACACATGTTGTTTTATACTGAATATTATACAGTTCAGAATTTTGGGAAATGACACCGCCCGCGATAATGTCGGGGTTAACATCGTATACGACGTTCATCATTTTTTCATAGTAATCAATATCCAAATAATCATCAGAATCAATAAAATGTACCCATTGACCGGATGCAAATTTTAATCCTGTATTTCTTGCTGCGGAAATACCGGCGTTTTTCTGTTTAATTATTTTGATTCTGTTATCTTGCAGGGCGAATTGTTTATACACCGCATCAGATTTGTCTGGTGACCCATCATCGATAATCAGTATTTCCAAATTTTTATATGTTTGGTTAACCACACTTCCCAGGCACTGTTTCAGAAACTTTTCTGTGTTATAGACTGGTATAATGACCGAAATTTTTTCCATTTTTATGTCCTTTATTTTACCAACAAAAAACCGTCAAAATTGACGGTCGGGCATTTTCAAGGTCATAAATCCAAATGACTCTGTGGCTTTTGGTATAAACCTGTTATATAACCACAGATACCCGACCACATCGTGGGTCAGGTTTACGTAACGACACATCGCATGCCGTGGATTTACGGGTCTTGAAAACCCAGACCTTTTACTCAAAAGTCCACACTGATTATGCCCCAGAATTATTTATAATTCAAGGCTTTATATAATGCCCACGGTGTTTGTATATAAAAATCCCGCAAATCGATTGCATTTTTTGCCATTTGTACGCACGTCAATGCGCGCATTTTTTCAAAATCATGGGGTGGGGTGCCCGTCACCCAGACAAAACGCCATCCGTGCCGCCCCAGTAATTTAATATCGCGCATGTTAAGTCTTATTTTTACAATATTTCCGCATCGCACAAATTGAAACATAACTAAATTTTTTTTGTCGGGTACAATTATTGCCACATGTCGAAAACGCCGACAAAAAATTCGTGGCAAGACCTTGGATGTTTTATGTGTAAAACCAATAATAATCATATTATTTCCCTTGATTTTAATTTGGTAAATAAAAGTTTAGTTCAGCAAATATAAACAGAATTTTTTTGTAAAAATTCTGTCATCCCGGTGCTTGACACCGGGACCCAGGTTATGAAATCCTTATTATTTATGCACGCTTTGCGCGCATAACCTGGCTTCCGGGGTCAAGCCACGGAATGACAAAGGTTTTTTATTTTTTTAAACTAATAACTTATCTAAACTTTTGTTTACATTGGTTATTCAATCCATCCGCGTTCACGTGCGGCCTTGTCTAATATTGCCATTGCCGCACCCCACATTTGTGCGGCACGATTTTCGGCCCAAATATGTTGGTGTGGCGCCCGCCTGCGATCACCAAATTGTTTCATGACACACAACTGATTATCATTTAATTTTCCCGACAGGTATAATTTTGTAATCAGCGTTTCAACATCCAGTACCTCGCACGGTCTGCGTGTGGGGGTTCCCCGCATGCGGCCAAAATTGTTTTCGCGTACCTGTTTTGAATACAGAAACCAAAACCATAATTGTTCTGCATTTTGGAATTTTTCGGCCACCATGGTTGTTTGTGCTTGTGTCATACTTTCTTTCTCCTTTGGTTTTTTATGTTCACTTATGATATATAGACTAAGAAAAGATTCCTGTGAATTATTACAACCGACGGTTGAAATACGAATCAGAAAACAGATTCGGTTTTCGAATTTGTAAAATTAAAACGAATCGGCACATTCCTTGTTTTTCTTAATCTTCATATCACACCTGTAATAAGAAAAAGCGCGCAATTTTGCGCGCAAAATTTAATTCCAAAAACAAACCCGCCATTTGGCGGGTTATTTTCAGAACATTGGCGGGAAACAATCGCCCCCCGATTCCGGACAGCAATTAAATCCCTGGTCCCCCATATCGGTATATATTTCCCCGGTACAGCAACCGTTTGCATCCGGTTCCGTCCCATCCAGGCATAACAGCACATCCGCGGTTTCTGCAGCTACTGGGGGCGGGGCATTAAATGGATTTTCTATGGCCCCAGTTTCTTCATTGTATTTTAATCCCAAAACCTGTTCATTGTATGCCTTTTGATCGTTGGCAATAGATGCAATGCTATTCTTGTTCGTTGTGCTTTGTTGATTTTGGAATACCTGTTCCTGTCGTGCCATATTTATTGCTTTATATTGATTTGACTGACAATAGAACAGTATAGTTCTGTAATCATATCCGCCACACTCACCATTATTTTTACACGCAGGCACAACACCTCCATCTTCTGTACAATAATCTGCAACTGCAAACGAGCGTACCTGACCAATCCAACTGCCGTCATCATAATTTGGCTTTGGTCTAGGGGCAGTATTGTAGTCAAAACGTTCCTGGTTCTGTGATTTTGTATAGTATTTTGCCACATGACATTGTTTTGAAGTATCTGGGCATACCACAATTAAATCCTCAGGCGAATACACCGTAATGCGTGTCCCGGCCGCAATCGTAAATGGCGGTACGGTATTATCCATCATGTCAACCATTAACTTTTGGGCCACCTGATTCCATGCGGTAATAATTTCGTTCTTGGCCAATTCCGATGAACGCATGGTTCCACTTTGCACAACAGTATTGTTGTCAAGATCAATTTGATTGACAAATCTGTCACTGATTGGAGCAATCAAATTAACCGCCGCTGGAACAACCGCGGTCAGCATTGGCATAAAGAACTGTTCCAAGTAATCCGTGCTGCCACGTCCCGGCACGCCCACACGTCCCTGGGCGTCCCCGGCAAAAGGTTGATTATTATCATTAAAATTAAACTCGACTCCATCGGGGCGTATAAATTGGTACCATTCTATCTGCATGCGACCAATTGCCTTGTATGGACCTGGTAAATCCCCTGTTACATATCCCAACATTAATGTTCCCGTTGGTATAATAATATTGCGTCCATCATCTGAATAAACGTTTCTGTCTACTGTTGCGCGTACAGGCAAAGGTTTACCTTTTTGATAAACTTCTGCATCGGCGCGAACCTCTGACACGATGGTGGCGGGAATTGGCTTGTATTGGCGCAAGACAAAACTTCTGTCATATGGTTGCGATGCTACAACTGCAGTGCTATCTCCTGATGTTCCGTATGTCACTTCTTCAAAGTCACGTTTTTTTATCCCGCTTTCCAGTGTTTCAATCCCGTCCGCCCCCAGGCGCCCCATGCCACCGCTGTCGCTCGGTGCGTCGTTTTGTGTTGCGCGATACACCGGTTTTATTGCCGGTACATTGGACAATGCCGGCATTTCGCCCGATGTAATTGTGGCAAATCCAATGTGATCTGCATCGGTTCCTATCTTTTTTCCCGCTTCATCGGTTATGATACCGTTGTCAGGGTTATATGTACCTGTGGGGTCACTGCAATCTGTGTCGGAAAATGTATGGAAATAGTATGCACCACCACTTGGTTTAATCCATCCAATTTGACGTCCCGCATTATTATATCCCGGAAAAGCAAAGTCCGAACATCCATCGGGAATAATAATCTTTTCTTCCTCTACAACGGTCTTCCTTGGTGCCACAACCGGTGGGGCTATTGCCTCAACCTCGCGTACAATTTCTTCGCGAACCGACACCGGTTCTTCTGCAACAACTGGTTCCGATTCGGGTTCGGGCTCTGGCATAACAACCGGCTGCGGTGCGGGTTGTGGCGCAGGCTTTGATTCTATGACCGGCACCACCGCCCCCAGTGTCAGGACAATTTTATCGCGATGCGCCATGGTTTCGTCTTCATCGGCCCTGTGCCACACAATTGTAACGGTTGTCTGTTTTGTGGACATTGCTGCCCCCGGGGCATAGGTCGCAAATATCTGGCATTTACTTGTTTGACCTATCTCTTTTATTGCTACACAAGTATCTTTGATATCATATCCCGCGATCTCGTCGTGTCTTTCAACATTTGTAACGATTGCCGGTTGTGTTGCGGTTATATCAATCGTCTGTTCTTTGGTTTCGCCAACCGATGTATCGGCCCAGTTAATCAAATCTGGTTCGATTATCAGCGATGCCGGCCCTGCACTGGTTGCCGCAATATCGGCATCATTTTTGTCATTACCGCTAAATAACAGTGTCAACAGTATAATAACAACGATAAAGGCCACCGCCATCAACAACCACTGCACACGACGTGGCGTATTGTTACGCAGTTCCGAAAATTTTTCTTTAAACTTACTCATCCCCCAATACCCACATGTTTATTGCATACGAACAACGCTGCAACTGGTTCCGCTGAAACGCAACAATTTATCACACAGTGTTTGTGCCGTATCTATATCCGCCAATGGTCCGACGCGCAGACGATATTGGCGTGCACTGGATGCCTCGGCCCCCAGGTCGCCGACCCCCTGTTCATCAACTGCAAAGAACACCATGTTTTTGTACGGGGTCAACAATCCCTGGCCATCTTCGCCACTGAATTTCGCCATCAACGTATTCCAATATTCTTCCAGTGCCTTGACCGAAGTATCGGATTTCAATTCAACCGCGACACCAATTTGATTGCTGGCAATCAATGGGATGTTTGTTTGTGGTAAATATGCGCCCGCAGTATTGCGCTGTTGTGGCAACATGTTAACGACACTGCCGGATGATTGTGGCATTGCCTGTGGGACGGTAAAGCCCGCCGGCATATAATAACCCGCGCCCGTTGCCGGATTGGTCATTTGCGCGTTCCCAACAAACATTGGTGTCCCGGTATAGTTTGTGCCCATGCTCATTGCGGCCATACTGTCTGTATACGCAATATTGTTCAGTGATTGCCCCGACAGCATGCTTTGCGCAACATTTGCCTCGGCCAGGGCCATTACCGATGCCGTATCCGCAATCAAGAACGGCTTTTCACGTTTTTTGATACATACAATACGTTGCCCACTGCGCAGAACCATATCACCAACGGCTTCGACAATCAACAGACGTCCATCTTCGCCATCGGTACGGAATCCAACGGGCGATTCGCCCCCTTCGACCAACAAAGACACGACCGGACGTTGGGTCATGGAAATAACTTTGTCGCCAAAGTCAATGTATGTAAAGATTCTATCACGCCAAACGCGTTCCGGCGCAATAACGTAATCGTCCGGGTTTGGAACAAAAATGTCCAAATCAAATCTGAATTCTGACGGGTCGATTTTCATGGACTTTATCCAACCATAGTCTTCGCCATCCGCGCCCACGACCGATGTCTGTGGTGCGGCCTTTTGGAATATGGATTTCGCACCACCCGATGTGGTTGTGGCGCCCCCCGCCATTGGTAGTGTCGCATTGCCGTCCAAAATAATATCAACCTGGGAATATGTTATTTCGCTGGAATTAGATGGTTCTGCGCGCAGGTACAATATGTATTTATTTCCCGATTTTCCCGTAACAATCATGTTGGTGTCCGATCCCTGATTTTCGGGCAGGGGGGAAATAAACATCGTGCGTTCGCCCTGGGTCGCATCAATCGTAAATTGTCCCTGGTCGCCAACAACCGCATCTACAATCTGTTCGCCATTTGGCAAAGATACCATCGTAACCATACCATTACGCAATTTGATTGGCAAAACACTGCCCGCCGACCATGCCAACTGGGCATATCCGGGTTTTGTGCTGCCCATTGCCATATTTGCGGTTGGGTTATCCCATGCCTCTTGGATGCCATATGATTGCGCATACGCAGGGGCGCCCAACACGACGGCCATACACAACACCGATATATTCAACTTAAATAAATTTACAAAACTCATGCCAATCCTTCCTATTCTATCTTTTGTGGTGCCCCACGGAATCCTGTATTTAACGGGTCACCGTCGCCTTCGACGATCTTGTATTCCGTTACACGCAGGCCCAACGGGTTTTCAATTCTGTCAACCCATCTTAGCGTTTTGCCCGCCTCCTCGTCAATTTTCACTTTAATTGTATAATCTTTTGGCATGGTCTGTCCAGTGTTATTGTCTGTACAGAAATATCTGATTTTCGTTGAATAATATGTTTCACGTGTTGTGTTATCTGTCCTGCGTGTCGGCGCCTCGATGAAATTTACCGGGCAATGAAAGTTAAAGCCTGGCATGCCACTCATTATCGCACGAAACATATCGGTGCCTAAAAAATCTGAATAAACATTGTCGGTGGATGTGACCCGAACAATGCCGTCTTGTGCATTCCATTTTTTTTGCATAACAGTCGGATTTGTAAAGACTTCGTTTCTATGTCTAATGTATTCGCGAACAAATGCAACCTTGTAGGCATCCAAATAGGTACTTTCTGGTGGCATTTCAACCAATTTTACATTCAAATCATCGCGCACTTCGGTTGTTAAAAAGAAAATCTGTGGTCGGTTCAGTGGAAACATTTTATATAGCGTTGCGGCCAACGCCCCCAACGCAACCAGTGCGCCCGCCAACACGAACGTCATTATTCGGGATAGTAAAATGGGCGGTTCTACGCGATTTCGCACGGTTTTCCTCTCTCTTGATTATGTTGATTGTAGACAAAAAAACGCCCCATATGCAAGGAAAAAGTTGAGTGGTCAAAAATATAGGTGCTATAAAAATATTCTTGCGTGAAAAAAGAAAAAATATTATAATATTTCCACTTGATTTTTTGTGTTGGTGTGCTATCCTGTCGCAGACTGTGGCGTGCCAACGGGTGTGGTTACGGTCTGTTCAGGGGCATAGTTCAACGGTAGAATATCGGTCTCCAAAACCGCGGATGAGGGTTCGATTCCTTCTGCCCCTGCCAAGATTTTTCAAAACATAACCGTGGGTGTGTTTTGGAAAAGCTGGGGCGATGGAATTGAACCCGAATAATAAAATGTTGGGTTCGCATACGAGTAAGGTTTTGTAAGCGTTGGCGAAACGAAACCGGTACGAGTGGTGAGCGATGGCGAACATTCCTTCTGTCCCTGCCAGTTAAAATTACGTAATTTTGGGCGATTTTTATGAAAAAGATACTGGATTTTTTTAAGTCTGTGCGCAGCGAATGGTTCAAGGTTGTTTGGCCGTCGCGTGACGCTGTTGTTCGTGCGACAATCATGATTTTGGTGTTTTCTGCGGTTGCTGCGCTGTTCTTCTTTGTTGTGGACAGTATTTTAAACGCGATTGTTGGTTGGGTATTTTAATGAGATAGGCAAGGGGGCAAAAATGGAAGATAAAATGCAGTGGTTTGTTGTAAATGTTCATACTGGTTGTGAAGACAAAGTTGCGCGCGGTTTGCGCGAACAGATTGACAAACGTCGCCTGAATGCTTTGTTTGGTGAAATTATGGTTCCGACCCGCGAAGTGACCGAAATTAAGGCGGGCAAGCGTGTCAAGGCCGAAAGAAAATTCTTCCCGGGCTATATCGTTGTTCAGATGGTTATGAACAATGAAACATTTACATTGGTCAAGCAGATTCCCCAGGTTGTAATGTTTTTGGGTGCGCGCAATAAACCCATTGCCGTGACCGAGGCCGAAGCCCACCGCCTGATGAAACAGGTCGAAGAAGGTTCTGTTGTTACCGAAGATGTTATGTACGAAGTCGGGCAAGAGGTGCATGTTATCGATGGTCCTTTTGCGGGCTTTAACGGTATTGCATCCGAAGTTGATAATGTTAAGCAGAAAATGACTGTGACGGTTCTGGTGTTTGGTCGTGAAACCAGTATGGAACTGGAATTTGAACAGGTGGAAAAGATATAATAAAATTTTTGTGGTTTTCTGAAAAATATCATGTAAAATCACAGCAAACCGTGGTAGATACGCCATATCGTACCACGACACAAACGAAAAAAACGGAGTGAAAAATGGCAAAGAAAGAAGTTAAGGGATTGGTCAAATTGGTCGTCCCTGCAAAACAGGCTAATCCTGCGCCACCAATTGGGCCGGCGTTGGGTGCTGCTGGTGTTAACATCGCAGAATTCTGCAAACAGTTTAATGACAAAACATCTGATAAAGAACCGGGTATGCCGATTCCATGTATTATCACTGTTTATACGGACCGCAGTTTCGAATTTATTATGAAATTGCCACCGGTGTCATATTATATTAAAAAGGCATTAAAGTTGAAAATCGGTTCCCATAAGCCGGGTCGTGATTTTGTGGGTACAATTTCCCAGGCGCAATTAAAAGAAATTGCCGAAGCCAAAATGCCGGACTTGAATTGCTCTTCCATTGAATCTGCTATGAATATCGTTGCGGGTCAGTGCCGTTCTATGGGCGTAAAGGTAGGGGAGTAATATCATGAAATTAACTAAGAAACAGCAAACTTGGAAAAACTTGGACACGGACAAAGTTTATTCTTTGGCCGAAGCGATTGACGCATTGCGTGAATACACATCCAAGAAATTTGATGAAACATTGGAAATCGCTGTTCGTTTGGGCATCGATGTTACCAAGGCTGACCAGAATATTCGTGGTATGTTGTCCCTGCCAAATGGCACGGGTAAATCTGTACGCGTTGCGGTATTTACTGAAAACGCTGCGGACGAAGCGAAAAAGGCCGGTGCCGATGTTGTTGGTGGTGCAGATTTGATTGATTCTGTTGCGGCCGGCAATATCAATTTTGATCGCGTAATTGCGACACCGGATATGATGCCAAAAATGTCAAAGATTGCACGTGTTTTGGGCCCCAAGGGCTTAATGCCGAATCCAAAATTGAGTACGGTTACAAACAACGTTGCCGAAGCGGTTGCGTCCGCCAAGGCGGGTCAGATTGAATACCGTGCAGAAAAGAAGGGTATCATCCACGCGGGCATTGGTAAAATGTCATTTGCGACCGATAAATTGGTTGAAAACGCGGTTGCTTTGATTGACCAGTTGAAAAAGGTTAAACCTGCATCTTCCAAGGGTCAGTATATCTTGGGTATTTCCGTTGCGACAACCCAGGGACCTGGTTTAAAGGTTGATGCAAAATAATTAATTGCGACCGGGTGTATGTATGCCTGGTCGCAAAAACAGATTTCTGTCCAAGACTGATGGTGTGGCGACACTTAATTTCCATCATAGACAAAGAAAAAATTCTTTGGGGCAGGAACCATGGCCCCACCCGGGGAACCCCGGATGGATAGTTAACAAAACAGAAGCTTGAAGGAAAAATAGATGAAACGCGAAGAAAAATCAGATCTGATTTCAGCGTTGCAGTCGTCCCTGAAAGAAGCGAACGGTGTTTTCGTAATTGAAAACAACGGTTTGACTGTACGTGAATTCGAAACCTTGCGCAATGAATTGCGCCCATTGGTTTCTGTATTCAAGGTCGTTAAAAACCGTTTGATGAAATTGGCGTTAAAAGACACCGAATTCGAACCTGTGTCCGATATGCTGCGTCGTCCGACTGCGGTTGCGGTTGCAACTGACGGTTTGGCGGTTACCAAGGTATTGGCCAAATTTGCGGATGAACATCCAAATTTGACAATTTTGGGCGGTAAAATGGATGCGGACGTCCTGAATGCGGACGGCGTATTGCAATTATCCAAGCTTCCTTCCCTGTTGGAAATCCGTGGCACTATTGCGCGTATCTTGGTTGAACCGGGATCACGTCTTGCGCGCGTTTCTGCAGAGTATGGAAAAAAAGAACAATAAAATCAGAATAGCGATATTCTGACCTAAACAAACTTAGGAGTAATAAAATGGCAGACATTCAGAAATTAGTTGAAGAATTGTCAAAATTGACCGTTTTGGAAGCAGTTGAACTGTCCAAAGCATTAGAAGAAACATGGGGCGT
>JAZSNY010000041.1:0-5179 GCA_045536625.1 Candidatus Enterousia sp.
CGTTTGTATGCTTCGTTCGAAGGGGCGTTGCGTTTGGTCGCGGGGTCTGTATTGGTACGACGTTTGGACACCAATGAAGATACGTTATATTCGCAAAATTATGCATGTCCGGTCAGTGGCTTTACGGTGCCGAAAATTGAACCGCGATTGTTTTCTTTTAATGCGCCAATGGGGGCGTGTCAAAATTGTGATGGGTTGGGGGTGCAGCTAAACATGTCGCCGGATTTGGTGGTGCCGGATCCATCCAGGTCCATATTGGGTGGGGCGATTGCGCCATGGTCGCGTGGCGGGATGTTAAGCCAATTTGAACATCTGTTGGATGCGTTGCATAAAAAGTTTAAAATTCCATTGTCTAAACCGTGGCACACATTGACCCAGGAACAAAAAGATTTGATTTTGTATGGCAGTGGGGACGAGACGATTAAAATAAACTGGAACGGGTATGTTTACGAAAAACCGTACGAAGGTGTTATCCCAAATATAGAACGACGTTGGCGTGAATCCGATTCGGATGCGATGCGCAATGAATTGGCAAAATATCAATCTGAAAAGCCGTGTCCGGTATGCCATGGCAAGCGGTTGAATATTCATGCGTTATGTGTGCGTATAAATGATGCCGATATTATGGATGTTTGCGATATGTCCGTGGATGATTCTTTGGCGTGGTTCCGTGATTTGCCGACGCATTTGTCGCAAAAGGATAATGATATTGCAAAAATAGTTTTGCGTGAAATTACAGATCGCCTGTATTTTCTGCAAAATGTTGGGTTGGGGTATTTGACGTTGTCGCGTATGGCGGGGACTTTGTCCGGGGGCGAAGCGCAACGAATCCGTTTGGCATCACAGATTGGCAGTGGTTTATCCGGTGTATTATATGTTTTAGACGAACCTTCCATTGGTTTGCATCAGGCGGATAATGATAAATTGTTGGAAACCCTGAAGATGCTGCGTGACAAAGACAATACCGTAATCGTTGTTGAACATGACGAAGATGCAATGCGTGCGGCGGATTTTTTGGTGGATATTGGTCGTGGCGCGGGAATTAATGGTGGCAATGTTATTGCCGCGGGAACGCCGGCACAGGTGGTAAAAAATAAAGATTCCATTACCGGACAATATTTATCGGGTATGCGTAAAATTGCGGTGCCAAATAAACGACGCGCAGGTAATGGAAAATCTATTGTTGTGCACGGGGCGCGTGGGAATAATCTTAAAAATGTTACGGTGGAGTTCCCATTGGGAAAATTTGTTGCGTTGACCGGTGTGTCGGGGTCTGGAAAGTCAACGTTGTTATTAAATACGTTGTATCCGGCATTGATGCGTGCGTTATATAATTCAAAAATGGAAACAGGGGCGCATGATATTATTACGGGTATGGAAAATGTGGACAAAGTTGTTGATATTGACCAATCCCCCATTGGGCGCAGCCCGCGCAGTAACCCGGCAACGTATACTGGTGTGTTTGGTGATATCCGTGATTTCTTTGCAGGTCTGCCCGAGGCCAAAGCGCGTGGATATGGGCCGGGGCGTGTTTCCTTTAATGTCAAAGGTGGTAGATGCGAGGCGTGTCAGGGGGATGGACAAATTAAGATAGAAATGAATTTCTTGGCGGATGTGTATGTGGAATGTGATTGTTGTCATGGAACGCGTTATAACGAAGAAACCCTGGCGGTAAAGTATAAGGGAAAATCAATCGCCGATGTTTTGAATATGACGGTTGAGGAAGCGTACAGATTTTTTGTTAATGTGCCAAAGATTTCGCGAAAACTGGAATTGTTAAAGCGCGTGGGGTTGGATTATATAAAATTGGGCCAAAGTTCGTTGGATTTATCGGGGGGCGAGGCACAGCGTATAAAATTGTCCAAGGAATTGGCCGCGCGCAGTACGGGCGAAACAATTTATATATTGGATGAGCCGACGACCGGGCTGCATTTTGAAGATATTAAACTGCTGTTGTCTGTTTTGCACGAATTGGTCGAGCAGGGAAATACAGTTATTGTTATTGAACATAACCTGGAAGTTATTAAGACCGCAGATTGGATTATTGATTTAGGTCCCACCGGTGGTGCGGGTGGTGGTCAGGTTATTGCCATGGGTACACCAGAAGATGTTGCAATGGTTCCGGAATCGCAAACGGGAAAATATTTAAAGAAGTATCTAGACAATTCGGTAAAAGTTAATAAAATAGTAAAACAGAAAAAGGAGTAGTTGATTATGTTTGGTTTTGGTAAAAAGAAAAATAAAGTTCAAGAAGCTAATTTTTCCGAGGCAGATGTCAAAGCGGCGGAAAAAGATTTGGGGGTGGATAAAATGCCGTCTGGTATGCGGGAAACAGCCCAACGCATGATGTCCGGACAGTTTGACATGAATGATATGTTGGCACAATTAAAACAGATTAAGAAAATGAGTAATTTTAGTGGATTGTTAAAGATGGTGCCGGGAATGAAGGATGCGGTTGGTGCAATGAAAGAAAAAATCAAGGATGGTAGTGTTGATGCGCAGATAAAAATTTTAGAGGCAATGACACCGGCGGAAAGGGCCGAGCCGGAAAAGATTTTTGCCAATGCCAAGGCGCGTATTGCGGATACCGCAAAGTGTACCGTTCGTGATGTTGAGCATATGATTAAGCAATATACAAAAATGAAACAGCAAATGGCAATGATTCAGCGTATGGGCGGTATGGAGGCCGTTATGGCACGTATGCAGTCCCAGGGCGGTATGCCGGGGGTAAAACCACAAGGAAATTAATTATGAATATAAAAGATGCTGTAAAAAAATTTAAATTGTTGTTTGATTGGACGCCGGTGGCGGTAACCGAGCCAGTTGAATTTTATCAGGACTATGATGATAAAGGTCATATGTTTATGGGGTATCAGGTAACGGTAACATATGAACATCATGGGAAAAAGAGCTATATATTTGCGGTGGATGAAAATAAATTCTTTTTGTTTCCGCGTGATTGGGCGTTAAGGCGCGCGTCTAAATTTTCAAATATGGTGAAAAAACAGGTGCAAAAACGTCAGGCAAGCGAAATGGCTTTGCGACGTTAAGTAAAAACAATGAAAATAACAAACAAAAAAATTGCGGGAAAAAAATCTTCGGTCGCTTGGTTGCAACGTCAGGCGGCGGATCCGTATGTTGCGCGTGCGCACAAGGATGGCTATCGTGCACGGGCGGCATATAAATTGATTGAAATGAACGAAAAGTTCAAATTTCTGCGTAATGGTCAGGTGATTGTAGATTTGGGGGCGGCGCCGGGTTCTTGGTCGCAATATATTGCGCGTACATATCCCAAGTCAAAGATTTTTGCAATGGATTTGTTGGAAATTTCACCAATCGTGGGCGTTGAAACATATCAGGGGGATTTTACTTCGGATGAAGCGTTGCGCTGGTTGGAAGAAAAGTTGGGCTTGGCGCCGGATGAAATGGGGCGTGGTACCGCAGATGTGATTGTTTCTGATATGGCGCCAAATACCGTTGGACATAAAAAGACAGATCATATTCGTCAAATGGTGCTGTTGGAATATGCGTTTGATTTTGCGTTGCGTGCATTAAAGCCGGGTGGGACGTTTGTGTGTAAATCGTTTACCGGTGGTACAACCCAGGATTTGTTAAAACAAATCAAAGAAAGGTTTGAAGTGGTTCATCATATCAAGCCGCCTTCTTCGCGTAAAGACAGCGTGGAAATGTTTATTGTTGCGATGGGATTTCGTGGATAATAGAACCGCCGTTTCGGCGGTTTTATTATTTAAAACTTTCGGCGGCTGTCCGTGCCAGTGTGTCGACGCGTTCGTTCATGTCGATGCCGGCGTGACCCTTGACCCAATGCCAATGTATTGTTTTTGTTGATGCCAGGGCATCCAACTGTTGCCACAGGTCTTGGTTCTTGACCGGTTGTTTTGTCGCGGTGCGCCAATTATTCTTTTTCCAATTTTTTAGCCATGATTGCATGCCGTTTTTTACATACTGGCTGTCGGTATGTATTTCCAATTCGTTGTGGCGTGCGGCCGCCGTTAATGCGCGTATTACCGCCATTAATTCCATGCGATTGTTCGTTGTGTTGCGTTCGCCGCCACTGCGTTCGGCGGTGTTTTTACCGTCGGTTGCAACAAAGCCCCAACCGCCCGGGCCCGGATTGCCCAGGCATGAACCGTCTGTCCAAATTTTTAACATTTTATATGCGTCCTTTTTGTGATATAATATCACATATGAACTATAATTCCAAAGATTTAAAAGAAATGTCCAATGCCGTGCGGGCGTGGGCGTTGCATGCAATTCGTACCGCGGGCAGTGGGCATGTCGGTATTGTGTTGGGGGCGGCGGATATTGTAACGACGGTGTTTGCCAATTTTTTGCGCAGGGGGGTGGATAGGTTTGTGTTGTCCGCCGGTCATGGCAGTGCGCTGTTGTATTCTGTTTTAAAATTGGCGGGCTATGATGTTGGTGACATGAATTCTTTTCGTCGGGTTGGTGGGTTGCCGGGGCATCCGGAATATGGAATTGCCGGTGTTGATGCAACAACAGGCCCCCTGGGGCAGGGGGTTGGTAACGCCGTTGGTTTGGCGATGGCCGAAAAAATAAACCGGGCCGATGGGTATGTATATTGTCTGTGTTCCGATGGGGACTTGATGGAGGGCGTGGCCCAGGAATCAATCGCCATGGCCGGTCGGTATAAACTGAATAATTTAATTTTGTTGTGGGATGATAATGGGCTTAGTATTGATGGTGTGGCTCAAACGGATATTGATGTGCCGGCGCGTATGGCGGCGGCGGGGTGGCGTGTTATGTGTGTGCACGGAAATGATTTTGCGCGGATGTGTCGTGCATTGACCGCGGCGCGCAGGTCCGAAGTGCCCGTGTTTATTCAGTGCAAGACCGATTTGGGTGCCGGTTCCAGTTTGGCGGGGACAAGTCGTGCGCATGGCTTTGCGTTGTCTGACACGGAAATGATGCGATTAATTCAGGGGTATATTTCGCCATTGGGGGAACAAATTTGGCGTAATGTCGCGATGGAACAAATCCCGGTTATTGGCGCCGTGCGTGAAAATACCCTGCCAAATGTTTCTTTGCCAAATTTGGATGGTGATATTTCTACGCGTGAATTGTCCGGGATTTATTTGGATGAAATTATCAAAGTCGGAGGCCAAGCGGTCTTAGGAAGAAAACCAAATGATCAACT
>JAZSNY010000011.1:0-4046 GCA_045536625.1 Candidatus Enterousia sp.
CACGGCCAAGAAAGTCCCCGACCATATTGGATACCTGGATGCGGAATCGTTCCGCCAGCACCTGTGGCACCATCGGCCGATAACAGACATTTGGAACATCGGGGCGGGCATTGCAAGGCGACTGGAAAAATATGGTGCGTATGACCTGTATGGGGTGACGCAAATGCCGGCAGACACCCTGTATCGTGAGTTCGGCACAAATGCAGAATACCTGATTGACCATGCGAACGGCATCGAGCCTTGCACGATTGCCGACATTAATAATTATCAGGCGAAATCCCATTCATTATCCAACGGCCAGATTCTGTTCGAAGACTATAACTTTGACGATGCACAGATTGTGATGCAGGAAATGGTGGACAACCTGGTCTTGGAATTGGTGGAAAAGAACCTGGTGGCGGATGAGATATCTCTGTCGGTGGGGTATTCACGGGATATGCGACGGGCAACCGGGGGCAGTCGTAAATTGCCAGCGCACACATCGTCTTACAAGACATTGGTGGCGGAGTTTATGCGATTGTATCGGGAAACAACCGACAAACGCACGCCGATACATAAATTGACGGTGTGGTTGGGAAACCTGGTCGATGCGGATACGGTACATCTGCAACTGGATTTATTTGCGGACACAACGGCCGACGAACGCGAAAGTAAACTGCAACACGCATTGCTGGATATCAAGGGTAAATTTGGCAAGAATGCCGTTCTGCGTGGCATAAATTATCACGAGAAGTCCACCGGTCGCAAACGTAATACTTTGGTTGGGGGACACAATGGCTGATAATACCGCACGTGCAAAACAGTTTATGCCGTTTGCGGCCCTGCGTGGGTACTATGCGATGGTGCTGGCTAAAAATCGGGTGGTTGAACCCAGACGGGAATTGATTGGTGATGCCGCCGAACGACTATCACGGAAACTTGCGCTGGTTAAAAAGGGCATGATGATAACGGTGCGATTTTACCGGACCGATGCCTATGACACCATAACAGGCATAGTCACCCGCATAGACCCCGAATACCGATACATCACCATAGTCAAAACCAAAATCCCATTTGACGACATTACCGAAGTATCCAGCCCCGAAATCCCAGATGGGGAATGAAAAAAACTAGCGATATTTATCCGGATATCAATTTTGATAAGGCTTGAATAAGTTTCGCTTTTTCTTGGCTGCCATCTGTTCTAAAGCGAATAAGCGGGATGTTATAGGTGGCAAAAATACTGTCTTTCATTCTATCGCGTTCATATTGTTTGGTGTTTTCGTGGTGGTATTTGGTGCCGTCAACCTCTATCCCTAATACAGGCTTTTTAGTAACGCGATCAAATATCAGAAAATCGCAATGTGTCATGATATTGTTTGCATAACTGTATTCTTCGTTGGTTAGTTTTGATAAATCGTTGAAAATTGATTTTAATGGCACGTGCAGCGCAACATCAAAGATATTAAATTGTTCTGTTTTTAATACTTCTGTGATTAAATCGTACATAGCGTTTTCGCTGTCAAATTCTGAAACACTGGACTTTATCATTTGTCTGCGTTTTTCCGCATAGCACTTGTATAAACAATCAAACACTGAACTTATATCACTTTGCACAACGGTCAGGTTATTATAGTTAATATAGTCAATCAGGGCGCCAATATTTGTGTCTTTTTCTTCTTCATTGCCATTGGTTACAACGATTAGTTGGTCTATGGCACGTGATATGGCCACGTTTAGTCGATTGGGCTGATCCGCAAATTCTGAAATTTGATTATCAACCATAGATAGAATAATTATGTTTTTCTCACGTCCTTGGAATTTATCAACCGTATCGGCCTGAACCTTTGTATCCTTGAATATGTTTTGCAGGGCGGTAACCTGATTCCTGTATGGTGTCACAATGCCCAGACTGTCATCGTTTACATTTAATTTTTGTTGCGGAATAATCTCGTCAACAATAACGTCAATTTGTCTGTGGTTGGTATGGTTTCGGGCGTGATTGCCGATTTTAGTTTTATATACAACCAAGGGCGAACGGTCGGTATTTGGCCTGGACAGGGAAATAAGCTGGCCACCATAGAAACGTTGGTTGCAAAATTCAATAATCTTTGGGTGACATCTGTAGTGTTCCCGTAACATAACAGATGGTATGTCTTTGAACAGTTTTGTAACGGTCGACAGCAAGCTGTGATTTTTATACCTGTAGACCTCTGGGATTTCAAATTTATCAAAAATCGCATCGGTTGTTTTTGCGTTTTCTGTGTCCACAACGTTGGGCAGTTGTTTTAAGTCGCCGACAATTACTGCGTTCTGTGCACATCCCAATGCCAGCGCACCAGTAACTAAATCAACCTGGGATGCCTCGTCAATTATCACATAGTCAAAAATCCCATCAAATAGGCAATTTGAAAGGGAATATGTCGTACTAAGAATTACAGGGTATGATTTCAGAAAATCTTTATCAGCCGGATTTGTGGCCCGTTCCAGCTTTTTATATTTTTTTGCCAGATTATCTTTGACCAACTGCATTGACCAATCGGTATATTGTTTGATTTTTTCTGAAAAATTAAATTTTGCAAGTTTCTTTTCTGATTGCTCGATGTCCTGGGACAGGGTTGCTATACGCTTTGTATACCAAGCCTGTTGACAGGTTTTTATCACCGTTTCAACATCGCTGTGAAAGAATTGTTTATCTTTTATTTTGTATCTATAACGAAATATTATACGTTCAATCAGGTTTGGACGGCGATTGCGCTGGGCAAAAATCTCGTATGCCAGCCAAAGCCGCATCGCTTTGTCATCACTCAGGTGACTGATATGGGATTCGTTTATATTTGGATTTTGTGCATGAAAGTGCTGGTATTCGGTGTTCAGCGCATCAAATTCTTGTTTGTTTTTCGCCGTTCTGTTTTGTTCGGCCAGCATGGTCAGCAGCTTTTCATGCAGTGTTTTGATTTTCTTTATGGTGGATTTTGCCCATTTGTTGCTTCTGTGCCAATCAGACATATCTGGTAATTTATGATCTGTTTGGTTAAATGCGGCAATGTTTGAACTGCTGCCCAGAAAAGCCGCCATAAATCCCAAATCGTATTTTTGCAGTTTTTCCAGCACATTGGCGGTCGCAGAATTGTTTGCAGAAACCACGGCAACCGTTTTCCCCGCCATTACAATATTTGCTATGATATTCAGTATAGTTTGCGTTTTTCCGGTCCCCGGTGGCCCTTCAATAATAGACAGCTGGTTGGTCAGTGCATTATCAACGGCCTGTTGTTGGCTAATATTAAATCCAAAGGGGTACAACGGCGTATCTGATATCTTGCTGTTATTGTCCCTGTATTCGCCAGATAAAAAGTCATATAATACGGTTTCTTTGGATTTTTCGTTAATGCGATTAAGGTTTTTAAGCAAAATATTCTGACCATAATCGTTGTTCAAACCTACAGAATCCGCAATCGAACGCAAGTATGCAAATATTTTTTTTGCTCTTTGCTCATCCTGTTTTATTGGTTCTAATCTAATACTACTTCTGCTGTAGGAGTATGACCGACCGTTTTTAAACATGACATTTATTTTATTGCCATCGGGTTCTATCAGCAGAATATCTTTGGTCAGATCTTCGCCTTTAATAAAAATCTTATGTGTTTCTGTATCCATGTTATATAGGAAAATATATCAAAACATACATGGGATTATCAATATATTTTAGGGCTGTTGATTCTCAAACCCCATTACAATCTCCAACAAATCGTCGGGGATATAGGTTTTTGCCTGGTCGATTAGTTCGTGTGGGATGCCATAGTATGCTTCGGCGACAGAGCCTGTGATTGTGGCAATGGTATCACTGTCGCCACCGATTGATATTGCATTGCGGATTGCGTCTTCAAAGTCCGTTGATTCAAAGAAACATTGCAGGGCGGGTGGTACCGTTCCCTGGCACGATGAATCCCAATCATAGTATTCCTGTAAATCCGCCAAGCAGTCGCATGTCGGGTAATAGTTGTTGCGGATGTATTCGGCTATGTCGTCTTTGCTGTGGCCGGTGCGTGCCATAAAGATTGCGACGG
>JAZSNY010000018.1:0-61414 GCA_045536625.1 Candidatus Enterousia sp.
AATAAAGTATTTAATCATTTCTTCGGCGACTTCAAAGTCCGCAATAACACCGTCACGCAGGGGGCGCACGGCCGAAATTGTACCGGGCGTACGACCAAACATCTGTTTTGCTTCGGTTCCCACCGCCAAAATTTCTTTGCGCCCCATCAATCGGTTTTCAGCCACCGCAACAACCGATGGTTCGTTCAATACAATGCCACGTCCCTTGACATAAATCAGTGTATTTGCCGTTCCCAAATCAATTGCCATATCCGCAGAAAAAAATTTCATTAACCAGTTATACATAATAAATTCCCCATAATTTTACATTTTTAAAAACTATAAATCACGATGTATAAAAAATCAAGACAGGCCAACAAATTTATTTGATTTATCGTATATTGTGGTATTATGTGCCCACTATGATACGTGATACAATAAAAAGACATGAAGATTTTGCCATGGGGCCAAATGACCCCGTGGGTAAGTGTGCGTACTTTCTGGTGCGGGCAAAAAAGGCAAAATTCCCAGATGATGCACGATACGGCCTTATCGTCACAAAAAAGACTTTTAAACATGCCGTTGACAGGAATCGTGCGAAACGTTTAATCCGGGATTGGATTGCCTTTAATGAACATATGATGCGACCAGAATGGGATTACGTGTTTGTTATTCGTCGTGGAATACTGGATGCAGACCGTACGTCCGGTCGCGTCGCAATGAAAAAGGCCTTGAACTATCTGCGCAAACAAGAAATCAATGAATAAAAAACAATCTTTATCTGGACGTGTGGCCGTTGCAATGGTGCGTGCATATCAATTTGCCATTTCTCCAATCATTGGGGGCAGGGCCGCATGTCGCTTTGTCCCGACATGCAGTGAATATACGCGACAAGCCATTGAAAAATATGGCGCTTTGCGCGGCGTTTGGTTGGGAATAAAACGTATGTCACGTTGCAGACCCGGTGGAGGGTGCGGTTATGACCCCATACCTTGACAACGAGGGATAATGTGATACAATTTTATTCCATGCGAGACAGTTAATTATAAAATAAGGATAAAAAATGTCATTTCGTGCAACCGTGGAGTCTATGTCAAAAATCATGGACGATATGGGGATTACAGAATTGAATTTGGAACGTCAATTCTTGTTTGGTTTATATCGCAAACATATTCATCTATCAAAACAAAAAAACGCTGCGGTTTCGACGCCTGTTGCCCAGGTCGCAGAGGTAAAAACAATAAATAATGATGCAGGCACAAACGTGATTAATGGCCATGTGTTGAAATCGCCAATGGTTGGGGTTGTATATTTGGCACCAGAGCCTGGGGTAGATACATTTGTATCAGTTGGTCAGTCGGTCAAGGCGGGGGATACAGTCGCCTTGGTCGAAGCAATGAAAACATTCAACCCAATTAAATCTGACAAAGATGGCGTTATCAAAGAAATATTGGTAACAGACGGTGCAGCGGTTGAATTTGATCAACCTTTAATCGTAATTGAATAAAATGTCACAAATCAAAAAAGTTTTAATTGCCAATCGCGGGGAAATTGCCCTGCGCATCATTCGTGCGTGTCGCGATATGGGAATTCGTACTGTTGCGATATACTCAACCGCGGACAGGGATGCAATGCATGTACAACTGGCAGATGAATCTGTGTGTATTGGACCGGCCCCGGCACGCGATTCTTATTTAAACGAATCTGCTATTTTGACGGCCGCTTTGTTAACAAACGCAGATGCAATACACCCGGGATATGGTTTTTTATCAGAACGTGCCGACTTTGCGCAAAAGGTCGAACAACACGGTATGATTTGGGTTGGACCATCGCCAGATATGATTACAAAAATGGGCGACAAGGTTAATGCAAAACGTACCGCAATTGAGTGTGGTTTGCCGGTTGTACCGGGGTCAGATGGCGCGTTGGAATCATTGGAACACGCATTGGATGTGGCCGAAAAAATTGGATATCCCATTATATTAAAAACAACATCCAATGATGGTGGTCGCGGCATGCGACCGGTTAGCTGCGCCAATGATATGGCCGAAGCGTATCAATTAACAAAAAACGAAGCAAAATCTGCATTTGGTGATGATACGCTGTATATGGAAAAACTGTTGACGCACCCACGACACATTGAATTTCAGGTTTTGGGGGATAAACACGGCAATGTTGTTATCTTTGGTGAACGCGACTGTTCACTGCAAAGACGTAATCAAAAGGTTATGGAAGAATGTCCCGCCGCCATCCTATCACAAAAACAGCGCGACGATATGATTGAAGTCTGCAAGAGCGCCGCAAAAAAAATGGGATATACCAATGCCGGAACATTTGAATTTATGTTTGAAGATGGTAAATTCTATTTCCTTGAAATGAATACACGATTACAGGTTGAACATCCGGTAACGGAAATGGTATATGGTGTGGACCTGGTTCGGGAACAAATTCGTATCGCAGGCGGTGAAAAGTTGGGATACAATCAATCAAATGTTATTCCAAATGGTCATGCAATTGAATTTCGTATTAATGCCGAAGATCCGGAAACTTTTGTTCCAAACCCGGGCAAAATTACATTGTATGCACCGTCTGGCGGGTTGGGGGTGCGCGTTGACAGTGCGGTTTACACCGGATACACAATCCCACCAACGTATGATTCTATGATTGCCAAGTTGATTGTTCACGCACAAAACCGACCGGCATGTATTATGCGTGCAGGTCGTGCATTAGACGAATTTGTTATCGAAGGGGTAAAAACAACCATACCTTTGCAAAGAAAACTGTTGAATAACAAGGATGTAAAACAGTTAAAATTTGATAATAAATGGTTGGAAAAAATTTTAAATAAAGATTAACAAAAAGCCGGCAAACACCGGCTTTTTTTATAACAAAGATTCCAGAGGATGACGCGTTATGGATATAAACATTACTAACTGATATATTGTGGGGTGTATATGATTGTAAATGATATTACGGTATTCTGATTCTGTAACCCCCATTGTATTACAGACCTCAATTACTGATAAATTTCGCAATGTACGAATATATTCAATTTCATGTCCCAAAGTCATTTCCATTCCCCAGTTTTTCTAAAATAAAAAACCACCTTGGAATAGGGTGGTTGGAGGTAGAAATCACGACACTTCGTGGCTCGGGTATTCAATGTATTAACCGACCTCCAACCACGGGTTGGAGCAATTAACGCCTGCGCAGGCGAGTGTGTCGCGAGATTTCTAGCCTCGCATAATAGGTGCCCTATTACAATCGGTATTGTATCCCATAACAAATATCATTTGCAATTATATTTTTCTTTGTTATAATGGGCGCGATTTACGGGTGGTTAGCTCAGTTGGTTAGAGCGTTACGTTGACATCGTAAAGGTCGTTGGTTCGAGTCCAATATCACCCACCATGAATTTTCCTTGAATTTCCATAAAAGTGTTATATTATTGATAAAAAGTCGCACAAAGCCAAAACATGCGGTTTTCTGGGCTTTTTTACACGTTTGCCGCTGTGAAAAAATAGGCAAAATTTATTTTCATGGTGGTGTGACCAGTGGTGAGACGTGTAAATATAAAAAATTTAGTACTTCGTGATGGTGTGTACTATTTTCGGATGGCAGTAAAACGGCCAGACGGTTCATTCAAATCCGTACGGCAAAGTTTGGGTACAACCGACTTTGATGCCGCTGTGGTGAAAATGATAAATCAAAGGAGACTGTACATGTTGATTGCCGGACTAGATATACCAGATAACTACGACAAATCCATACGTGACATCAATGATTATAAGTCACGTATCTCAGAAAATGACGATGTTGCAAACAATGTTATAGCAAAAGAATTTGAACATTTGTCTGACGAAGAGTTAGTTGACCGTTTGGTGCGTTGCCAAGAGATAATAGAAGCATGCCACGGGGAAGAACAGCCGGCAGGGAAGAATATACTAAACACCTTGAAATTTGTATTACTTGAAGCAAACAAATTGCAAATCGCCTATAATGACCGTTATAAGAATGAAGTAATGGCGGCAACCGGCATGGCCCCCGAAGAAAATTTTGAATTTGTCCCACATATCTATAAATTATACGAATTTGCAATGTCAAAAATAGGTGCAAGGTGTAAAAATTTATTAGAATTAGAAGATAGATATAAAGCGGTTTGCGTGCCTTTGACAACTGCGCCCGCCGCTAGATATTTACAGACTATCGCGCAGCCCATTCCGACACCCCAACATTCCATCAGTACCATAGTCGCAGAAATGACAGAAAGGAACGCAGAGTCACATAAAGAACGTACGATGGATAACATTGCTCGTTGGCTCAAGACGGTTGGTCTAACTCTTGACGACACATACGATAAAATCAACAATCCAACAATTATATCTCAGATTGCGAAAAATATCAAAAACGCAACCGGTATGAATCGCGACACAAAAAATGAATATTTAGGGCAGTTTGAAAAATTGGTAAATCAAGCACATTTGAAAGAGCCAGACTATTACTTGAAAGAAAAGCTTATCTACCCGCTTGGAAGATTGAAAAAAGCGACTAAAAACGATAAAAAAGCATATGGAATGTTTAGTGATAGCACACTGGCAAATATATTTGATACCAACAATACTTGTTTCAAACGATATCCGGAAATGTTTTTGGCTGATTTGATAGGGTTGTATTCTGGCTCACGGACAACGGCTGCTATTACATTACAGTTTGGCGACATCAAGCAACTATATGGCTGTTGGTGTATTGATTTTTGCTGCAATAACGATTTCAAACGTCTGAAGAATGAAGCAACCGAGCGTGAGTGGCCAATGCCAAAACAGTTGGTTGACTGGGGATTGCCAGAACTTATAAAAAAGAAACAGAAACAAATCAATGCCAAGGATACTGATTTCATTTTTATGCGCACAAACCTATTTTTGACAGACGAAAAACAAAGAAAATCAACAAATACTACAAGCCAGAGAACGAAAAAAGAACCTGCCGCAAAGTGGTTCGGTCCACAAAAATCATATTGGACAAAACAATTGAATATCACAGATACAGAAAAAAAGAGATTTGGCTTTCATTCGTTTCGTAAAACAGCCAGCCATACCGCCTCTAAATTTGGGATTAGCGAAGAAATGAAAAATAAACTTATTGGCTGGGAAGGGACGACCACTCAACAAAGATTTTATTCCGAAAAAGAATTTTTAGAAATAAAAGAAAACTCTGACAAAATGTATTATCCAGAAGATGTTTTGCATTTGGACGAATGGAAGCCGGTCATTCATGATTTGTATTTACACCCAGAAAAAATCAGTAAACAACGTGGAAAATATAAACCGAAAATAAAAACAGACTAAAAACTGGGGGCTAATCAAGCCCCCGATGTTATTTCATATAATTATATACCGAAGCACGTGATATACCGTATCTTTTCTGTGCTTCTTTTATGCTAATGCGGCCCGTAGATACTAACTCTTTCAATTCTGTTGCATCATATTCAGATAATTTTTTGGAACCGCCTTTGAATTTGCCTTTTGCCTTAGCGATAGCGATGCCTTCGGTCTGACGGGTTTTGATAAGCGAACGTTCAAATTCTGCAATAGCCCCCAAAATCTGCAGCATCAGATTATTCAAACTATTTTCTTTATTCGGTTCAAATTTTAGATTTTCCTTTTTGAATTCTACAGAACAACCAGATTCAGTGATTTTTTTTACCAATTCCAACAGGTCAAATGTATTTCTTGCCAAGCGGTCCAATGAATGACATGTGATACTGTCGCCGACGCGCAGATTGTCCATCATGGCTTTCAGTTGTGGACGGTCTGCATCTTTACCGGAACACTTGTCAACGTATGTTCTATCATATTGTTCAGTATCTACTAATTGGCGTTCTTCATTTTGACCTACTGACGAAACGCGAGCGTATAAAAATTTCATTTTCTTGTCCTTTTTGTCTAAACTATATCCTTGTGTTTGATTAGATTTTACAATATTGTGTATAAAAGTCAAGAAAATAACTCTGTTTAGACAATTTTTATTTTTCTAGCCTGCGTATGCTCGCTTAGACCTTGCTTGGACATCAAAAAAGCTGTCCATTCAGGGTGGTTTGAGACAACAAACGTAATTTATTCGGTCAATAAATAACGGATAATTGATAAATTGGTTTGGGCTTGAAATTGATTAATCTAATTGATACACTATGAATTGAATCCATAGGGATATGGGTTCGGGGCTGTCACAAGCCTAGTATATCCGGTGCAAAATGCTGATGGCATCGTTATCCGATGTCATTCCTGTGGTTTTGTGTCGTTATTTATCCCTGACTTGCTAAGTCGGGGAGCTGTTTGCTATACAACAGGGGCAACCCAAAGGCAACAGAATCAACGATATACTGATTTGTGAACTCCCCGGCCGCCTGATGTCCCATGGCGGTCTAATTTTATACATGGGAGTTATACATGAAAAAACTTGCGATTTTGACATCTGTTCTGGCACTGGCTGCATGTGGTGGCGGCAGCGGTGGTTCAGATGGTGGATACACAGGCGACCCAACACCAGACACACCAATCGTTGATACAGACACACCGAATACGGGCGATAATACCGGTGGCGAAAATAACAACGGTAATGATACAAACAATCCAGGGTCAGATTCTGGAAATGAAGACGATACAACAAATCCTGACTTACCTGAAATAGATGGTTTTTTATCAGTTGAAAATGTCACATTTGGTGGCGGGCTTTCCATACAAACCAATGCCAAAGGACAAATCGTTGCACTGGCAGAAACTTGGGAAACCCCAGAAGGCGAAACAAACAGTGTCACATATCATATCGTTCCAGAAACAGGCAAGATTTCAAGTGTAGAATATCCTGATGGCGAAAATGAAGGAGTATTAGAAGACGGTGCGGTTCAACTTTATGGCAGACATGTTGGGCTGAAATTTGCCGACTTTGGTATGATGTATGTAAAAGAGATAGCACCAGGATATGGAACAGATACAACATGGTCAGCACTGTTGGCAGGCAATCCAGACAAAGAAATCCAAACAATCAATGGGACAAAGGCATTTACTGGTGCCGCAGTGGCTGTAATTGGGGCCGACAGTTATACAGATGGCTCGGATGTGATGATAACAAACACAGACGATGCAAATCTGGTATTCAATGGTACAACAGGGGAATACACACTGGCAATGGATTTTACAAAATCTGATGCGGACAAATGGTATAAGGTCACACTCAACAATGCCACCGATAGCACAGGGCAAACAGTGGTGTTTTCTAATCCAAACAACGTATCCATAAATGATACATTTACACTGGCGAACGTGTCAGAACGTATTTCTATGGACGATATGGATGGCGCGTTTGTTTCGGTGAATTTTTATGGTGAAGACACCACAGCCAGTGAAGCGACCGCTGAACTTGGGGTGTATGACCTGGAAGGTGCGATTGGCAATACCGTTCATTTCCATTCTACGTTCGGTGGGAAAGTGGCCCAATAAATGCGTCTGTATTGTTTAATCTTTGCGTTGGTTATGGTTTTGCCTGGGGTGACCTGGGCAAAATCTGATACCAAAACAAAAAATACCCCAAAAGAAATCACCATGACCACGACACAGGCAATGCAACTGGCCGGAACAATGGTTGACAATGGGGATTATGACCATGCGCTGCAAATCCTAACCCAGACCCCAAAAATGAATAATGTGGCATTGGAAATAGAGCGATGGTTTTTATTGGCGCAGATTGCCCAAAAACGCGGTGATTATGAATCCGCAATCAAGATATATCGCAAGATACTGGACGACCAACCAAACCTGGCGCGCATACGCTTTGAACTGGCAACATGTTATATGCACACCGAACAATGGTCACGTGCCGACTATCATCTGCGCCTTGCCATGGCGGGAAAAGATTTGCCGGAAAATGCACGTGGGCTTATGAACTATTACCGGTATATAGTGCGAAAGAATAAGAATTGGAACGTATGGTTCAATATTGGGGCTGCGCCAGATAACAATGTAAATAATGCCGCCGGTGGTCAAGAATGTGTGGCGACTATGTTCGGGCTGATGTGTCGTGATTTGAATGAACCGGAATCTGCAATCGGGACAAATCTGACCTTGGGTGGGTCTTATGAATTCAAATTGTCTGACCAGTGGCGATGGAAATCAGAAGCAAACATATACAGCAACATATATGACAAACACGAATTTGACGACATGTACATCGGTGCATCGACTGGGCCACGCTTTGTTTGGAATCGTGGGGATGTTTGGTTGGCGGGTATTGTGGCGCGGCGTTGGTATGGGTGGGAAAAATATAACTGGTCTGTGGGTGCACGATTGGACACAAATTATGACTTTACGCGTAGGTTGTCGGGTGGATTGTATCTGCGCGCTATGAATAACGAATATGACCTGTACGGGGATTTTTTGAGCGGTCAGACCTATTCAGCAAACACGCGCCTGACATATTCATTTAGCGCAAGTGTGTATATGAATATTCGTGCCGGCATTACCCGTGAAGACACCACCAGTCCAACATATGCATACTGGCAACCAAGTTTATCTGTAGGGGTGGGTGCAGAATTGCCATGGGGATTTCATGCGTATTTTGAACCGTCTGTGTATTGGTCGTTGTATGACGATGCGCGTTGGACGGTGGATAACAATCAATTCAAGGAAATAACCGAGCGGGACTTTACACATCGTTATGCCATGTCACTATCAAACAACAAATTGGATATATGGGGCTTTGTACCAACAATTACATTCAGCTATACACAACGGGATTCAAATATATGGCAACGGGAATATAACAAGACGGCAATAGAATTCACGATGCAACAAAGATTCTGATAACAACAAAAAAGGAGCAAAACATGAAAAAACTTGTATTATTGACATCTGTTTTAGCACTGGCCGCATGTGGTGGTGGCAGTGGCGGTTCAGGTGGCGGTGCCGGCATTGGTGATGTGCCAAGTATTCCAGAAACACCAAACACCCCAGATACACCAACCATAGAAGCACCAGTATTGATTACAGAAACGATTAGCGATACTGTTCGGGCATCAAATGCATCTGTGACAGGTATTGCATTGGACAATCGTGCAGAATTGATTGATATGGTTGAACAGACATTGGGCAAAACATACCAAGACGAAGAAACATCTGCCGCCACATATTCTTTGCGTGCAGGTCATGGTATGGATAATGACAAACGCTGGGAATGGGCTAAGGGCAAGATTAATCACATGGGATGGTTTGATAAATCGGACGAAGATTTGTTGGCCAAACTGAACGAGTACAAAGAACAAGGGGAAGCTGCATATAACAAATTTATCAATGACCTGAAAGATGCCTTTACACTTATTGGTGGCAGTGCGGGGGATTTTGATAGTTTTTTAGACTCTGACGATTGTGCAGGCCTGGCAGGGTTTATTGCAGGTATTATTGGTGGTGACTTGAAAGACGATTTTGAGCAGACCAAAGAAGATATGCAATACAAGGAATTTGACCTGAGTGGTGTAAAATTTTATCGTGGTAATGCCCATGACGCAGGCGAATACATTCAACTCAAATTAGATAACAACGGCGAAATCAAACAGATGTATATGTCAGATGCCGGAACTTTTGACCGCTCTAACACTAATTCGCAATTTGCTTTCCATGGATACAGATATGAAGTTGATGGACACGAATTTATGTCCGCTACAAAAATAACAACAGACGAAGAGTTGAGACGTATATTACAGGACTATAGCAGTATTGAAGATGTATCAGACATTACCCTGGCGGATGTGGAAGAACAAGAAGTTTCATACAGCATAGACATGACAACATTTGGGCGCGATATCGGTTTGCAATATTCGGACTTTGGTCAGATATTATTGTCGGCTAACAATTCGTCTAATCCTGGGTATGGAATGTTTGCAGGCGGATATGACGACAAGAAAATTGATGTCAAAAATATTGATAACGCAACCGAGATGATGTTTACAGGTACAGCCATCGCGAACGTAAAACTGGAAGAAGAAGAAAAACTGTTAGCCCCTGCCGAAGCGACCCTGACATTCAACCCAAGCACACAGACAGAAGAGCTAAATATGTCTTTCTCTGACTGGCATGATGTTCAAATTACCCGTTCTGGAGATAACGATGCGGTATTTGAATTTTCTAACTTTACGGGTGAAAATGAAGACTGGGCCATCGTTGGTACAGACGTTTACAAGCAACAGTTTGAAACAACATATTATGGCGCAAATGGTACACCAACAGAAGCAACAGCGGCATTTGGCTATGTTGAACAAGACCGTGGCGGTACTGAATTACGATTTGGTGGTGCGTTCGGTGGTGTAAAATAAAGCATTATACCGATGTGCAAAAGTCCCCCTGACAAACTTCAAACCAGGGGGATTTTTTATGTCAGATTTGTATTGTTTCTTTGAGAAATTTTAGCAAAAACACCCCGAAAAGCACTGTAAAGGGGTGTTGAATGTGTAATGTTTTTGTTCTAAAGGCGAGAGATTAAGTTTTGTGCTTACAGGGAAAAAATCTCTTCTGAAAACTCAAATCGTATCTGACGCTCTACAGATTTTTCTTCCTGCCAGACTTCTTTTTGACAGTAATTCACAGCATCTTGAACTGATTTTATATTGTCCAACAAGCTAACATCAACATCCAAATCCGTTTTACATCCATTGTTGCAGCGGAAAGTGTGGTTGGCGCGACTTACTGCTTTTTCTATATCGTCATAGCTCTCTATTTTACCGTTTTTGTTATCTGTGAAGTTGCCCAAGATGTGTGCGTGCCATGGTTCCAATTCATTTTTATTTTCGTAAAACACAATGAAGCGATAATGATGTTTGTGCCATTTCTTACCTAACAATTCTTTCTCAACTTGTTGCATTATATTTTTGATATTGAATCTAAAACGTTCTAGTTTTTTTGATTTATATGCTGATGGAAGTTGTATCGTTATCATATAGTTTGGCTGTATTGAATTGACTATACTTTCTACTCTTGCTCTTTTCAGATTTTTTTTCATTTCTTCTATCCTTTTTTTTTAGGGGTAATATACGGGGCAACACGCACGCGCGAGTATATAGTACTTATTTGACACCAAACCACCCATGTCTGTTTGATTTCTGGCCACAAAATCCGACCGGAGAAAGTGCATCTGGTGCTGTTTTTTGAGCTTTTGGGAATAAAGGCCACCTAGGCTGAACGAGACCTTTCCCCTAAGGATTTGCTTGCAATCAAATCTGTCAAAAAACATAAAAAAGACCCACCATGCGGTTCATGAGACATGATGGGGTTTCTTGCCAAAAAACTTTCAAAGACCATGAACCGTATAGCAGTAAAACAGTAGCAGGATAAAAGGCAAGTTCCAACCACCGTTTATATATAATAGAACTAAAATTTTTTTACTTTTTTGCACGACATAAATTTTTTTATTGCGTCATGCAGTTGCTTTTTCTCATGCTGTCTTGCGTGGCGCGCCAATGTGGTCATAATTTGTTCTTTGATTTGGGCTTGGCCTAGTTCGTCCTTGCAATGAAATCCATCGGGGTATGTCACGTTGTTCTGACTTGGATTTTCGTCTGAATATGTCGCCTGTATACCATCTATAACAAATGCATTGTCTACGGTCATACGTACCAATGCGGTAAACAGGTCAGAAATATTATTATAATTTGAGTTGTTGATTTCAATGTTTGTGACTTTCATATTTTTGTCCGTTTGATATAGTAAATAGAACTGCAACCCCCAAATAATTTATACTGCGTGTGAATTTTATGCTTGTTTAATCTTGACAACACACAAATGCTGATGTAAGGTATTCCTGTATTTTCATGGTGGGACCAGTAATGTGACACCATCGTGGAAAACAAGGGCAAATTTAGGTGGCATTGCAAATAAAAAAGCCGAGAAATCAAGCTTTTTGATTTTCAAGGTTTCTGACCAATACCACCCACCAGACACGATAAAAAACACCGGCATTTGCCGGTGTTTTTATTTCAATTTGTGACGATGCTTGATAAATGATTGAACCTCTTGCAAAAATTCTTGATTATTTATTTGCAATGGTGCAATCACAGGCTTGAACAAACAGGTCGGTAATGTATGCTGAATAAAATAACACAAATCTTCGGTACGATGGTTCGAATAACAATTACGCACCTTTTCAAATGCGTGATTCAAACGCACCTTTTCGTTTGCAGCAAACATTGTTTGCGAAAAGTTCGGAACACGACCGGATATAATTTCCGATTGAATTTCGTAATAATTGTTGGAACATAGAACCTCGGCCGGGCCGCGTTCATAATTTATAAAACGCATGTTTGCCATCGGTGAATTTTTGGGGAATTCGTATCCGGGCTGTAACGATGCATATTCCAACCACAGTAAATATGTCAACCGGCCCAACTTTACCGGTGGTACATTTTTTATGCCATGATGGCGCGTTATTTCGTTTACAATATAAATAATGGTATTTTTATCAATTTGATTTAATGTTTTCATATTACACCCCCAAAAGGTTATAACAAATGTACTATATCAGTTTGTTTTTTCAAGTTTTTTATTAATATTGATTTATTCAAAATATGTTTTATAATTCCCGCGATAAATAAAAGGGCATAAAATGGCGAAAAAATATTTAATTACCTCGGCTTTACCATACGTTAATTATAATTTACATATTGGGCATCTGGTGGGATGCCTGTTGCCAAGCGATGTATACGCACGATTTTGCCGGGCACGTGGACGCGATGTTTTGTTTGTCTGTGGCGCAGATGAGCATGGCACGGCCAGTGAAATTGGCGCAATGAAGGAACGTATGCCCGTTGAAAAATATGTCGACAAATATCGTGCCGCACATGAAGATGCAGTGAAAAAATTTAATCTGTCTTTTGATATTTACGGTCGTACACACACAAAAAAACACGCCGAGTTAATTCAGTCGCTGTTTAAACGATTGGACGAGCAGGGGATGTTAGAAGAAAAAATATCTGTTCAGCCGTACTCAATAAAAGACGAAATGTTCTTGGCCGACAGATTTGTTGTTGGAACCTGTCCACGGTGCGGTTATGAAAAAGCATATGGTAACGAGTGTGGCAAATGTGGCGCAACCCTGGAACCGGAACAATTAATTAACCCGCACAGTGCGATTACACCGGATTCGCCGGTCGAAATGCGCGAAACCAAGCATCTGTATTTCCGGACCAGCGCAATGCAAGAAACTTTGCGTAAATGGATTGATTCACGCGTGGGTTGGCCCAAAACTGCAATATCTATTGCAAACAAATGGTTGGACGAAGGATTACGTGACAGTCCGATTACACGTGACCTGAAATGGGGAATTCCTGTCAATAAGCCGGGGTACGAGAACAAAGTGTTTTATGTTTGGTTTGATGCACCATGGGGATATGTTTCTATTTCACAGGCCGCAAATGATAAATGGGCGGATTGGTGGCACGGGGGGACGGATGTGCACTATACCCAATTTATGGGCAAGGACAATGTGTCGTTCCATTCTATCTTTTTCCCAGCCCAGGAATTGGCAATGAATGATAATTGGAAAACCGTTGATACGTTAAAGGCCTTTAACTTTTTAAATTATAATGGGGCAAAGATTTCTAAATCGACGGGAAATGGTATATTCCTGAATGATGCAATTGAAGATGCACCCGCAGACGCGTGGAGGTACGCAATCATTGCAAGTGCACCGGAAACAGATGATACAGATTTCACAATCGCACGCTTTGCCGATATTGTGAACAAAGACCTGAACGGAATGTTGGGGAATTTTGTATCACGTGTATGCAAACTGACCGCCAAGAATTTTGGAAATAATGTTCCAAATGCGGGCGCGTGGGACGTGGAACTGGAATCACAGATTAATGAAAAATTGACTGAATTGACCCGTGCATTGGATGCGTGTGAATTTCGCGCATCAATCGTGGCATTGCGCGGACTGTATGCGATAGGTAATGAATATATGACAAAAATGGAACCGTGGGCATTGGTTAAAAATGGTGATATGGCGGGCGCTGGGAATGCGCTGAATAAATGTTTTCAGTTAATTGACCTGTATGCACGTGTGTCGGCCCCCTTTATCCCAACGGCGGCAAAGAAAATGCAAAATATTTTTGCAAATGCGCAAGACCTGACGTGGCCAGAAAAGTTTGAAGTGCGTATTACGGACGGCGCAGAATTTATCGTGCCAGAAAACCTGTTTAATCGCATTGATGATGAAATGATTGCAAGATTAACAGAAAAATATGCACCACGCGTGGTGGATAATTCCCCAAAATTAACGGTTGCAGAAATTGTCGAGGTAAAAAATCATCCTTCGCGTGAAGATTTGCATATATTGGTTGTTAACAACGGTACGGACAAGGTTCAAATTGTTTGCGGCGCGCCAAATGCACGTGTTGGATTGCGCGGTGTTTTGGCACCGGTGGGATGTAAATTGCCGGGCGCAAAAAAACCAATGGCACAACGCACCGTTGCGGGCGTCGAATCATTTGGTATGATGTGCAGCGCGGCCGAAATTGGCACCGGATCAGACGATGATAACATTATCGACCTGGGCAATGAGGCATTGGTTGGCACAGAATATAAAGTAAATGAAGGGAAATAATTATGGAAAACAGATTAACGAAAGAAGAGTTTGGCATTCGACAAAAAATAACGGTGCGTGTGCACGCCGATAAATTTTTGTCCGAAGGTGAAATTTTGGATATGAATGAGATACTTGGGGGGATTACCAAAATATTGGGGTTGGTAGGCGACTGTTACAGAATGGAAATTATTAGAACAAAGGAAAACTATAATATTAGAACAGGGGTTGCCACGCATTTCTTGGAACAGAAAACTTTGTCAATGTGGGTTACGGACGAAATAACAAGTCCGAAAAAAATAAAACAAGATGCACCAACTGCAAAATTTGAACCGGTAATAACAAATGAAAAAATGAACGTACCCGCAATAAAAAAAGGGATATGTACGCAGTATGGTATAGGCCTTAGAACAAGAGCAGGCGCAACAAAACGGGTCCCCGTATCAAAAACGGTAATGTGGCATGAATTAACGCAAGAAGACACCGTTGTTAACAAGGATTTAAAACAGATTTATCCGACCGCAACCGGCAAAATACCCATGGCTTTGGCAGAATTGTTACAACATGTCAGATAAAAATTTACGCCTTGTTTTGTTGTCTTGTTGCGCACCGTGCAGCGCGGGCGCAATAAAACAGTTGGCAGATGGCGCAATTGACGGGGTTAAAGATTTTATTGTTCTGTTCTATAACCCCAATATCTTTCCAGAATCGGAATATACCAAACGTATGTATGAACAGATAAAATACTGTGAAAGCGTTGGCGTGAAATATGCTGTTCTGGAATATAACCATAATGAGTGGCGTGCAGCCATTCGCGGATTAGAGACAGAACCCGAACGTGGGGCACGTTGTTCATTGTGCTTTGCGTATCGTTTTCGGCGCGCAGTGCAATTCGCACGTGAAAATGGATATAATGCAATTGGCAGTGTGTTGGGGGTATCGCGTCATAAAAGTCAACCCCAGGTGGATGATGCGGCCATTAAGACGTGCAACGATTTATCATATATGCCGATTAAATGGGATGAAAATTTACGTGTACAAATAAATCGTGAATCTGATTTCTATCGGCAAAATTATTGCGGTTGCGAATTTAGTATTCGCAAAGTATAATGCCTTTATAATTTAACAAAGGGCAAAATATGTCATCGATATTTGTATTTCCCGGCCAGGGCGCACAAAGCGTCGGTATGGGCAAAGAGTTATATGAAAGTAATGCCGCCGCACGTGCGGTTTTTGACGAAGTGGATGCGGCTTTGGGTGAAAAACTGTCCGATATTATTTTTAATGGTCCGGCAGAAGATTTAACGCTAACCGCAAATGTTCAACCCGCCATTATGGCAACCAGTATCGCCATGATGCGCGCGGCGGGGGCACGTGTTCCCGATTATGTTGCAGGACACAGTTTGGGCGAATATACCGCGCTGTGTGCGGCGGGGGCGTTGTCGGTTGGCGATGCCGCAAAATTGTTGCGCGCACGTGGAAACGCAATGCAGACGGCCGTACCGGTGGGGCAGGGACTGACCGCGGTTATTTTGGGACTGAGTATTGAAGCGGTTCGTGAAATTTGTAACGAGACGGACTGTGACGTTGCAAATGATAATTCCCCGGGACAGGTTGTTATTTCGGGGGCACGGGATATTGTCGAAAAAACAATGGCCGTGGCCAAAGAACGTGGCGCAAAGCGTGCGATGCCTTTGGCGCTGTCTGTGCCGGTACACTGTCGGATTCAGGCGCCCGCCGCAGAAGAGATGCGCGTGGCATTGGATGGGGTAAAATTTAATACGCCATGTGTGCCACTGATATCAAACAAAACATGCGCACCCATGACAGATATTTCGGAAATCAAAGAAGCACTGGTTTATCAAATTACACACGGTGTACGTTGGCGCGAAAGTGTTTTAAATATGGCAGACATGGGAATTACAGAAATGATAGAAGTGGGGCCGGGCAGTGTATTAACAGGACTGTGTGGACGTATAACCGATAAAATAACCGCAAAAAAGTTGGAGATAAATTAATGTTTGATTTAACAGGTAAAGTTGCATTAATCACAGGCGCCACGGGTGGCATCGGTGCGGAAATTGCAAAAAAAATGAAGCAGGCAGGCGCAACCGTTGTTGTATCGGGGCGAAATGTCGCAAAAATGGATGCAGAATTTGGTGATGAATATATCAAAATTCCGGCCGACCTGGCCCAGGATGGCGCGGCGGTGGAATTAATTATGGACACAATCGAACGCGCCGGAAAAATTGATATTTTAATCAATAATGCCGGTATCACACGTGACACCCTGCTGATGCGTATGACAGATGAACAATTTGATGAAGTGATTAATACGAATTTGCGTTCTTGTTTTAAAATGTGTCGTGCGGCAATTATGCCAATGATGAAAAACCGTTTTGGGCGTATTATTAATATGGCATCTATTATCGGTACCATTGGTGGCCCGGGCCAGGCAAACTATGCCGCATCCAAGGGTGGTATGATTGCGATGACAAAATCAATCGCGGCCGAAGTTGCATCCCGCGGTATTACCGCAAATGCGATTGCGCCGGGATTTATTAAAACACCCATGACGGATGTTTTGTCGGACGATTTAAAGAAAACCTATTTAAGTCAGATTCCGGCGGGGCGCTTTGGCGAACCAGAAGATATTGCAAATGCGTGTGTGTTCCTGGCTTCGGACGAGGCATCATATATCAATGGGCAAACACTGCATGTAAATGGTGGTATGGGGCGTTTTTAATATGCAAATGTATGATGTGATTGTTATCGGTGGTGGGCACGCAGGGGTCGAGGCCGCGGCAGCATCTGCACGACGTGGTGCAAAAACACTGTTATTAACCCAGGCAAAATCAGACCTGGGGGCATTGTCGTGTAACCCAAGCATTGGGGGACCCGGAAAATCACAAATGGTCGCAGAAATAGATGCATTTGGTGGCGTTATGTCACGCGCGGCCGATCGCGCGGGTATTCATTGGCGCACATTAAACGCAACGCATGGTGCCGCAACCCAGGCTTTGCGCGCACAAATCGACCGCGATTTATATCATGCGGCAATCGTGGATATTTTGGGCGAATATGAAAACCTGGACATTGTTTTTGAAGCGGTTGAAAATTTAGATATAAAAAACGCAACCGTTAACAATAAATATCGGGCGGGGGCAATCGTTTTAACAACGGGGACCTTTTTACATGGCATTGTTACACGCGGGCAAGAAAAGATTTCGTCGGGTCGACTGCAAGACGATGGAACATACCAGGCGGCGGACAAAAATATTTCGGACGTTTTGAAAGATGCCGGATTTAAATTACTGCGTCTGAAAACCGGGACACCGGCACGCATAAAAAAAGATTCTATTGATTTTTCTGTTTGCGAAATTCAACCGGGGGACAGACCACACGATTGGTTCAGTGATGGTGATGAAAATAACAATTATGATTGTGTGTGTTATATCACACATACAACCCAAAAAACACACCAGGTTATTCGTGATAATATAAAAAATGCGCCCATGTACAATGGTGACATTGTTGGCACAGGGCCACGATATTGCCCCAGTTTGGAAGACAAGGTTATGAGATTTCCGGAACATACGTCGCATCATGTATTCTTGGAACCCGAGGGGTGGAACAGCGACCTGATATACCCAAATGGCATTTCAACCAGTTTTGGCAGTGACGTTCAAGACAAATGGATTCGTACAATACCGGGATTGGAAAATGCGCAAATCGTTCGGTATGGATATGCGATTGAATACGATGCGATTGATGCACGCGCATTAAATGACAAACTGCAAAGCAAAGATATTCCACACCTGTTTTTCGCAGGACAAATAAACGGCACATCCGGATATGAAGAGGCGGCGGCCCAGGGATTGGTTGCGGGGGCAAATGCGGCGGCGTTTGCGTGCGATTTGCCGTATCTGGAAATTGACCGAACAAACGCCATGATTGGGGTTTTGATTGATGATATAACAACCCTGGGGGTTGATGAACCGTATCGTATGTTTACTTCGCGTGCAGAATATCGATTAAGTCTGCGGGCAGATAATGCGATTACGCGACTGGGGCAAATTAGTATGCGTTTGGGGTTGATTGATTTAAAATCTTATACAGAAAAACTGATACGCAAATCCGATATTATCGAAGCAAACGATAAATTCTATGCGGGATATATCGCACGCAATGAACGCGAAATCGCCGCGTACAGACGTGATGCAGAATTAAAAATTCCGGCGGACTTTGTATATTCGGGATTACCGGGATTGACGAACGAATTGATTGAAAAATTGACCGCCACGCGACCGGAAAATATCGCCAGTTTGTCACGTATACCGGGAATGACCCCGGCGGGAATTATGGTCGTGCTAAGAAAAATCAAGGCATGATAATTTTTTCCTGGTATTTATTTTTTGAATAGGTTATAGTCATTGGCACCAGGCCGGTGTAGCTCAGTTGGTAGAGCATCTCATTCGTAATGAGGGGGTCGTAGGTTCAAGTCCTATCACCGGCACCAGGAATTTGTAAATCCCCGTTTCGGGGATTTTATATTTCCAATGGTTTACGCGTGTTTATAACAACCATTATCTGTTGATATATTGTTGGGGCAACCATGCCCGTACGTATTTTATGATAATCCATTTCCGATGTCAGCCCCAGTATGTCACACATTTGATATAATGGTATATTTTCAGAAATACGAATACGTTCTATTGCATGGCCGACATTCATTGATTTACCCCGCGTTTCCATATAAAGAAACCGCATTTGAATTTCAAAAGCGGTTGGAGGTTAAGAACTATCCAAGAATAGTGCCGTTTATTTATATATATCCCGGCCCTCCAACCAGGGTTGGAGGTTGTTTTATGTCTTGCCAGACATCTTGGAGAGGTTCTTATACCCCACACCGGGATTGTTCCGATGCAACTTTATTATATTTACATAAAATACAAATTGCAACCATTTGATAAAAAAACCGCGTTTGAATTTCAAAAGCGGTTGGAGCTCAAACACTATCAAAGCGAATAGCGGGCTTATTCAATATATTCACCACACTCCAACCGATAAAGAGGTCGGAGTTTTTTACGCCACTTCTGGCGCGCTTTGACGGGCGTTTGAAACCCACACCGGGATTGTTCCGATGTAACTTTATTATATTTACATAAAATACAAATTGCAACCATTTGATAATTAAATGTTTTGGGTGGATATCAATACTTGCATTTTCTGTAAATACGTTGTAACCTGGGGCGTGATGAAACAAACAACAATAATTATTATTAAATAATGGACACTGCGCTTTGGCGGTGGCTGGGGCGCATGGGCGCCCATTTTTAATATAAAAACGGAGTATAATTATGGCATACCCAAAAACAGACCCACGTGCAAACTTTCCAGAATTGGAACAGCAGGTGTTGGAATATTGGCGCGAAAATAATACATTTCATAAGTCGTTGGAGCAAACAAAACAGGGACATCCGTTTTCTTTCTATGACGGTCCACCCTTTGCCAATGGAACACCACACTGGGGACATTTGGGTGTGTCGGTGGTAAAAGATATGATTGGTCGTTTCCAGACAATGAACGGTCGGTTTGTACGTCGCGAACTGGGGTGGGATTGCCACGGGTTGCCGGCGGAAAATTCCGTTGAAAAAAAACAGGGAAAATCAGCCAAAGACATTGTTGCAAGTGACGGTATTTCGGCGTTCTGTGATATGTGCAGAACCGATGTTATGACATATGCAAACGAGTGGAATCGTTTTATTACGCGCATGGGACGCTGGGTCGATATTGGTGATGAATATGGTTACAAGACCATGAATAAAAACTATATGGAATCTATGCTGTGGACATTAAAGTCACTGTATGAAAAGGGTCTGTTGTACAAAGATTACAGCGTGAATCCATATGACTGGGTCAATGGTACGGTTGTGTCAAATTCCGAAGCGTCCAGTGACTATCGCGAAATTGTTGATGATGCGGTAACGGTTTGGTTCGAACTGGAAAATGGTGACCGCGTGATTGCATGGACAACTACGCCATGGACGTTGCCGGCAAATTCTGCGTTGGCGGTAAATCCAAACATGGAATATGTGCGTATGCAGGATGAAGACGGCGCGGTTTATATTGTTGCCGCTTCGCGCCTGGGGGCATACGAAAAACAATTTGCAAATGCAACCCAGGTTGGTTCTGTTAAGGGGGCAGATTTGGTCGGGATGCACTATACACCGCTGTTCCCATATTATGCGGGCGGATCCGAATTATTATTCCAGGTAATACCGGCGGACTATGTTTCGGATTCTGACGGTACGGGTATTGTACACATTGCGCCGGCGTATGGGGCGGACGATTTTTGGGCGGCAAAAAATATTGATGCAAAATTCCCGGTACTGTTAAATGTGGATGACTATGGCAATTTTGATGAAACGGTTGTGGATTTTGCGGGACAAAATATCTTTGCGGCGACGCCCGCTATTTTGGATTGGCTGAAAACAAATGGACGATTGGTCAAAAAAGAACAATACAAACACAGTTATCCGTTTGGTGACAGATCCAAAGAAAAATTAATTTATCGCGCAACGGATTCTTGGTATATCGATGTGCCAAAAATTAAAGACAAATTATTGGCAAATAACGCGTTGGTTAATTGGACATCGGCCGGGGAACGTTTCCGTTCGTGGATTGAAAATGCACGCCCGTGGTCGATTTCACGAAATCGTTTCTGGGGGATGCCTTTGCCAATTTGGGAAAAAGACGGTGAATACAAAGTATTCGGGTCAATCGCGGAATTAGAAGAATTCTTTGGTGTGAAAATTGATGATTTACATCGCCCAACACTGGATAAACTGACCAAGGATGGTTGGACGCGTATAACAGATGTTTTGGATTGCTGGGTGGAAAGTGGTTCTATGCCGTGGGCGTCACTGCACTATCCATTTGAAAACACAGACCGCTTTGCGGCGACATTTCCGGCGGACTATATTATCGAGGGCCAGGACCAAACACGTGGTTGGTTCTATGCGCTGATGGTATTGGCGACGGCGTTGTTTGATAAGCCTGCGTTCAGGGCCGTGTCTGCAAACGGTATGGTGGTGGATGAAAATAAGAAAAAATTCTCGAAATCATTGCGCAACTTTGTTGACCCAAGCGAACAGATTGAACAATATGGCGCAGATGCCGTGCGTTTATATATACTGGGGTCGAATTTTATGAAGGCGGAACCGGTGCCCGTCGATAAAGAAGGCAAGGTATTTGTTGATTCAACAAAAACAATTCAGACACCACTGTGGAACGCATATCACTTCTTTACATTGTATGCCAATGCAGGCAATGTGACCGCGCATGAAATAACAGATGGGACAACACCGTTGGATAAATATATCCTGGCCGAATTAAATGTGTTAATCGGTGTTGTAAAAAATGCGCTGGATGAATATAAACCGGACGTGGCAATCAAAGAATTTGTGCGATTCCTGGATATCCTGAACAACTGGTACATCAGACGCGGGCGCGCACGTTTCTGGGATGAAGAACAGGCGGCATTTGATACGCTGTATACAGTATTGGTAAAATTCTGTCGCGTGATTGCGCCGTTTGCACCGTTTGTCGCAGAACATATCTATAAAAACCTGACCGGGGATGAATCTGTACATTTGACAGCGTTCCCAACGGCGGGTGTGGTGGATACAAAAATCGTAGAAGATATGCGACGTGTGCAATCAATCGTATCGGTTGGAAAACAGCTGCGTGAACAATATAAACTGCGCAATCGTTTGCCGTTAAATTCGCTGACCGTGGCGGGTGCAAACATGCCGGAATACGCCGATATTATCAAAGACGAATTAAATGTTAAATCGGTTAAGTTCGAAGAATCTTTTGGTAATGTGGCCGATAGTTTCGTTTACCTGATTACACCAAAGATTGGTGCACGTTTGGGTGGTGCGTTAAAGGAAATTATTCCGGCCGTTAAACGTGGCGATTATGAAATCGTGGGCGATAAATTAGTTGCGGCGGGACATGAATTAATGGCGGACGAATTTGAAATGCGCCTGACCGTGCGTGATGGTATAACCGGCGCGGCATTGCCGGACAATACCGCGGTGGTTGTTTTGGACACAGATGTTAATTCAGAACTGGTGGCCGAAGGGTTGGCAAATGATGCGTTGCGCTTTGTCCAGGATACGCGCAAGACGGCGGGATTGGATGTATCCGACCGCATTGTGTTGACATACAATGCAGACCCTGCATTGGCAATCGCCATGGAACAGCATAAAAAACGTATTATGCGTGATGCACTGATTGTTGAAATGACAACCGGTGATGGTGAATACAGCACGGAAATAGAAGGTTATGCGCTAAATATTTCCGTTAAAAAGGCATAAAACGCACCTATCTTGGAACTGTTGCAGCAGCAAAAACAAAACCAGAAATAAGTAACAATGACACCGGCACAATATTTTGATACAGTTATTCCGACCGTTGATATGACAATTCGGTCGGAACTGTATCATACAAATGAATTTAACTTTGCGGTGGCGGTGATATTGTCTGCCCAGGCGACCGATAAAAAAGTGAACGAAGTTACACCCGAACTGTTTCGCGTGGCACCAACACCACAGAAGATGTTGGCCCTGGGGATTGATGGGTTAAAAAGTCACATCCGGGTTATTTCATTTTTTAATAACAAGGCAAAAAATATTATTGCGTTGGCCGAAATGCTGGCGGCGGAAAATGTTACAGATACTTTCCCAGACAAATATCACAATCGCGATGCGTTGATGCGCCTGCCCGGTATCGGGCAAAAGACCGCAAATGTTGTTTGCAATGTTTTATGGGGCGCACCAAATATTGGCGTGGATACACACGTATTTCGTAATGCGCACCGTTTTGGATGGGTTGGTGATTGTGATAACACGCCCGAGAAGGTAGAGGCAAAATTGCTCTCAAAAATACCGCGCGAATATCACCCAATTGTAAATCATGTTATGGTTTTACATGGTCGATATGTCTGCACGGCGTTGCGACCAAAATGCGAAAATTGTGCCGCCGCAGAAATTTGCCCATTTAGAAAAAAATTACTGATAAAATCATAATGATTTTATATTACCTGGGTCCCGCGGGATTTACCCACAAAAATGTTCTTACATTTTTGCGGGGCCCAAACAAGCCGCGGGATGACAGTGGGATGGATAACCCAGGTTCCATGATGTGCCGCGGGATGACATGTTCTTTAATATCTTTTACAACATTATAAAAAAAACACCGGCGATTACCGGTGTTTTTATATTATTTACGCAGACCCAATTTTTTAATCAAGGCTTCGTAATCAGAAGGATTGCGTTTCTTGATATAGGCCAACAATTTTTTACGACGGTTAACCATCAACAACAGACCGCGTTTCGAGTGGTTGTCTTTGTGGTTTGCCTTCATATGTTCCGTCAGGTTACGAATACGTTCGGTTAACACTGCAACCTGGGATTCAACAGAACCGCCATTATCTTTGTCAGATACTTTGTATGCCTGAATCAATTCAGACTTCTTTTCTTTTGTTACGGACATTATATTTTCCTTTTATTTTTAAATTGTTCGTTTTGGACGCAAACAATTTCCCGACACCACACCAATACCAATGAACATGTCACCCGTATAAATGCGATACAAACCATTTGCCACATCAGTTTTGATAAAGCCACCGTTTCTGTAAAATTCGGCATCTTTACAGATGAGATTCAGAACCGGAATGTCCCCCAGTCCAAAATCCACCGGTTTTAGGTTTTCACCAAAACTGCCACTATTATTAAACATATTTTCCAAAAAATCAAGTTTTACGGCACTTTTTATATCAAAGCCATTTGCAGAGACGCGCCGTATCATGTCAACCGTGGCAAATGCACCATACTTTTTTGCGATGTCACGCGCAATGGATCGTACATATGTGCCAGTGGAACAACGCATCCGAAAATGCCAGGAACCGTCCCGCACCCCCAGGTATTCCAATTCATAAATTTCAACACTGCGTGGTGGAATTTCAACAATTTTATTGTGACGTGCCAATTCGTGTGCACGGGCACCATCAACGTGTACCGCCGAATACATGGGTGGGATTTGCGATATATTCCCAATAAAATCGGGCAGGGCGCGTATAATTTGTTCGTCCGATAAAATAACATCATTACGATTTATTTCGCGACCCGTTATATCCAATGTATCCGTTTCAAAACCAAATTGACAAGAAAACAGATATTCTTTGATATGCGGATTTGCATCCTGGACAAAGGGTATCATTTTGGTTGCGTCACCAATCGCGATTGGTAAAACACCCGTCGCCATTGGATCCAATGTGCCAATGTGACCAAACTTTTTTGTCCCCAGCATTCGCGCAATGCGCCCCCCCGCCGTGCGCGAGAACAAACCAGAATCTTTGTCCAAAATTATCCATCCGGATTGTGTCATCTTGTCTATCCAAATAAACTTAGTTGTGGTTGGGGCAGGTTGTCCGATACGCATGTTTTCCTGCGCGCAGGTTTTGGGATTGCGGCACAGGTCGCCGTGGGTTGAACCGGTTCGTTTGATTCCAACGCAGATAATACACATTCTGCACGCGCAATCACAGATGATGGCATGCCCGCCATGCGCGCCACATGAATACCATATGAACGATTGGCGACACCCGGCACAATTTTATGCATAAATATAATTTCACTATTATGTTCACGCACATCAATAGTTAAGCATGTGACATGTTTTAAACCGTTCTCACCCGTTAATGCGGTTAATTCATGATAGTGTGTTGCGAACAGTGTTCGTGATTGTAATGCGTCCAGGTATTCCAATACCGCCTGGGCAATGGCCATACCGTCGTATGTAGCGGTTCCACGACCGATTTCATCAAAGATAATAAAAGAACGTTCGGTTGCGCGATTCAAAATATTTGCTGTTTCCGCCATTTCAACCATAAAAGTTGACTGACCCGCGGCCAAGTTATCAGATGCACCAACACGACTGAATAATTGGTCACAGATTCCAATGCGTGCACGGGTCGCCGGCACAAAAGACCCCAGGTGCGCCAAGACAACAATCAAGGCATTCTGACGCAGATATGTTGATTTTCCCGCCATATTCGGTCCGGTTAATAAAGCAATGGCATACGCATTCAGGTTACAATCATTTTTTACAAAATTATCCCCGCGTGTGCGCAATACCGATTCAATTACCGGATGACGACCACCAGTTATGTCAAACGCACAATCGTCGGTGATTTCTGGTCGGGTCCAGGAATATTTATCTGCGACCGTAGCCAATGAACACCAAACATCTGCATCCGCCAATAAATCCGCCGCAGACAGCAAATCGTCCGAAATTTCACGAATTGATTCAACAAAGGTATTTATAATTTCTGCTTCAATCGCAGACGCTTTTTCGGCGGCACTGCGAACATCATTATCCAAATCAATCAGGCGCGATGTAGTAAAACGCATATTGCCGGACATCGTTTGACGATGAATGAAACCTGAATCGGGTTTTAATAATGCGTCGGCGCGAGCACTGGGAACTTCGATAAAATATCCAAGAATATTGTTATATTTTATTTTTAGATTGTTTATCCCAGTCATGGAAATATATTCCGACTGCAGACCCGCAATCGTTTCGCGTGCACCATTTGACAATTCACGCATATTATCCAATGCAACATCAAACCCATCACGAATAACGCCACCATCACGGAAAAAAGTCGGCAATTCATCCGCCAGGGCACGTGACAATTTATTTGCCAAATCACCATGTGTTTCTATTGATTCAAAACGCGGTGAAAAATACATATCCAGACGTGACGATAAAAGTTGTGCCCGCGGAAGCGTTGTCATAAATTCGCATATGTGACGCAGGTCACGGGGCCCACCACGACCCGATAATAGACGCGATAATGCACGACCAACATCGGGAACAGATGATAAAACATTTTTTACAATTGCCAATATATCAGGATTTAATAAAAAATGCGAAACATGTAATTGGCGAATTTTAATTTCATCTATATCAGATGATAAATTACGTAAATACGCACGCAATTTTCGCGCGCCCGCGGACGTGGTCGTTTCATCCAAGACATCAATTAAACATATACCACCGTCGTTTATAGGGGCATCTATTTCAAGACTGCGCCAGGTGGCAGAATCAATTAACAACTGATGTCCGGATTTAAATGTGTATGGTGCACGAAATGTTATTTTTGCATCACGTTGGGTGTTAAACAAATATCCCGCCAACAGGCAAATTGCACCGTCATTATTCTTGGCAGCCATGCCAGAATCCACCGCGCCACCAAACACACGCGATACAACCATATCAATATCTGCACGATGATACAGTTTTTCGTATACAGGCGTTGATTTAAATGCGTCACGTAATTTCTTGATTGTTTTGTCTTCGGCGGTGGAAAAGGGAAATATAACCTCGGCCGGGTTGATACGGGTCAGGTCATCCAATGCATCGGATGTTTGACCAATAAAAAATTCACCCGTTGATATATCACAACCCGCAATATCGTATGCGCCACCACCAATGGGTGCAATCGCAACCAGAAAATTAGAATTCTTTGGTGTTAACAAATTTTCATCCGTCAATGTACCCGGTGTTAATACGCGAACTACACGACGTTCTATAAATTTATGCCCGCGTTCTTTGGCCTGGGCCGGGGTTTCCATTTGTTCAACCAAGGCAACCTTGTACCCAGATCGCACCAAGCGACCAAAATAGTTGTCCGCCGCATGCCATGGAATCCCACACATTGGAATTGACGCACCATCACCGTCCGTGCCACGCGCCGTTAATACCAGCCCCAAAGTACCACTGATTATTTTTGCATCTTCAAAAAAGGATTCATAAAAATCCCCCAACCGAAACATTAGTAATGCATCGGGATTTTCAGATTTCATATCCACATATTGTTGCATTACGGGGGTTAATTTACTTTTTTCTGCCACAGTAAATCCGTTTTATTTTTTATAATAATTATGCACCGACTTTTAATGTTTCGATTTTTAATTCGGCTTCTTTTAATAGTTGTTCACAATATGCCTTTAGTTTTATACCCTGTTCATAGGCGGATACAGAATCAGCCAATGGTAATTGACCAGATTCCATTTTTTTTACCAATTCCATTAATTGTTGGTATGCTTCTTCAAAAGATAATTTTTTTTCATCCATGTTTTTCCCCTGTGATTATCGTGTTTTTACGATACAAAATTAAATGCATATTTTCAAATTAAAAATCCGGCAAACGCCGGAATTTTTATCGTTTGTTTTGTGAATCCTGCCAGACAAGCGCATTTTGAACATATTGACGGGCACGTTCAATGTCAAATTGTCGGGTACCGGGTTTCATAAGGCGCCCTTCGGCATCAATCCATGTGTAATAATTTGATGGTAATTTTTCAGAAATCTTGTCCAAATTTTCCGACACATTTTCCGGTGACAGGCCACCCGCATAACCCATGGGATGCGTGATATATACCGGCGCGTTCCAATTTTCGGGCGACACACCATAACCATAAGAAGAATCATACAGTAATGAAAATTTTGCACCCGTTTTGTATAACAAATCTATTTTGTCTTTTATTGTTTCATTATAGGGTAAAATAAATTCGTTGTCTGGGTGTGTACGAATTAAATGCGCAACCGCACCAGAATCAAATTTCTTTGTTCTGTCCCCAATATTTAGTTGCCACCTACGAATTGCTGGACCGCCGTTAACACGGTGTTGCATTTTTAACCAAGTATTCAACTCGTATGGAATTTTCCCTGAACATAAATCGTCGCACCAATCATAATTTATGTGCAGTGCAATATTTAACGGTCGCGGATTGGTTACAACATGAAACATCAACACATCAAACCACAGCTTTCGTGGCTTTAACTGCGACATTGTGGACGATGACGCCTGAACCCCAATTTCAACAAGTGGTGACATTTTTAACAATCTTATCACATCCACCACAGCCAGGTGTTCACGCGGATCAGAACATGTTATATATCGTAAATTCATTTTTTACCCTTTGCATTATTTAGGCGTAACTGACCACAGGCCGAACCAATATCTGTGCCACGTTCACGACGGATACGCGTATGAATTCCATTTTTTATTAATGTATCCTGGAATCTGTGTACCGCATTGCCCGACGGAGATGCAAAGTCACGTTCATCAACCGCATTCCATGGAATTAAATTCACCATACAATTTTTTCCATGTAACAGTTCCGATAATTTTTCTGCGTATTCTGGTGTTGCATTATACAAAATGGTTTCACCCGTATCATCGCGCCGGGCCAATAGGATGTATTCTATCATTAACTGACGATTATGATTATCGGTAAATCGCCACGCCGCATCCAGGACTTCGCTTAATTTGTATTTGTTGTTTATTGGCATAATTTGCGAACGCAATTCATCGGTCGGTGCATGCAAAGATATTGCCAAATTTATCGGTCGATTCCATTCAATTAATCGGTCAATACCCGGAACAATTCCGCACGTAGATAACGTTATACGACGCCACCCAATACCCATATCACGATTTGCACGTTCAATAAAATCAATAACGTTTTCTGTGTTTTGCAGTGGTTCCCCGGTGCCCATAATTACAATGTGTGATACATCACCATTATTTGCATCACCATTTGGGTGAATTGGTTTATCACTGAATTTATCTGAACGCAATTCCCACTGGGCCAACAAAACCTGGGCAAAGATTTCATTGGATGTTAAATTCCTTTTTAGACCCAACAATGTACTGGCGCAAAAACGACACCCCATGGCACAGCCTGCCTGGGAACTGACACAAACACTGTTGCCATAGGTTGTGCGCATTAGAACACATTCTATTTGTTCACAATCGTTTAATTCCAGCAAAAACTTGGTCGTTTCACCATCAGAGGATTCCAACTTGCGTACAATTTTTACCGGCAAAGTTTGCGCAACCGTGTCCAATTCTTGGCGCAGTTTTTCCGGTATGTTTTTCATTGATGCAAAATCCGGCGCACCACGATTTAACCAGTCGCGAATTTGACGTGCCCTAAATTTTGGTTGCCCCATATCAACCAGAAATTTTTCCAGCTCTGGGTCCGTGAAATTAAATAGTATTGGTTTCATAATTTATATCGGTCGTCGTTAATGACAATGACCGCCCGCCTGCGTAATTGTTTTAATTGCTGATCCGCCATAAACATGGCCTGTTTATAGGTTGCGTTTTGTTTGATTATCTCGTCCAGATTTTTATATTCTGCTGTCTTTTTGGTGTCGCATACCAGTAGTACAGAATTATCCATACGTGACGACCAAGTAAGCTTTGGTAATGTTGCCACGCGTTCACGAATGTCCGCAGACAATTCGTATTGTAATGCGGTAAATTTTTGAGGAATCCCACCCAGTTTTTCTGCCATTTCAATCGCATTGTCGCAAGATTTTGGTTTGGTTAACTTTTCAGAAATATCGGATGGAATATCTGTTAAACGAACAATTGTCATTTCAATCGGTAATCCATGTTCACGCGCCAGGTTCGCACGTTCAGATGCAATATCTTCGGCCGAAACATCAATTGTTGGTAAAATTGTGCGGGCAACAATAACCTGCCATGCGATTTCAGAACGCAGGGCATTGCGTGCCATTTCACGTTCAGATGCAGATAAATCACCCAATTTCATTTTCTTAAATTCTGTATCAACTGTTTTATCATCAGGCACGGCACCAAAGTTTGTGGCATATGCCAACTTTACATTATCATCAATGATATTTTGCAGGGCAACACGACGATTGTCGGTACTGGTCTTGCCCTGGCGCGCCATTAATTTTGTGCGCGCGGTTATATCAGTATCCGTTATCGGGGTGCCATTAACACTGGCCACGATGGATGCACCGAATGCAGGCGCAACAAAAAATACCGGCAGTAATATTAACAGTTTTTTCATCCTTGCTTCCTTTGATTAATATTGTTGACCATCAATCGCCATACCAAATCTGAATTGAAACGTTGTTGTGCCAACATAGTCTTCTTTAACCGCATTGTCGCGACGATATTCAATGGACAGATAATAGCATGGATGGTTATAAAAGAATCCACCGGTGTGACGTTGAAACGCGCCCAATTCCATGTTATATATTGCATTCCAACGCAAAGACCAACGATTGGTTAACTGAATCCCAGCACCGATTATCGCTTCGTTAATATCAATATTTTCAGTGAATTCATCACTTAGATGTTGCGACCAAATGTGACCAATGTTTAAAAAGTTTCGGGGGGTGCCAATATTTGCAGACGTTTCCATATGACGAAGAGACAGGTTTTCTTGGTTTAACCTAAAACGTGATGCGATATTTAACCATTTCATGTTATTGTATGCAATACGTCCAACATAGTCAGATGCACCATTGTGAAAACCACTGTTTAAATCAATGGATGGACGTTCGGTAAAATCATAGGATTGCCCCAAAAAGATTTCAATGGTTTCTCCCTGTGTATTAAAGGCCGCCCAACGTGCACCATAGTCTGCATATGTGCCGTTTTCCCATAAATCCAAACCAGCCAAACGATTATCAGAAAACAATGTAGAATCCGTTAAAATTGTACCAGCGGAATCGTTACTTAGTGCGAATTCTTCGGCATCCATATGACGCATAAATGTTATGCGGGCCCGTGGTTCGATTATTTGTGTCCAATTTTTGGATGGCCTGAACATAGGAAGCCCCCATTCAAGGTAACCACTGGGTAAAAATCGGTTTTTAACCCCGGAATACATACCACCATCAACCATTGGAGTTTTGTCGAAATGATATATATCGTATCGGGTTGAAATACTGGCCGTTAAGCGATTTCCACCCCATAATGTCCACGGCGTTGTCAGACGTGCGTCACCAATTAAACGTTGGGCCGATGTCCCGTCACCCGATATTCCCAAAACATCACCAGAAAATGTCGCGTATGTTTCCCCAAACAATGGGGCCGTTTGATGAACCGCACGAATATTGGGTAATATATCACCGTCGGGTGCGGCCTGAACCCCGGTACTTTCACGTAATTCTTGGAATATGTGCGCGTCGGCAACAACATAACTGCTTTGACCAAATAATTCCAATTTTGCACCAGAATCCAAATATGGTTGATCATTATAGAAGCCATATTTTTGTAAATATGTGCGATCCGATGCGCGTTCCAGAAATATTGTAGCACGTGCATATTCACCCAATTCTATTACATCATCGTTAAAGATGTGCCATCTGTCCGCACCCGCACGATTATGGGTAAACGAGCCACTGGTCCGATATTCAGAATGTGCGGCATTAAGACGGTGTTCCAGTTGAAATAATGGATTTTCCTGGGTCAAATACGACAAAGTTAATGTAATATCATGTGTATCAGATATAGATATATAAAACGGAACGTTTATTTGGGTTCCCATATTGTTCGTTGATTCAAAATCTGGCATCAAAAATCCAGTCTTGTATTTCACACCCGGATCCGGCATTTCAAAATAGGGTAACCACAATACCGGTACGTCATATACACGCATTACTGGACTGTAAAATTCCAACATACGCGATTCCATGTCATGAATAATCTTGTATGTGGTAATTTCCCATGCATCGCCGTATGCATCACAATCATCACACGCGGTAAATGTTGCATGACGCGCAATCGTTAAATCACCACGACGTGTAATATTATCAGATTCAACATAAACATGGTGCCCCAACCATAATTTTATTTCATCACCCGACAATTCCGACCCCTGGGCCGAAATATAGGAATCAGTAAGGGTCATTCGCTGTCCCGATTTATTGGTGATTTCTGTATCACCAGATGTCTTAATTGTTTCGGATTTTACATCATATTCTATTTTATCGGCAATGATTGTTCGTGGTTCATCCACGTTTACAGATATCGCATATGACGATGCAATAAATAGAAAATTAACAAAAATAACAACTAACTTTTTCATTTTTTTGACAATACCAACAACACACAGGATAAAAACACCACCAAACCAATTCCCAATAAAACAAATCCCGTCATACTGCCAATCATATTTGTTGCAGACATATATAAAGCCATTACACATGCCATAGACGCAACCGCATACATTGGGGCAAAACTGGTCCGACGACGCAGCAAAGATGAACGAAGTAATATTGTTGCGCACAACGCAGCCAGGATAATATTCATTAACGGACTTAAAAATCTGTTGCACAATTCCGACAATATCATTTTGTGCTGCTTTTCTGTCTTGGCATCAAAGGCAACACGTAATAATTCACGCGTCGGCACACGACGAACACGAAAAGATGTATTACCGCCACGGTCAACCAAATTTAAATCCATATCAAATGTTTCAAATGTTCCCGTCACACTTTGTGCGCCACTAAATTGCAACGCACCGTTTGTCATAACAAGTGACAATCCACGCATGGTTGTTACCAATTTTCCCTTTTCTGCAAAAATTGTACTGGGAGCCGATTCATCACGCATGTCGGATAACATAACCTGGGACAGGTCATGACCAGACACACGATCAACATACACAACCAAGCCATCCGAAATTTCGGTAAATGCATTTTCCTGTAATTTCATGTGGGCCATACCATATTGCAGATTCCACTGGGTGTCATAAAATACAGACTGACTGTGCGGAACAATCCAAATATTTAATATTAGATTTAATATCGCCAATATCGTTCCCAAACGCAGTGCCGGACGCGCAATTTGACGCGGCGATAAACCAGATACCGCCATTACCGTTACTTCGTTATCAGATATCATTTTGTTATAAACAAAGATAACCGCAATAAAACACACAAAAGGAACGATAATAGACGCAATAAAAGGTATCATTAACGCAGTCAATCCCAAAAAACTGCCCAAATCTATGCCATATTTTAACAAGAACTTCATCATGGACATAATTTGCATCATCCATGCCAATCCCGTTAATATCAGTAACAGCATGATAAATATCGCAACCAGTTGGCGCATAAAATAGCGGTTTAAAATCTTCATATCCGCAGTATAGAGTATATTTTTTACCTTTTCAAGGTATGAATAAAGGGGGCACTGATGTGCCCCCGGGGTTTATTTATCACGAATTTGGGCATTACATTTTGTTTCAACCGCGCGGATTATTGAATCCTGTAATGATAACAGGTCGGAATCCGACATGTTATCGGTTGGCTGAATCCAAATCGTAAAGGCAATGGATTTTTTGCCCGTTCCCATGTCAAATGCATCAAACACGACAACATCTGTTATACGTGAATCCACCGATTTTGCAACAGACGTTAATTTTTCCGCCGGCATGTCAATATCTACAATAAACGCAAAGTCGCGTGTTATCGGTTGGAATTCCGATAGCGTCGGCTGTTTGCTTTGACGATGCGATGGCAGATTTGTAATATCATCCACATTTGCAATAACAACATTTGTTTTTATACGTAATTTTTTCGCAACCGATGGATGTAATTCGCCAAATTCTGCAATTTTCTTTTTACCCTGCATCAGCGCCGCATAGCGATATGGATGTGCCCAGCGCGGGGCGTTTTCTGTTGAAAGCGTAAAACGTTGACCCGACATTAATGCAATCAGGTCTGATTTTACGTCGTATATATCAACATTGCGGTTACGCCCGGTCCAATGACGTGGTGCGGTTGCGCCGGTACGAACAATACATACGGATGTATGCTGTTGCCCCGGCATATCGCCATCAAAAACCGTTCCCAATTCAAACAGATTTAAATCCGCGTAACCACGCTTTTCATTATTTGATACAGACGACAGCAAACCAAACAACAACCCGTTGCGCATCGTGTTATAATCCGATGTTATGGGGTTTGATATTTCTGTGTTCGGCGCATCTGATAATAACTGTTCCGTCGCCAAATTACCAAAACCAAACGAACGACATTCGTTCAGACCACGGGATGCCAATGCGCATTTAATATCCATTTCATGTGTGTTATGTGGACGACTGTCACCCGTTGTGTGACGGTCGGATGTCGCAATTTTATCATATCCATGGATACGTAATAAATCCGCAACCATGGTTTCAGGAATTTGCACATCAACACGCGAAGGATGTGGTATCGCAATCCAATCTGCGCCATCGGACGATAACGTATAGCCAAGACGGGTTAAAATTTCGTGTTGGGTTTCAGGTGCCAAATCAATACCTGTTTTTTTCATAAAATATTTCGGATTATATTTTATCTTGACGTCTGGTGCCACATCCGTTCCCGCACAATATGTGCCAACGATTTTCCCACCACATGCATCCATGATTATTTCAGATGCACACATTGCCGCAACACCGGTTATTGTCGGGTCTATGCCACGTTCATAACGATACGATGCGTCTGTTGATATTCCCAATCTTTTTGCGGATTTGCGGACAGACACGGGGTCAAAATATGCGGATTCCAAAATAATATTTTTTGTTTCGTCCGTCGTGGATCCACGCGTGCCACCAATTACACCCGCCAATGCCAAAATCCCAGATTTATCGGCAATAACCATATCGGATTCGGTTAATTCATGTTCATTGTTAAATAAGTCTGTGAATTTTTCATTTGGTTCGGCCATGCGCACAATGATATCCCCGTCTATTTGGTCTGCATCAAAACAATGCATGGGTTGCGCCATGTCATAACAGATATAATTTGTTGCATCGACCGGTGCATTTTTTGGATTAATTCCAATCGCCATCAGGCGCGATGATATTTTTTTATTACTGGGGCAGACGGTTATGCCGTGAATTTCAATCATTTTATATGCGCGACATTTATCGGTCTTTAATTGCACAGAACGTTTTCCATTAATGGTCATAAATTCGGTATCGTTTGGCACAATGTATTCACCAATTCCCGCCGCCGCCAGGTCACGTGCAATACCACGCACAGATAAATAATCCGGACGATTTGGTGTAATACCCGCATCAAAAACAGTCTTGGTTTCTATAACCGGGGCGCCAATAACAGTATCTTTGGGTAATTCAATAATACCACTGTGATCGTCCCCGATTCCCAATTCGCGCGCGCTGCACATCATGCCGTCTGATAAAACACCACCCCTTTTGCCGCATTTAATTTCCATGCCACCAACAACACATCCGGGAATTGCCAATGCAGAAATCAATCCAACACGTGCATTTGGTGCGCCACATACAACCTGACGCAGTGTGCCGGTGCCATCGTCGACCATTAATACATGTAAATGGTCGCTGTTTTCATGTGGACGACATTCCACAATACGCGCCGCAATGGGTGACGTGGGGGAAATAACATCTTCTACCTCTAGCCCGATACGGGTCAGGGTATCCGCAATTTCAAATGCAGATGCATCCGATTTTAAATATTCGTTTAACCAATCAAGTGTCCATTTCATCTTAAATATCCCCCATTAGAATCCGGCCGTTTTTAACCAGCGCACATCATTATCATAGAACTGACGAATATCGTTCAGACCATATTTTAACATTACCAATCTGTCCCAACCAAAACCAAAGGCAAAACCCTGGTATTCGTCTGGGTCAACGTTGCAATTACGCAATACATTTGGATGAACCATGCCCGCACCCATAATTTCCAACCATTTGCCACCGCGCCATTTCATGTCTATTTCTATGGACGGGTCTGTAAACGGAAAGTACGATGGACGTATACGCAATTCAATATTATCAATGCCAAAAAATCGCGATAAAAATGCACGAACGTCCGCGATTAAATCTGACATTGTTATGTTTTTGGCTATGTACAACCCTTCGATTTGATGGAACATTGGACTGTGTGTTGCGTCCATTTCTTTGCGGTATGTTGAACCTATGCCAAACATTTTAATGGGCACACCATCCATTTCCATTGCACGAATTTGAATTGCAGATGTTTGGGTACGCAATACATTGCCGTTTGGTAAAAAGAAACTGTCCTGCATGTCACGGGCGGGATGATGCATTGGTGTATTTAACGCGGTAAAGTTATGCCAATCATCTTCGATTTCGGGTCCGGTGTACATTGTGTATCCGAACGATTCCAATATATGTGAAATTTCGGTCAGACCGTGTGTTAAAGGATGCAAAGTACCCGAATTTTCCGGCAATGGATTTAGCGATACATCCAACTTCTGTTTTTGCAGACCCGCCAATAATACCGCATTTTCAATTTCCATTTGGCGCGTTTTAAACAATTCGCGCAATTCGGTATTTTCGCGATTTAGTTCGGCACGTGCATCGTTATCCAAATCCTTCATTTGTTTTAAACGTGCGGTCATTGTGCCATTTTTACCAAAGGTCGCAGTATAAAGCGCCTGTAATTCTTCCAATGTATTTATATTTTTTATTTGTTCGTGCATAATATTAACCCCAGATAAAAATTAAAAAGCCGTCATACGACGGCCTTGATTATTACAAAACAGATACCCCGCCGACAAGGTATTATTTTCCTTCGGCGTTGATAAATCGTTTCGCTGTGTCAACCAATTTTGTGAAGTTTGCATCACCCGCATATGCCATTTCGGCCAATACCTTGCGGTCCAGGGCGACACCGGCCTTTTTCAAGCCGTTCATAAACTGGCTGTAAGTCATACCATTTGCGCGCACAGCGGCATTGATACGAACAATCCACAAACCACGAAATTCACGTTTTTTAACGCGACGATCACGATATGCGTACTGTCCTGCCTTTTCCGTTTTTTCACGGGCGGCACGATATGTTGAATGATGACGGCCCAGGTATCCCTTGGCACGCGCCAAAATCTTGTTATGTTTTTGTTTTACGGTTGTTCCGCGTTTTACTCTTGCCATGACGTGTTACCCCCTTATTTCAAACCATACGGTGCCAGGATTTTTGCCTGACCGACCATGTTTTCATTCAGATACTGTGGCTTTGCACCCGCTTTGTTTGCACGGGCAGACTTTTTACGCAACAGTTTCTTGTGAGAGTTACGTGCAACACGGATTTTGCCGGTCGCAGTCATAGACGCACGCTTTTTCAAGTACGACTTAGTCTTTAATTTTGGCATTTTATATCCTCTTGTTCTATCTTAGATTTTACAGTCTGATGGCAATGCCTTGCCACTTTGACCGACTTTATTTTGGCATAAATAAAACAAAAATCAAGTTTTTATTGAATATCCGACTTTTTAGGATTAAAGTAGCACCGATGAAACAAACAAAACTATCTTCCAAACTGTACCCGATAATTCGTGCCGTCGCCGCCAGTGCGGTTTTACCGGTACTGTTTATATATGTGATGATTGCCAAGCCTGATTATGCGATTATGAATGCTTTGTCACATGTGGTGGTACCGGTCGCACATTTTGTCGGTGATGTGGTTACTTGGCCAATTCGCGCAGTGGGGGGCGCAATTGATAATGTTGCGGAAATTTCAAACCTTCGTGCAGAAAATCAAGAGTTGCGAACAAGATTAGATGAAGCGTTGGCAAACAAGCATACATGTGACGTTGCAATTGCAGAAAATAAAAAATTAATCCGGGAATTAAATATCATAAGCGAACAACCACGTGATACAATTATTGCAGATGTTATCCGTGACAACAGCGTATTGGGACATAATACATATATTATTAATCGTGGTGTACGTGATGGGGTTGGGGTTGGTATGGCGGTAACAAGTACAGATATGGTATTGACAGGAATTATTATTGATGCGGCGGAAAATTTTGCCCGTGTACGCGCGTTAACAGATTCTGATACGAATATTGCCGTACGTGTCGCCGGGTCCGAAGTTTATGGTTTTATTACCGGCAATGGTTCTTCGCGACCAACAATTGGTTTTTTCAGCGACCCAGAATTTCAACCAACTTCGGGACTAAAATTAGTAACCAGTAATATTTCGGGGGTACTGCCCGCAGGATTGATTGTCGGTGAATTACAGGACCAAACAGATGTTAATATTTTAAACCCTTTAAAACTATCGCGTGTTATGGTTTTAAAATTTGATACACCGAAAAATGAATATAAATGAAAAAAAATGCAATTGATTTTTTACGTATCTTGTTCCCGTTTTTGTTAACAATCGGGCTGTGGCGATTGTCAGTACCTTTTTGGAACCCCGGAGGAATAATGGCCATTATTCCAATATTTTTTTGTTCTTTTGTGTTACCGGTACGTTGGTTTGGATTTTTTTCAATATTGATGTGTTTGTGTTTGGATTATAATTTTGAAACTGTGTGTTTTTGGATTGCAATATATTGTTTGTTTTACGCAGTAAATGGATTTCAGAATTTTATAGATTTAACGCGTATGGATAAAAATGGACTGACGGCTTTTATGGTCATGTTTGGGGCAGCAATTTTATTCCAAGTGTTGGGAAGTTTTTCGGCCGTCAGTTTTTTGCGTGGAATTTGGATGTTTGTTTGGGTGTGCGCGATGTATATGCCAATAACACTGTTGATTCAAAGGATGCGTAATGATTGATAAAGAAGTTTCACGTACCTTTGACAGAAGAAGCGCGTTGTTCCTGGGGGCAGGGGCGGTGTTGACGTCTGTGTTAGTATTGCGTATGTTGCAAATGCAGCTGTTTAATTATCGGGATTATAAAAAGAAAAGCGAAAATAATTCATATCGTATTCAAATTGATATGCCAGAACGTGGAAAAATCCTGTCACGCAGTGGTGCACCTATTTCGCAAGACGCACCAACATATCGTATATATATAATACCAGAAGAAGCACATGATATTGATGAATTAATAGAAATTGTTCGGGTGGAATTAAACCTTAAACAAAAAAAAGTTGATAAAATTCGTACAAAAATAAAAAAACAGTTAAAATTCCAACCGGTATTGGTCAGTGAAAATACAAACTGGGGTAAATTGGCGAAATTACAAGCGAAAAATTTACCGGGGTTGCATGTAGAAAGCGGGTATACACGTGTGTATGAACTGGGGCCGGCTGGGGCACAGGTTTTTGGGTATATTGGCGACCCCGCAAAGCCTGTGCCAAACGCCCCATTTTTGACAACCGGTATAACGGGACTGGAAAAAAGATTTGATGACGATATGCGTGGCACGTCCGGACAAACCGTTATGATAACCAATGCCGTTGGACGAATAACCGGCGAAGATAAATCACAGTATGTTGCACCAATTATTGGTCAAAATATTCATACAACAATAAACGAAAATGCACAAAGGGTGATGTTTGATGCCCTGACACAACACAGATCGGGATGTGGTGTCGCATTAGATATTGATACCGGGGATATATTGGCGATGGTATCAACCCCCAGTTTTGATCCAAATATCTTCCGCCAAGATGATGGCGATGAATATATAGAAAGTCTGCGTACTGATATTGCAAAACCCTTTATGAATAAAGCAATAGAAGGCCTTTATCCACCGGGGTCTACGTTTAAAATAGTTGTTGCCCTGGCCGCGTTAGAGGCCGGCGCAATAAACCCACGTGAAAAGATTTTCTGTCCGGGATATTGGGATTATGGCGACCGCAGATACCACTGTTGGGAGCACAAGGGTCACGGCAAGGTAGATTTGGCCGGGGCATTAAAACATTCATGCGATATATACTTTTATCAGGTGGCTTTACGTATCGGAATTGATGCGATAAAAGAAATGGCGCTAAGGTTGGGATTTTCTGAAAAATATATGGGTGACGTTTTATCACGTGAAATGCCGGGGGTTATCCCCGATAGATATTGGAAAGAAAAAAATATCGGTTACAGGTGGGTACATGGGGATACCGTTATTTCCGGTATCGGTCAGGGATTTATTTTAACGAACTGTTTACAATTGGCAACCATGATGGCACGAACGGTTTCAAATAAACGGGTTATACCGCGATTAATTAAGTCTGACGATAAACCGAATTTTGAAAGCATGAATTTACAACAGAAAAATATTGATGCGGTGTTAAAGGGACTAGAAGAAGTTCTTAAAAAAGGTGGGACTGCGTCGGGTAGCGCGATTAATGTCAATGGTAAACGCATGGGTGGAAAAACCGGAACATCCCAGGTACGCAGTATTTCAAAAAAAGAACGGGAAAGTGGCGTTCTGACCAATGAACAATTAAAGTGGCATATGCGAAATCATGGTCTGTTTGTTGGATATGCGCCAACCGACAATCCAAAATATGCGGTTTGTATTGTTACGGAACATGCCGGGGGCAGTGGACCGGCCGCACGAACATGCGCCGCAGTTATGAAGGAATTATTAAAATAAGGAAACAGTAACACATGGCAAAGCAGACACGTGTATCAAATGCTAATATGATGACGTTCCCAGAAAAACTGGGACGATTTTCATGGGGATTGTTTGTGCCGATGTGCATGGTGTTAACCATTTCTATTGTGGTTTTGTATTCGGCGGGGGGTGGTAATTGGAGACCTTTTGCATTGTCACAACTGATGAAAATTATCCTGGCGTTTGGTGTGTTTTTCTTTGCGGCATTCACAAATATAAAAACATGGATTAAGTCGGCATATCTGATTTATGCAATTGCATTAATTATGATTATACTGGTGACATTTGTTGGACACACCGGTATGGGGGCACAAAGGTGGCTGAATCTGGGCTTTATTCATATTCAACCATCAGAGTTAATTAAAATTGCACTTGTATTGGCGTTGGCGCGATATTTTGCATGGTTTAATTCTGTTGAATTGGGACAATTTAAAAACTATATCGCACCAATATTGATGTTATTGGTGCCTTTTGGATTAATTGTGGCACAACCTGATTTGGGAACCGCTTTATCTTTGGGAATGATTACAGTTGGTATGTTCTATATTGTTGGTGCAAATAAAAAATGGTTCATTATTGCGGCGATTTTGGGATTAATGGCGGCCCCCGCGATATGGTATGGTGGATTACATGATTATCAACGTGGACGTATAATTACATTATTTAACCCAAACAGTGATTTACAAGGGGCCGGATATCAAATTAATCAGGCAAAAATCGCGTTTGGCAGTGGCGGAATGTTGGGGAAAGGATATATGCAAGGTTCACAATCACAACAGTCTTTTCTGCCGGAAAAACAGACGGATTTTATATTTACTATGTTGGGTGAAGAATTTGGTTTTATTGGGGCTTTTTGTTTATTGATGATTTATACATGGATTGTTGTAACACTGTTCTGGGTGGCAAAAAAGTGCCGTAACAGGTTTGGACAATTAATTTGTTTTGGTTTTATGTTGAACTTTTTTGTTTATTACTTTATAAATATTTCCATGGTTTTGGGATTACTGCCAACCGTTGGTGTACCGTTGCCGTTAATGTCTTTTGGTGGCAGCAGTTTATTATCACTGATGTTTGGATTTGGATTATGCCAAAACGCGTATATTCACAAAGACCAACAATTATCTGCAAAGGGGAGTTAGGGATATGAATTTATTAATTGTGGAATCACCATCCAAGGCAAAAACAATAGAAAAATACCTGGGGTCAGGGTGGCGTGTTATTGCATCGGTTGGTCATGTGCGTGACCTGGTTCCTGAAAATGGCAGTGTGGATACAGAAAATAATTTTAAAATGAAATGGCAAATTATGCCCGGCAAAGAAAAACAAATAAAACTGATTACGGACGAATTAAAAAAAGCAGATGCAGTTTATTTGGCAAGCGACCCTGACCGCGAGGGCGAGGCCATTGCATGGCACCTGTTGGATATTTTAAAGGCAAAAAAATTATTAAAAGATAAAAAAGTTTATCGTGTGGCCTTTCATGAAATTACAAAAAAAGCCGTCCAGGCCGCAATCGAAGAACCACGTGAAATAGACAAGAATTTGGTGGATGCATACCTGGTGCGGCGTGCGTTGGATTACCTGATTGGTTTTGGAATCTCACCTTTGTTGTGGCGCAGAAATTTGGGCAAGTCCGCCGGACGTGTGCAATCGGTGGCGGTAAAATTGGTTGTTGACCGTGAAAAAGAAATCGAAAACTTTAAACCGGTGGAATATTGGTCACTGGAATCGATGTGTACGGCAAATTCTGTGGATTTCAAGGCAATGCTTAATAAATTCAATGGTCAAAAAATTGAAAAAATGAGCATTGAAAACCAGGCACAGATTAACGATATTTTATCCGCATTGGGTGAACCAAAAATTAATGCCACGGTTATTAACGTGGACAAGAAAAAAACCACGCGTAAACCGGCGGCACCATTTACAACCAGTACGCTGCAACAGGAAGCAGCACGTAAATTATACTTTGCATCAAAACGCACGATGAGTGCCGCACAGCACCTGTATGAACAGGGGTTGATTACATATATGCGTACGGACGCAACAAACCTGAACGCGGATGCAGTAAATGAAATACGTGGATTTATCGCACGTGAATATGGTGAAAAATTTGTACCCAAAACACCAAATATTTATGCAACAAAATCCAAGAACGCCCAGGAAGCACACGAAGCAATTCGACCAACACACTTTGATGCGCCCGCAAAAAATTTAAGTGGCGACGAGGCAAAGTTATACGACCTGATATGGAAACGTACGATTGCGTGTCAAATGACATGTGCAGAATTTGATTCGGTTACCGCGGATATAGAAACACAAAACAAGGTTGCCGTCTTTCATGCCGTTGGTTCAACACGTACGTTTGACGGTTTTATGAAGGTCTATACCGAAGACAAAGATGACGAAGAAGATAAAAAAGAATCTAAATTGCCACCAATGAACGTTGGTGATAGTGTTGATATCACAGAACTGATACCGGAACAACATTTTACCCAGGCACCACCCAGATATACCGAAGCGTCCCTGGTTAAAAAATTGGAAGAATTGGGAATAGGGCGCCCTTCGACATACGCGACAATTATGTCCACGATTGTCGACCGCGCATATGTTGAACAGGATAAACAACGCCGTTTCCATCCAACAAATGGCGGATGGGTTATTGCATCATACCTGAATAAATATTTTACCGATTTGGTTGATGTAAACTTTACCGCAAAAACAGAAGATACCCTGGACGATGTTTCAAATGGTAAACAGGATAAAATTAGCGCATTGGAAAATTTCTGGAAACCAACAGATGCAATGATTGATGGTGCGCGCGGTATTAAAACATCCGAAATTATTGATGAAATTAACGAATTTATGAACAAACATTTATTCCCCGATGGTAATGATAAGTGCCCAGATTGTGGCGCAAAGTTGGGTATAAAATTGTCTAAGTTTGGTCCATTTATTGGGTGTGAAAAATATCCGGATTGCAAATATACAAAACAACTGGGCAAGGTTGATGTAACCGCACAGGCCACAGAATCCGCCGTACAGAGCACAAAATCAGATGCGGTTGAATTGGGTGATGGTATTGAATTTCGTGTTGGAAAATTTGGTCCGTATGTGACAGATGGTGGAAAAAATGTTGCGGCAAAACAATATACATCTGAAACCATAACGTTGGAAATCGCACGTGATTTATTGGCGAATGCCGGTAAAAAGGCAGAACCAATAAAAATCGGTGAAAACCCAGAAACAAAGAAGATGATATTCTTTTATCCGACCGGACGATATGGGGCATATATATCTTCGAACCGTGTAAACGTTTCTGTTCGTGAACAGCCGGATCTAGAAACCGCAATCAAGTTAATTAATAACAAAACCAAGAAGAAGTAATGGCAGGTTTGGACCGCAATTTTACAGACGAACTGCGTGCACGTTTATCGATACTGGACGTGGTGGGACGTGCGGTGCCACTGACCAAAAAGGGACAAAATTATTGGGGATGTTGTCCGTTTCACAATGAAAAAACCCCCAGTTTTTGTGTCAATGAAGAAAAGGGCATTTTTAAATGCTTTGGTTGCGGCGAAGGGGGCGATATTGTTTCCTTTACAATGAAGCGTAATAATTTGGATTTTCGCGCCGCCATCCAGGAATTGGCGGATATGGCGGGAATAAAAATGCCGGACTATAAACCGCGTGATCCAAATATTGTAAAACGTGAAGAACAGTTGTTTGATATATGTGAAAAAGCATGTCAGACATATATGGAAAAATTATTTACCCCCGATGGCGCACATGCGTTGGCATACGCACGTAATCGGGGATTTTCCGATGATGATATAAAAAAATATAGATTGGGATACGCACCAAAAAATAATATAATTGCAAATAAATTTGCGGGGTCAAAATATCTGATTGATGCGGGACTGTGTCGTCGTGGTGAATTTGGCATGTATGATTTTTTCCGTGATAAATTAATGTTTCCGATTTTTAATGCCAAGGGTAATGTTGTTGCGTTTTCGGGACGTTCCCTGGATGGGTCGGATCCAAAGTATATCAACACAGTTGATACAGATATTTTTCATAAACGCAGAACCATTTTTGGGTTTAACTTTGCACGCGAAGGTATTCACCGCGCAAACCGCAGCATTATCGTCGAAGGGCAAATAGATGCAATAAAAATGCAAATTGCGGGCTTTGCAGAAACGGTTGCGCCTTTGGGTACGGCCCTGACCGAAGACCATATATCGTTATTGTGTAAATCAAACAGAAACATAACTTTTTGTTTTGATGGGGATACAGCGGGCAGCAAGGCAGCCGCACGTGCATGTGGTATCATACTGCCGTTTATACGTGATACATCCGATGTTCGTTTTGCGTTTGTGACCGGTGGCAAGGACCCAGATGAAATACTTAAAAATGGCGGTATTGACGCCATGCGCAAGATTATTGATGATGCGGTGCCACTGGTTGATTATATGTGGGAAATGGTTAACAATCAATTTCTGGTAAAAACACCGGGTGGACGTGCACAGGCAGAAAAATTTTTAAAAAAAGAATTAGAAAAAATCGCAGATCCTGATTTGAAATCAGAATTCGAAAAAGAATATAATTCGCGTAAATTTAATACGTGGCACAGGTGGAAAAAGACAGATGTTGCCGCAAATATTAAGTTGCCGGACATTGATGCGATTACGAAAAATACCCTGGTTTATATTGTAAATAATTTTCCGGAATTGGCGGAAAGATATTTGGATTTCCTGGGGTCATTGGGGGTGGATTTTGATGGCATGGTGGCTGATTTGAATATGGATGCGACCGCGGCAGAGAAATATATTGTGTCATTAAAATTGCAAAGATATTTGGAAAAATTAAGGGCACAAAAACGCGAATTTACAAATCAACTGTTGGCCGGGGATGAAACGGCGCGCGATGAAATACAACGCATTGATGAAGAGATAAAAAAATATAATGAAAAATTAGAAGTTTTGATTTCAATATAAACACCGGCTTTTTTGAACAAAATTATCAAAAAAGCCGGGAATTTTTAACATTTTTATTTGTTGTTGCGTTGGGGCCAAACAAACCGCGGGATAACAATGTTTTATTCACATAAAAAAAGAACCGATTTTTATCGGTTCTGAAAACGGGCCGTAACCTCTTGCAAAATAACTGCATTGTAGGCGTCCCCAAAAAGTATTGTTCTTTTATGTACGCCTCGTTCTTTTGTTACGAAACACTTGTTATTATAATTATATCCATAAAAATTTTCAACAAAAAAAACACCGGCGTTTGCCGGTGTTTTTTAACAATTTTATTTAAATTAATTATTAAACAAAAAGTGGCAAATGTCGCCGGGTTGCATAATATAATCACGACCAACCAGGCGCATTTTTCCGGCATCTTTAACCGCAACTTCGCCACCCAGGGCGATAAAGTCAGCGGGTGAAATTACTTCGGCACGGATGAATCCCTTTTCAAAATCGGTGTGAATTTTTCCCGCCGCCTGGGGGGCAGTCATACCGGTTGTAATGGTCCAGGCGTGTGCCTCTTTGGGGCCAATGGTATAATATGTTTGCAGGCCAAGCGTTCTGTATCCAGTTTTGATAACCTGGTCCAGGCCGGATTCTGATAACCCCAAATCATCCAGGAACATTTTTCTTTCGTCCGGGTCAACAATTTGTGAAATTTCCATTTCTATTTTTGATGATATTACCAATACATCATTGGTTGATCCGAATTTTTCACGTACCAAATCCGAATATTTATTTCCGGTGGCGGCGGATGCTTCGTCCACGTTGCAGACATAAATAACAGGTTTTGATGTCAGCAAATTAAACGGTGCGGATTCAACATCACCCAGGCGCGCAGGAATTGATTTTTCCAAATTCGCCTTTATCGTATTTGCATCGGCCAATAATTTTATTGCATCTTTGTCCAAACCGCGGGCTTTCTTTTCCAGGTTTTTAATTTGTTTATCAATGCTTTCCAGGTCGGCCAACATTAATTCGGTTTCAATCGTTTCAATGTCTGATAATGGGTCAATTTTACCATGTACATGCACAATATCATCATTTTCAAAACAGCGAACAACATGAATAATCGCATCGGTTGATAAAATATTGCCCAGGAATTTATTCCCCAAACCTTCGCCCGTTGATGCACCACGAACCAAGCCCGCGATATCAACAATTTCAAGTTGGGTTGGCAAAATTTTCTGGGACCCGGCAACACGCGCCAATTCATGCAAGGTTGAATCCGGCACAACAACACGACCCGTATTTGGTTCGATTGTACAAAATGGATAATTTTGCGCATCGGCGGCGGCACTTTGTGTTAATGCATTAAACAGTGTTGATTTGCCAACATTGGGCAACCCAACAATACCACAGTTGAATCCCATAATTAAATCCTTTATAATGTGTGTAATATGTCATACATGTGGAACGAATTCAACATAAAAACTTTTGCAGCGGAAACTATCGTTTTCCGCGATGGGAAATATTGTCCCGATTTATCAACATTGGATTATGCGCCAATAAATAAAAATTTTGATTTACCGGTTCATATTATTTACGTTGGTGAAATTGTGGGCGAAAATAATTTGGAAATTTCGGTCGGTGCGGAAAATCAACGGGTCTGTGTCAGTGTTGATATAAAAAATAATTTGCCGGCTTTTTTTAACATTTTTATTAAAAACGCCGGGAAAAATTCCGAAATTTTGGGTCATGTTAGACTGCAAAATAATTCGGAATTAATTTATAACTGTGATGCGCAACACTTATACAAAAATACGGCTATTTTGATAAAAAATAAGATTTTGGCCGGGAAAAATTCAAATTCAAAATTAAGTGGTACCGCAATTATTAACAAGGATTGTGATAAATGCAAATCTGATATTGCTTTTTCGGCAATGGTGGATGCGGGCGCAAAAATTGAATTTTTGCCGGCACAAAATATTTCGGCAGAACCAATTTGTGCCGACCACAGCGCCGGTATCTATGCACCAAAGGAAAATCAAATTATATATCTGCGTGGGGCAGGATTAAGCGGGACCGAAGTTGATGAAGTTTTACATGAAGCTTTTATGAATGATTTTGATTTATTTTAAAAAACACCGGAATTTACCGGTGTTTTTTAATTGTAACACGAAAATAATTCCGCATTATTTTCATTATTGTCAATTTGCTGATTTCTGATTTCTTGGGCTGCATTTATTTTTTGTGATAATAACATTAAATCTGGATGCGATATAAATTCAGAATTTAAAACCTCGACTGCGGTGTCCACATCTGTTTTTGATTCAATAAAAATTGGCATTACAGAATCGGCCGCCGTATATAGCGATTGATGAATATCAGATTTAAATTCAGTCATTATCCCCAGGTAAGCATCAATATGTTTATCTTCGTGATGCAATACCGCATTATATGCACATGAATTCTGTTCATATTCTATATCAATATTTACAATAAAATTGTCATATCCGATGGTTGCATCAATCCCCTTTAACGATATACAATATCCATTTTCAACCGGTAAAACATCAATTATCAGCTCATAATTATTAACAAGGTTTGCTTTGACATTACCGTGTAAATTTTCCATTGGGACGGGCGGTTGAACAATTTTCTTTTCCCAATTTGGTGTATCAACCAAGACATTTGGATTTTTTTTGTATTCTAAACAATCATCACAAAATGCCGGCGTGATGTATATTAACGATAAAAATATCATTAATGTTTTTAACATTTATTAACCCAAGGCGCCCTGGCGCTTTAAATATTCACCAACAAAATTATTTCCGTACATTTTGTATAGTTCTTCGGCCAATAATACAGAGGAACGTCCCGATTCAAACAAGCGCAACATATTACCCAATCCACCAAGTTCCGTATTTAATATAACCGATTCACCATTTACCGGACGGGATAATAATACCGCGCGCTTTAAATTCGGGTATGCCTTGCCCTGGATAAAGGCCATTTCAAGCGGGTTTAAGTTCCAATGTACATAATCATTGCTGTCGGCCGCAGGATTGCGAAAGAACATAACCGTTTGGGCCTGACCACGGACAACATCACCAATGCCAAGTTTATCCAAAATATTTGCACGTTGGAATGCGACCATATAAGCTTGGCGATTTTTACGTCCCTCTTGCAGGCCGGCAATAAAATTGTCGCGGAACATTTTGTTTTCCAACATCGGTGCTGTTTCGTCAATCATAATTAGCGACGGATTTCCACCAGATACTGTTATATTATTAATTCGATGTAATATATATGATATAACCGCCGGCGCCAGGGTTTCATCCTGTAATATATCCGTAAAATCAAAAGTTGTTAAACGTGAGTGTAAATCCAATGTATCGGATGCTTCGTTAAACATATCGCCATATTGTAACGGATCAACCCACTTTTTAAGGGCAGGGCGCATGTTACCATTTGATGAAAAACAACTTTCCCACAGATTCTTTAACAGACGGTCTTGGTCAGATAAATAATCAAAATTAACAGATACCGCACGGGCAATTTCATCGGCCGAATTCGCATCGGATTGCCCCGATATTATCGCAAACCAACGACGTAAAAATGCGCGATTTGCCGCCGTGTCCGGCATCTTTAACGGATTTAGACGTGTCATAAAACTTTGTGCCATTGGGTCGGTATTTTTTTCTTTGCCCTGCATGGTGATATATTTACCACCAACCGCCATGGTAAATATTTCCGCGCCTTTGTTTCGGTCAAAGAAAAATGCCTTTAATTTCGGATGACGCAGGGATTGCGCAATCAAGAACGAAAATAACGTTGTCTTACCACCACCGGTCGGTCCAATCGTCATAGTGTGACCAACCGCCGCCGGTTTGTCCGATACATGAAACTGAAATTGATATGGGGTGCCCTGGGCCGTGGGAAATACAACCAAGGGGCCGGGACCCCAATCGGAATTTGCAACACCACGTGGTTGGGTCGACATTGGTATTGATATTGCCGCCGTGCGGGATAATAATTTAAAACTGCGTGGAAATACATCAAATCCGGGTATTTGTGCAAACCAAGAAACCTTGGACGCAAAGGTTTCAACAATCGGGGATATACCAAATGATGCAGATATCTTTTTAAATTCGTCAATATGTTTTTGCAAAGCCTCGCGGGTTGGGGCAAACAATATGAATAATGGATAATAATTTACCAACGTTTGGTTGCCAGATATATTTTCATCCATTGCCGTCTGAACCGCAGATATTTGATCTTCGGTTGAATCCTTGGATTCTTCGTCGGCGGTTGAGCGGCGTTGACGTATCGTTTTTTCAATATCAGTTGCACCCATTATTCCAAAGCCGTTCATACATATCATTTCGGTTTGGATTGTATGGACTGTATCAAAAAATTCTTCGTCCAGATAATCAGGCGATATCTTAAATGAAAGACATGCTGCGAACGATTGTTTGCCACCACTGATATAACGAACAATACCATCGCGCATAAATTCTACATCATCAACCGTTGTCAAATTTGCAATATTGTTATCGGCCGTTTTTGGAGACGGTTTTGATATGGGAGATAATATGCGCCCAAAGAAACGTGCCATATTGTCAGGTGTATTATTTTTTAATACACGTGGTTTATATGCCGCCAATATGGATTCTATGTAATTACCGTATTGATTTAACTTTGCCCGCGCGTCCGGACCAGATACTGATAATACAATATAATAACTGTTTAAAAATATCTTTAATCCCTGGCCCTGCCATTTATTATAAATTTGCTGTAATACAGGTTGGTCAAATTCATATTTTAAATTTTCATCGGCCGCATCGCGAACTGTATAAAAACGTAAAACCGTGCCGCGATCGCGAATTTGATTGAATAACTGGGCCCGAAGTTCCAAAAATTTAGCCTTGGTGTCATTGTCCTGCATACTGGTCTGGATGCCGGAAACACGATATACGCGTATCAAAGAACCGTCCGTTAATGACATAGAATTGTCATTATATACCGTCTTGAATGGCAGGTAATTTGCATATTTGGCATAACCAAAGCGTGGAAATATTTTTCGTGTAAATGTCGGTATGTATATTATTAATACAATAAATAGTAACAGTACAAGCAATACCATAACCGTCACAGTTATTGGAAAACCGGTGCCCGCAAAATAATTAAAAATATCTGAAAAATTTGTCATGCCGCTAACTTCCCCGGAATCTTCTTTTTAAATAATTGTAATTTTGCGGTTACAATCTGGCCCAGTTGGGGGTCACGTCGTGAAAATATCGCAATTATAGAGTGTACCGCAATAACAGATAACAGGAAAAACAAAGGATTTATAGCAACCCCAGTTGTAATTAATGTTACAATAAAAATAACAATAAATACAATAAACTGAATCGCAAAATTTAATATAGCAAGCGAATACGGCACATAAAATATGTGCGATGGATTGGCCAATGCTTTTAATACCTGCTGTTTCATTTCCCCCGTCCTGTTGATTAATTATATCATTTTTAACATTTTTCAACAAGGAGGAAAACACAGACCCGAAAATTGTTAAAATTGTTAAAAAGCAGCTGCGTTTTCAACTGTTAATTATAGCAGGTGATTTATTAACAAAAAAATTTAACCGCTTAAAATCCGCCTTTTTTTTGTTAAAAAACTGTTAATTTAAAGTTTAAAAAAGTTTTCAACAATTTCAACAACCCCTACTAAAACAACAATAATTAATATTATTATTTGATTTTTCAAAAAATATGTTTATAATCGCTTTGTAAAAAGGATAACGATATGAAATTTTTAAGTTCTTTAAAGGCTTGGAAAAAACGCGGTAATGTAAAACAAATCCGTCGTGGTAAACAAGTTATCTTGATTGACCCTGATAATCCAAAGTTTAAAGCAAAACAGGGCTTTAAGAAAAAATAAAAAATCCGGCAATCGCCGGTTTTTATTTTAAAATGTATATCGAAAACCGATCGAAAATTCATTTATGTTTTGTATCATGTCCAGATTTACCGGGGCGTATTTATATTGAATCAGGGCTGATACATTGTCATATGGAAATGTAAACATTAATCCAATTCCCAGGCGGGTTGTTACGCGATTTTCCGATATTTTGTCAGATGTGCTTTCAAATACATTTATATAGTCGTATTCATCGTAAAAGTTATAGTTTGCAACGCCAAATGTGGTAAAAAAGTCAAAATCTGGACTTATTTTATAATAACCATAGATATCAAAACCATACCCCATGTAATAAACTTCGTGGTTGATTGTTTCGTATGTTGATGTTAAATCCAGGGTGTTATTGCCAGAATGAGTAAAGAAAAATTCCAGGCCAAAATTTGAACCAATTCGGGCGCCGGCGTTTATTGTTGCAGAATAGTATTGTTCATCCATATCGGTTTTTATGGTGTAATCAACGATATTTAATCCGGCATTAATACCAATATATGGACGGAAATTGTTATTGTATGTGTATATACCACCAAAACCGGACAGTGGAAATAATAACACTATAAAAATAAATAATTTTTTCATTGTATATCCCCGTTTACTGTTTTAATTATAGCATTTTTTTTATTTTTGATAAAGGGGGGAAATATCCAGATTGTAAAAAGAAAAACATCCACATGGGATGTTTTTTTCATTGAATCTTGGTTGCGGGGAATGGATTTGGCTACGCTCCATCTGCGCGAATCAACCGTTGGTTGACCGGCATACTGCCGTCTGCCTTTCGCTGGCTGTGAACCATCTTACCCCAATGGTTCAAATTCAACACAACACACGTTAAATAAAAAATGCATCACAAGGATGCATTCTTTATTTAAAACTGGTTGCGGGGAATGGATTTGAACCATTGACCTTCAGGTTATGAGCCTGACGAGCTACCGGGCTGCTCTACCCCGCGATAAGGTGTGTGTATTATATATTATTTATATTTATAGTCAAATAAAAAAATTCTTTTTTTTGTTTTTTTGCTTTTTCCTAGTCTTTCTTGAATTATTTCTTTTTTATTGCTAAGATTCTGGGGATTTAAGAAAAAAGGCATATTGTGTTTCAAAACAAGACGTTTAGAAAAATATGGAAGGGCTTTTGGGAGCCGATTTTGCATTTGGGGATTTTTCAATGGATTGTTGCCGTGATTATGGCGATTCCTATTTGGTTTGTGTATTTTACATCTATAAAAAAAATTACAAATATCAATGTATTCTATGAGTATCGTAAAAAACCGGCGATTTTTGTTTTTTGGCATGGCCGGTCTATGATGTTAAGTCCTATTATTTGTTTGGGGGGGATGCGGGCCTATGCGGTGGCCAGTCGTCACAAAGATGGGCGTATGATGGCAAAATTACAGCATTTATTTGGATTGCGTGCGATTTATGGTTCTTCGCATCGTGGGGGGGTGTCAGTATTACGTGAAGGGTTACGGGTTTTGTCGCGTGGTGATCATGGAATTTGTATGTCGCCAGATGGACCGGGTGGGCCGTCGTTGCGTGTACAAGATGGGGCTTTGTATTTTGCAAAAATGTCGGGGGCGCCAATTATTCCGGTGTGTTATACGACTTCGCGGGCATGGTTCCAAAAAAGATGGGACAGGTATTTGGTGGCGTTGCCTTTTTCAAAAATTGTGTGCAATATTGGAAATCCGGTATTTGTTCCGCGCAGGGCAACAGATGCGGAATTTGAAAAAATTCGTGCTGATTTGGAAAAATTTATGGTCGCGCAAATGCGTGAATTGGATGCGGAATTTGATTATCCGCCCGTCGAACAGGATTTGACCGCGTCTGAATTTAAGAAAAAATTGCGTGAAGAGAAAACAAGAAAAAAATCTAGGTAAGGTTTTGTTTATGAAAACACCAAAATGGTTTTTAAAGAAGAATTTATTTTCGGTTTTATTAATCCCTGTGTCTTGGGTTTATTATGTTTTTAGCAGATTGGTATTTTATGTGCGGCGTTCGGGGGCAATGAAATCACGCAGAAAGATTATCTGTGTTGGTAATATCTTAACAGGTGGGGTTGGTAAAACACCAATTGTTAAACAAATAGCAAGCTATTTTGATGCACCAGTCGTTATGCGTGGTTATAAAAAAAGTAAAAATACTAATAATGTAGGTGACGAGGCAACTATGTTGGCGCGGGCCGGTTTGGCCGTGCATGTTGGGGACAGAAAAAGTAATATAATTTTGTTGAATAATCAAAATGATGCGGTTGGTCCGATTGTTATGGATGATGGTTTGCAAAATCCAACCATTGCCAAGGATGTGTCTATAATTGTTTTTGATCAGGGTATAGGATATGGAAATGGATTTTTGTTACCGGCGGGGCCTTTGCGGACACCGAAAAAAAGTGCAGGTAAGGCAGATGCGATAATTGTTATTCGTAACCAAACACCAAAAAAGAATTTTAAATTACCGAAAAATGTACCGGTCTTTTATGCGGATAATAAAACAATTTCACCGTATGATGATACTCAAAAATTAGTTGCCTTTGCAGGAATTGGATATCCGGGAAAATTTTTTAAGTCTTTGAATAATGTCGTGGCGGTGCGTGCGTTTGCTGATCATTATCAGTATACGGACGAGGATATAAAAAAATTGTTTGAATTGGCAAAAAAACATAATGCAAAATTGATTACAACCGAAAAAGATTGGGTGCGTTTGCCTGTGCAAATTCGTGATGAAATAAAATATGCAAAACTGGATACGGTTATAGAAAATAGATTTTGGGACTGGTTAAAGGAGAAATTATAATGGCTACTTTTAAAAATTCGATATGTATTTCGGGTGTTGGAATTCATTCGGGAAACGTGGTTAATGTTGTGGTAAGACCGTCCGATAAGTATGGAATCTTTTGGCGACGTATGGATATGCAAAATACGGATTTAATACCGGCGATGTTTGATAATGTTGGTGAAACAAAAATGCGTAATACCACAATAGGTAAAATGTCGGGTGCACATGTTCAAACGGTGGAGCATTTGATGGCGGCACTGTTTATGGTTGGGGTGGACAGTGCAATTATTGAAATAGATGGTGCGGAAACCCCGATTTTAGATGGTAGTGCGGCAGAATTTATCAAGGCCTTTGAACAGGCGGGGGTGACAAAAGGGGAGGTAAAAAAGATTATTGTCAAGCGTCCTGTTATTGCATATGCGCATGAGGTATTAAAACAATTACCGTGGTTTGTCAGGTTAAAGTTATGGATTGTTAATAGAATTACGGGACGAAAATCGGATGGTTTTGTTAGTTTGAAACCAAATAAGGGTGATTCTTTGGATATTAAGGCAACATTGGTTTATCCAGAAAAAATTATAGGGACACAATCTTATACTTATTCTTATGATGGAACAAAAAAGTCAGTTAGGGACTTTGTTGAAAATGTGGCAAGGGCACGTACCTTTGGCAAGTATTCCGAGTGGGAATATCTGAAAAAACGTGGTATGGGGCGTGGGGCAAGTGAAAAAAATGTTATTGCCTTGAATGATGCGGGTGATGCGACAATTAATCCGACAATTTGGCCGGATGAGTTTGTACGACATAAAATTGTAGATGCCATCGGTGATATGTTTACCAGTGGGGGGATGATTTGTGGTAATATGGAATCTTATAAAGGTAGTCATGCGTTAAATAATATAGTGTTGAAAAAATTGTTCAGTGACCCAGAAAATTATGATATAATTGATGCAAAATAAAATAAAGGAATGGATGTCATGAAAAAAATATTTGCTTTGATGGCTGTATTATTTTCGGTTGTTGCATGCGGCGGAATGATAAAAAATGAAAATGGGAGTCAATATTTAGTGCAATTGGATGCAGAACCGATTGGTTGTACCTTCTTGTACAAAATAGAGTCCGAAGTTTCGGTTTATGATACCGATGATGCCCGCAGGTATTTGGAAAACAGAATTGTTGATCAGGCACGTAATGGTAATGCATATTGGATTACAAGCCAGCGTACAAAACCAAACGAGTGGGTAATCTTTGGGCCGGAACGTGCGTTTGTTTTGGTGGCAAATGTTTATGACTGTCCACATCCGAACAGTGTCCGTACCGCGCGTGGTGGAGGAACGGTTACTTATTCCCCGGTGGAAGGAACATCTTGTATATATGGAACATGTCAATAAATTAACCCCGTCACAGTGACGGGGTTTTTATGTGTTTATCGCGTGTTTAATTCGTTTGCCTTGGTCACGGATTTTATGTTATAATTACAAAAGTACGTACGAGAGAGAGTTTTTATTGGCCAATAGAGTAATTCATATTAATAAAAAAAAGTATGCCGTTGGTGTGTTTTGGCAACCAATGGGTGTTGAACAGGGTGCACGAAATTATGCACGAAGTCTGGCGCGCAGTGTTGATAAGAAACTAAATTTGTATACCGAATATAGGTCTATGGTTGGTTTGGCAGCCCGTAAAGATGGTGCGCGTGTGGGAATGCAGTGTGCCGCTGCAGAAGTTATGGAAAGTTTTTCCGAATATACATCTTTTTTGGCTGTTTTTGTTGTTCCAAATGGTTTCTATATGGTGGCCGCTAGAAATGGTGTGATTTTGGTCGATAGGCTTTTTGATTCAGAACAAGATGCCCGAAATGAATATGTGAAATTATCTGAAATTCCAGATTGGGGGGCCTTCTTTGCGCCGGGGGTATGGGGAATGCCACGGGCCGCAGAAAGAAATTTAGCGGATTTATTAAATGGTCAATCGCGTGCGGTTCTGCATACTATCAGTCGTATGGGATCACGTATGGTTTCGGTGATTATTTTTGGGATATTTGTTTTGGGGATGGCGTTTGTTTTTCGTGATTCTATTGTCCAGACTTTGGCACCGCGGCCCCAGGTTGCAGAGCTGAATCCAGAATTAGTTGCAGAATATAAAAGACAGATTGAAGAAAAAGCAAAGGAATTAGATGAGCAGTTTGAAATTGAAAAGACTTTGCCACCGGAACCAATTGTTATGCCATATGAATTGTTGCCGGATATGATGGCACGTGCATCGCAATGCTATCAGGCAATTGCATTTGTTATGCAGCCGATTTCGGGTTGGAATCAGGTAAATGCTGTTTGTGGCGAGGCGCATGCCATTGCGGAATTTAAACGTGACTTTGGTACCTTGGAAGAGTTTTATAATATTGCAACAAATTTAATGCCGGGTGCATTTGTTAGCGAAGTGGATGAAGATACCATTCGGATTCAGGTTACTTTGCCGCAATTAGAAACTGTTTCCAGTCAAGATGAGCGTGATGCAGATACTATTGTACGTGATGTTACATCAGTATTCCAAGCGATTGATACGCCAATTGATTCAGAAATTGTGGTTGATACATTAACAAATGGTGTTGATGTTAAATCCGTTAATGTGGTAGAGGTGGCGGTGCGTTCAAAATTGATACCACAACAATTTATGGAAATCTTTCAAGATTTTGGTGGTGTTTATTTAATGCAGGCGGCATGGGACGTGCGTACACGTTCGTGGAACTATGAGGTGTTAATCTATGCAAAATAAGAAAAAAATATTTGGTTTTGTTTTTTGTGGGGTATTTTTGTTTGCAAGTGCGGCGTGTGCGGCGGACGTGTTTATAGAAGAAGAAATAATAGAAGAGGGGGATGTTGAACAATTGTCCGCAGATGCCGTTGCAGAATATAATCCGATGGGGTCTTTGTTTCAACAGATAACCGACCTGGAACAGGAAAAGGTTTTAATGCAATTGGAAAAAGAACGCGCGCAATTAGACCTGGAATTGGACAGATTGGCCGCAGAAAAAATTAAACTGCATATGGAAATAGATACTTTGTCCGGACGGGCCGAACAGCAACAACAGGAAATAGAAACCCAAAAGGCCAAGTTAGAGGCCGAGGCCGCACGTATTGAGCGTGAAAAGGAATCTTGGTTAAAAGAAATTGAACAGGCCGATGCAAAAGAATCAAAATCTGTGGCGGGGTCAACGACCGTGGTTCGCGAAGAAAAAGACATGGATGTTTCAAAAAATTGGAGATTGGTTAATGTGGTTGGGGCCGGTGCACAATTACAGGCAACGGTTGAAGATTTAAATAATGGACAAAAACGTCGTATAAATGTTGGCAAGGAATTAGATGGTTTAACCGTGAAATCCATATCGTTGTATGATGGGGTGGTGTTGGTTGATAAAGATGGTAATACCCAGGTGTTAAATGTTAGTGGTGGAAAATAATTAATATGGCAAAGGAAAAAGAAATCTTGGGTGGTGAAAATATTGCGGATATGCCGTCTGTGCCGGCGGGGCTAGAGGCAGCAGATTCCAAAGATATTATAGATTTTTTGTTCGAAAACGGTAACAGGCTGTTGACCGCAACGGGTGCGATATTGGAATTGCCACATGATACCCAGGGTTTGGTTGCCTATTTTACAGGTGGTGAAATTATTATTTCGCGTACGCATCAATATGATGGGCGCGTGTTGGCCTTTGTTGATTTATTGAAACGCCGTGGCAGAAAAATGCGTAGACCCTTTTATTCTGATTTGGGGTTGATTTCAAATATTTATAAATCATATGAAATGCGTTTGGGTGGTGCGGGGCGTGGTCGTGTGGATTTTGATAACCAAATGCAAAAGGATTTTGTTGATATTATTGCCAAGGCCGCCGCACAAAAGGTGTCTGATGTTCATATCGAAGTTGCAGACCAAACAACCATTTTCTTTCGTATTGATGGCAGTATGCAACCCGTTATGGAATATAATTCACAATGGGGGGAATCTTTTGTTCGTGCCGCGTTTGCTTCGTCGGATATGTCCAATGCAAACTATGCGCAAAATGAATATCAGTCTGCACAAAAAGATGGGCGTACGCCTTTGCGTGGGACCAAGGATTTGTATTTGCCGACGGGTGTGTTGGGTATTCGTATGCAATTTAATCCGATTGCTTTTGGCAGTCGATATGTTGTTATGCGATTGTTGTATGATAACCCGTCCGAAGGATTAAAGACAGAACAGGAATTTGGACCATATGAACAAAGGTTGTTGGCGCGTTTGCGTTCTTTTCCGACGGGATTGGTTATTGTTGCGGGACCGACCAGTTCGGGAAAATCGACGACATTGGTTCGTAATATGTCCATGATGTTGCGCGAACGTAATTATGAAATAAATATGATTACGGTGGAAAATCCGGTTGAACAAAAAATCTTTGGTGCGCGGCAAATGCCCGTGGTAAATACAACCAACGAAGAACAGCGTGAAGAAAAATATGTGGAAGCATTGGCGGCGGCGTTAAGAAGTGACCCTGATACACTGATGGTTGGGGAAATTCGCACATTGGCGGCCGCCGAATTGACGGTGCGTGGGGCGTTGTCGGGACATAATGTGTGGACGACCCTGCATGCGAATTCGGCAATGGCGGCATTGACACGTTTGTTGGATTTGGGGGTTGAATCTTTTAAATTAAAAGAAGAAACTTTGATGCGTGGTTTGGTGTCAATGCGTTTGTTTAAAAAGTTATGTCCGCATTGCCGTGAACAATTGATTAATCATCCGGAACGTGGTGCATACAGACGTGTGATGGATGCATATGGTGAAATTGGCCTGCGTCAGGTTTATCAACGTGGGGCCGGGTGTGCGCATTGTCATGGTACGGGTAATGTTGGACGTGTCAAGGCCGGTGAAATTATTATCACCAACAGTGAATTTTTGCGGTTGGCATTGGCGGGCGAAACTGATTCGGCAGTACGGTATTGGATAGAAGAAATGGATGGGCGTACATTGAAAGAGGCGGCCGTATCACTGATGTTACAGGGGATTATCAGTATTGACGAAGTAGAACGTTGGGTTGGTCAGTTGGATCAACCGGGGGTGTACTGATATGAAAAAACTGGAACTGTTATATGCCAAGATGATGTTCCGTTTGAATACGGAAAAACGTATGGCGATTTGTCGCAAATTGGCATCATTGTTGCGAAATGATTTTACATTGATTGATGCGCTGGAACGTTTGGAAATGGTTGAATCAAAAAATGGGACCAAGCCAAATGAACCTTTTGCGATTGTAATGCGCCAATGGCAAAAAAATTTGGAACGTGGGATGACCTTTTCCGAGGCCACACGTGGTTGGGTTCCGCCAAATGAAACCCTGTTGGTGACAAGTGGTAATTTATCCAACCTGGTTGTGGCATTGGAAAATGTTGGGCGCGTGGTCGATGGTATGCAACGTATCAGACGCGCGATGACGACGGCCGTGGCATATCCATTGTTTTTGTTGGCGTTGACATTTGGTATTATTATTATGGTGGGAATCTATTTGGTGCCACCGTTGGCCGAAGTTGCCGGAAATACCGTTGTGTGGCGTGGAACGGCGCGCAGTTTGGTATGGTTGTCAGATTTTTCAATTCAATATTGGTATGTGTTTTTGATTGTTTTTGCATCATTGGTTGCGATTATATGGGCCAGTCTTGCAAATTGGAGTGGTCGCCTTCGTGCGGTGTTTGATAGGTTTCCACCGTGGAGTACATATAAAATTCAGGTCTCGGTTGGATGGTTGATGAGTTTGGCCGCAATGGTCAGTGCGGGTGTTACCATACCCGATGCAATGCGGATGTTGGCGGATAATGCAAACAGGTATTTACGAAATATACTGGATCGAACTTTGCGCTTTATTGCAAATGGTGATAACCTGGGGCGTGCGTTGCATAATACGGGACGCGGATTCCCGGATGATGAAATTATTGGTGATTTGACAATTTATGCCGATATGAACGGGTTTGATGAAAATTTAACCCAGGTTGCGGCAGACTATTTAAATGAATCCGTCCGTAAAATGGAGAAGATTTCAAACACACTGAACAGTTTGGGAATTTTGTTGGTATCCGCAATTATTGCGTGGGTTGTGTTGGGAACGTTTCAGATGCAGGATCAGATTACAAGTGCATTATCATAGGCGTTTCATAACTTCTTGTGTTTATTTTAGAGTGTACCTAATAAATAAAGGGTATGTTATGGCGATAAAAGATCTGCTTTGATGGAAATCGCGTTCATGCAAAAAGTGTAAAAATTGGAAAAAATATCCTGATTACACGGGATGAAAAAGGTGGGGACCTGGTTAAAACCCAAAAGGGTGATGTTCCCGGAACCCAGGTAATGCGCGTGAAACGCGTGCGAATTTGTTGTAATTGTTTTTATAAAAAATAAGAAATAATAACCTGGTTCCCGGTGTCAAGCACCGGGATGACAGAAGAAGAAAAACAAACCTGGGGCCCGGGGGCCAAACAAGCTGCGGAATGACAAAGCGGAAAAAATCAGCGGTTGTAAAAATAAACTTTTGAATTTGCGTTTTGGGTTTGTTTTGCGTATAATGGTCATGCATTGGGAAACCGGTGTGGGGCGTAAGAACCTCTTAACAGAAAACTCCGACCTTGTTGGTTGGAGGGTTGTGAATATATTGAATAAGCACGCTATTACTGTTAATAGTTCTTAACCTCCAACCGCCTTTTGTGCGGTTTTTTTGTTTAACAAAACAAGGAGGATAAAATGAGCATTGTATTGGTGGACAGCAAATATTTTGGTCAGTATTTAACCCGTGCGCGCAAGACCGTAAATCTGCGTCGCGTGGATGCG
>JAZSNY010000023.1:0-9118 GCA_045536625.1 Candidatus Enterousia sp.
TGTTCTTTTAATGATTTTTCAATACTGAACACGGCTGTTTCCGCGGCATTTTTTGCTTCGGCCAATTCGCGTTTCTTTTTATCGGCTTCGGCATTTTGTTCGGCTTCATCAACCATACGCTTGATTTCATCTTCCGACAAACCACCATCAGATTTAATAGAAATCGCCTGTTCTTTACCGGTGCCTTTATCCTTGGCGGACACATGCACGATACCATTTGCGTCTATATCAAAAGACACTTCAATCTGTGGCATACCACGTGGGGCAGGTGCAATCCCTTCCAGGTTAAATTGACCCAACAATTTGTTATCCGCCGCCATATCGCGTTCACCCTGGAACACACGGATGGTCACGGCCGATTGATTGTCTTCTGCGGTACTGAACACCTGGGACTTCTTGGTTGGGATTGTTGTATTACGATCAATCAGACGTGTAAACACACCACCCAATGTTTCAATTCCCAAAGACAAAGGTGTTACATCCAACAACAGAACGTCTTTTACATCACCCTTTAACACGCCCCCTTGGATTGCGGCGCCCATACCAACAACTTCGTCTGGGTTAACACCCTTGTGTGGTTCACGACCAAAGAATTCCTTGACCGTTTCTGCAACCTTTGGCATACGTGTCTGACCACCGACCAAGATAACTTCGTTAATCTGTGATTTTTCCAATCCCGCATCTTTCAGCGCCTTTTTACAAGGTTCAATCGTGCGTTCAATCAAATCCGCAACCAAAGATTCCAACTTTGCGCGTGTCAGTGTTGTATTAAAGTGTTTTGGACCCGTCGCATCCGCCGTCAAATAGGGCAGGTTAATATCGGTCGATGTCTTAGAAGACAATTCGATTTTTGCCTTTTCTGCGGCTTCCTTTAAACGTTGCAACGCCAATTTATCGCCCGACAAATCAATACCGGACTGCGCCTTGAATTCTGCAATCAGATGTTCCAAGATACGCGCATCAAAATCCGAACCGCCCAATGCAGTATCACCATTGGTCGATTTCACTTCAAACATATTATTTATGATTTTTAAGATTGATACGTCAAACGTACCGCCACCCAAATCGTAAACGGCAATAATACCGTCTTTACCCTTGTCCAAACCATATGCCAACGCGGCGGCGGTTGGTTCATTAACGATACGCAACACGTTCAGTCCCGCAATACGCCCCGCATCTTTGGTCGCCTGACGTTGGGAATCATTAAAGTATGCCGGCACGGTAATAACCGCATCGGTCACAGTTTCACCCAAATAACTTTCTGCATCTTTCTTTAACTTTGCCAAAATCATCGCAGAAATTTGTGACGGCGCATACTTTTTACCATCCATTTCCACCCACGCATCACCATTGTCGCCGGCGACAATTTTGTATGGAACGCGTGCGGCAATCTCGCGCACCGCGGGGCTATCAAAACGCAACCCCATCAAACGTTTAATTTCATAGATTGTATTTTCCGGGTTTGTTACCGCCTGGTTTTTTGCGGTAATACCGACCAACTGTTCACCACCGCTGGTTAATGCGACAACCGACGGGGTTGTACGTTGTCCCTCTGCATTTTCGATAATTTTTGGATCTGTTCCGTCCATAAACGCCATGGCGGAATTAGTTGTACCCAAATCGATACCAATAACTTTTCCCATTTTTTGACTCCTTAAAAAAATTGCTTACCCACCATATAGTTAATCAGAAAACGATTTCAAGGTGCAATAGACACATTTTCTTATTTCGCACAGAAATTTTATTTCACGCCCCCGCACACCCTTTCTGTCATCCCGGTGCTTGTTTATCTTCTTATTGTCATCCCGCGGCTTGACCGCGGGACCCAGGTTATACATCCACTTGTCATCCCCGCAACGGCGGGAACAGGGTCTATAAAATTTATTAAACATTCGCACGCGTTTCACGCGCATCACCTGGGTTCCGGGGTCAAGCCCCGGAATGACATAAGTGCTTAATTTTTTCAAAAATTCTGTTTGGGGTTATTGTATTAAATTTTAATTATTTCTCTCCCCGTCATCCCGCGACCGGTTCATCTCTCTTATCATCCCACAGGCCCCAGGTTTATCAAAAAATCCCGCCATGCGGCGGGAATATCAAACATTATTCGGCCTTTTTTAAATCCGTGGTCGGATTAAAATCTTTACCTTTTTCAACACAGATTTTATAGTCTTCCGGACTTACATAAATCCAACAATCTTTTTCCAACTCACCAGCGGTTGCCTTGGTCTTTCCCTTGCCATACTGTAATTCAAATGTGGTATATGCCTGGGCCATTTTACATGTACCCGTATCTACATCAAAATACTGCCCCGGTTGTTCACATTTTACACACAAACCTGTTCTCTTATCTTGGCCACCACGAATATTTCCCGTACAATCGGCACAGGAAAAGTCACCTGAACCCGGAAACGCCTTGGTTGAATCCTTGCAAAAATATTTTATGCAACTACCACTTAAATCGATTGCATGAATCGAACTGTCGTATTTCGTTTCATCCCAATCCAAACAAAAAGATTTTCCAACCTCTTTTACGGCGCCCTTTAATTCCAACGCCTGTGCGGTTGCGCGCGTACAATCTGTTCCTGTTGAATTCGCCATATACCCTTCGGCACACAACAGTTTTGTCTTTCCCCCCGTTGCCAATCCTACGTTCGAAATCCACGAACGATTATTTTTATTATCTTCCCCGTGACACCCCACCAACACTGGCGCAGCCTTAACACCATGTTCTAAAAAATCTATCACCCCCAACGCAATAACATGGTCTTCGTCTCCATACTTCTCCCATTTATGAAAAACACGGATTCCCTGGGATGCATCCTGAACAGACCCACCATTCCAACATCCATCTTGTAACATAGAAACCCCCGAAAAGATTCCACCATCGGATGTATTCATTGGCAAATCTGTCCCCGGTACGGCCGCCACATGCTTTTGACAATTTACACCCGTATACCCATCTTCACACAACCATGCACATTTTCCAATCGAAAATCCCCCCGGCGCATACATGTGCATAAGGCTCCAATTTTTATATTTCTTATTCACACACTGTATCTGCTTTGGACAAAAATAACCTCCATGTTCAACAATTTGTTCTGCAATGACCACCACCAGAGCATATTCATCACCACAAGTCCCTGTTTTTGTCATTCCCGTGCCACCATCTAAAATAAAATCACCGGCACCGCCACTGGTGCTTTCGTCGGCCGAAAAAGTCCCCCATGCGCCCTTTACGGAACTATCAACCGTAACATATCCAAACGCATCACATGAACAAAATAAACACGCAAACGCAAATAACAAAAAACTTTTTTTCAAAATCATTTCGACCTCGCTAAACTAATCCCCAATAACATAGCATACACCGTTTTCAAAATACCCGTTCCCCAACAATGCACACTGTGTTTTGAACCAATCCTCGCTAAATGTACACTCGTCCTTGGCCAGGTCATATGATGCCAACTGTGGCACAACTTCGCCATCTTCGCCTTCTTTGGCGTTATCGGTATTGTATGCCAAACATCTGACCCGGGTTGTGTTTTCGACACACCTGCCAAATCCGGTATATTCTTCGTTACCACCATATACCGTTTTATAGAACGCGGTCAAACTCTTATAATCTTCCGAACTGGGGTCAATCCAATAACCATCCAAACTTTCGCATAACTCGGCCAACTGATAATCTAATTCATCGTTGATTTCATTTAATTTACGTTCAACCTGGGTACGTGTCTGTATCGGCAAATCGGCATATGTATACGTTGAATCCGTTTTGGTTGTTTCGGTCGGGTTACCACAATATTGAATTGCATACTTTGCCACCATCTTGGCCAGGTCATTACCCACCGTGGTTTCTATGGTAACGCTATCTAACAAAGCACTAAACCGATTAACATCCGCTCTTGCAACCGTGCTACCTTCACCAAACGTTCCCAAATCATATTTTCTGCAGTTCCATGGATACTTATATGTTTTTGCACTTTCACCGGTCGGTGTACACAACTCGGTCAAATAAGAATCAATGGCGGATGCACAACCTTCGGCCACACGAACATTATCCACAGTATCAACCAGGGCAATCAACGCGGTCGCACCACACGCCGTACCATTTGTCAAACGTCCGGCCTCATCAAACTTACATTCAATACCATTACCATACAAGGATGCACATGCCGCAACCTTATCTGCGCACATTAACTTGGCCGCATAGGCCGACATTGCCCCCGAAACCTGGGCCGTTGTGGTATCAAAATCCTGCAGGGCGCCGGTTTGCGTGTCATAACATTGTGTCATGGTACTGACACAGGACATTTTTACTTCTTCTATCTTTTCATCCTGGGCCTGGGCAATTTCAATTAATGCCGAACGTTTAAATTCACCCCACACAACATCCGACAAATCACGACATGTATCCAGGGCCTGGCGCGCAAACATTTTCTTGGATTCCAAGAACGCATCAAATTGCGAATTGTTGGTAAGGACATCTGTATACCCATCATTCCCAGACGGAGCACCGTCTAAATTAATCACCTCGACCAACTGAAACAAACGTGGGGAATAAATGGGTTCACCCGTCTGTTGATTAATATACACACCCGTATAGTCCAAACAACGTTCCCACTTGGTGCCACAGGCCATTGGCTGTGTCATTGCGGTACGCACCCGATCCAAACATTCGTTTACATCCTGGGAATTATGGGCACGATATTCTTCCAGGCGTGCTTCACGTAAAATCTTTTCCGCCTGGCGCACGGTTTGCTGAACCTGTTCACGTTTTTTATCCAGGCTTTTTTCATACAAATTACAATCCTGGGTAATCATGATATTATACGCACTGGTCGCCATATTAAGGACGGCCTGACTTTCACAACTGTCTGCTATTAATGGGATACATTGCTTATTAGACTCGTTATACAGACTTTGCCCCTCTAACTTGGTCATATCAACGGCCCCGCCACCAAAATCAAACAATGACGAACCGCCACCACTAAACACGTCGCCACCACCCCACACATCACCAATATCGGTTGAAAAATCCAATGACATAACCCCCAGTGATGTCGACGCCGGTGCAACCGATGCCACCGTTTTTTTACCAGACAACAAATCACCAATTTCATTTAACACCTTTTGTGCACCACTGGTATCACTTTTAATTGCGGCTTCACCAATCGTGGCAGAATACATTGCGTCAACCTCGGCTGCGGTTTTATCCACCGCGTTTAAATGCGTGTCTTCAAAACGTTGTAATAAAACCTTGGCTTCATCCAGTGCCACCTCGGTATCACGGAAACCGGTAAACCGTGAACTGCAAAAGCATCTGCGATACGTATCATTTGCATTTGCACAAAACTGATCCATACATGTGGCATAGGCATCACGACATTGTGAATACCCACCGCCAATCTTGGAAATATCACTGAACACCGCCGTCGCAGCACGCGAACGCGACGCCGCACGTGCCGCACCGGTGGCCACCTGCAACCCACCACGTGGATTTGCCGTCATACCGGGCACTGCACCACGCGCCACAGATACCGCATTGCGCGAATTATTGACATCACGTATCATTGCCGACCCGGCATCACGTGCCACCACTGGTGTCGCAGCACGCGTCACAGTTGCAGAATCAGAACGGCGACTGGCCACACGCGCCCGATTTGTAACAACACCAGAATTGGCACCATCGCCACGTTTAACAACACGTGAATCACTTCGCGCCGACGCATTATTCATAATCGCCGCACTGCGCGGGTTTGGCGCCTGATCTGCATAGGCAGATGCCGCACCACAAAACAACGCAAAAACCGCAGAAAACCGACAAAAATGTGCAAATATATGTTTCACGTTAATTCTCTCTTTTTTGCATTCTAACATTTTTCGCCATTTTAAATCAAGCCCTTTCAACAAACCCATCATACTTTTTGCATGCATTAACAATGTCTTCTTCGGAACAGTTTGCATAGCCCATCAGATGTTTTTGCACATCTTGCAACAAATCGGTTACCAACGCCCCCGACGAAGCACACATCCGGGCCGCACACAGATTCATCAATGCCACCGCCATATCGCGATCTATCATATCAAACAAATCAGGTTTCCGTATCATTATAAAAATCCAATCCTTTCTATATATATCCCCAGGCTACACAAAAAACACACCCCGGGTCAATACGATTTTATCACCCCGCGCATATGCGCAGAACGCGCCCGCGGATTATTTTCCAACTCCGCCGCATCCGGCACAACGGTTTTCATTGCCAAAAATGGCGCATTTGCAACAGTCGGCAATCGTGGATCCCCCGGTGCAACTGTCCATGAACGAAAAGTATTTTTCACAATCCTGTCTTCCAGGGAATGAAATGTCACACAAACGCATTTTCCGCCCCCCACCAACAAATCCGGCACCACCGACAAAGCCCGTTCAATTTCCCCCATTTCGTCATTTACAGCAATGCGCAGGGCCTGAAATACCGGGGCAACATCCTTTGGGTTATGAATTAAATCGCGCAATTCAAACGTGGTTTTTGGCGTCGCATCCTTAATTGCCCGCGCCGAAATATTTGCCTTTTTCACATCACCATAGTTCCGCAATATATTGGCCAATTCGCCCACGGGCACCGTTTCAATCAACTGGGCGGCGGTCATCCCGCGTGATTCCATCCGCATATCCAGGGGCGCATCCATACGAAAAGAAAAACCACGCGCCCCTTCGTCAATTTGCATCGACGAAATCCCCAAATCAAACACAACCGCATCAACCATTTTATCCAGGCCGGAAATCTCGGAAAATGGTGCTGCAACAAACACAAAACGTTCACCATATTCCGCATGCAACGCATCTGCATCCGGCACAACATTTGGATCACGGTCAAACGCAATAACATTTGCGCCACGTTCCAGGAATGCCCGCGAATACCCACCCGCACCAAATGTACAATCAACAACCGTCTTGCCCGATATATCCCCCAGGGCATCTAAGACCGCACCTAATAAAACCGGAATATGTTTTTGACTCATACTTATTCCACCTCTACCTTAATCCCCAGGGCCGCCAAGTCCGAAACCGTTGTTGCCCCCAATTCCACCCCACCGGGCAACGCCACGGTCGCCGTCTTTTCCGCGCCATGCAAAATCAATTCCACACGCGTATAACCACGGGGCAGGGCAATCAACGCCTTTTTTACATCCTGTAATACCCCCTGGTCATGAATATCCAGCGTAACCTTTTTTGCAATCTTGGCCACCCATTGGGTCAAAGGCGTAATAGAATCCACAAAAATCGACACACGATCATCACGATTTGATGTCTTGCCCGAAATAACGACTGCGTTTTCATTTGATAAAATTTGGGCAAATTCTATTGATGCATCACCAAAAGCCACCGCATCGATATTTCCATGGCTGTCCGATGCATTAATTGTAATCATTTCTTTGCCCGTCTTGGTACGACGACGTCCAAAACTGTTTACAATCGCGGCAATTTGTACCGGTTTTCTGTCACCCATCTTTTCCAACGTTGCGCTGGTTGCCAAATTGGCGCGACCAATCAAATGCTTGTACTGATCCAACGGATGTGCCGATATATAGAACCCCAGGGCCGACAATTCATTTTCCAATTTCTGACCGAACGTCCACGGTTCTGTTTTTGGTAAATTCTTGCGCAATCTATCTTCTTGGACATCGTCTTCCACGGTATTTTCAAACAGGGACAACATATTTGCCCCATCTTTGGACTTTGCCGCATAAGATAAAATCGCATCCGCATTAAGATAAATCAACGCCCGATTTGGTTCCAACGAATCCAAAACGCCGGTCTTGGCAAAGGCTTCCAAAATACGTTTATTCATAATTGGTGCACAACGCTTTGCAAAATCGGTCAAGTTTTTAAATTTACCGTTTGCATTACGTTCGGCCACAATCGCATCTGTCGCGACGGTCCCAACACCTTTTAATGCAGCCAACCCGTATATGATTTTCCCATCGCGAACCGTAAACAAAGATTCACTTTGATTAATGTCCGGCGCCACAATTTGAATTCCAAAATTGGTCTTGGCATCATCAACAAATATTGCCAACTGATCGGTATCGTTCAGATTACTGGACATAGAAGCGGCCAAAAACTCTGGGGTATAATTTGCCTTTAAATACGCACATTGGTTTGCCACAATCGAATACGCAATCGCATGCGATTTATTAAAGGCATATTTTGCAAAGTCCTTGAACTTTTCCCACAAATCCTTGGCGGTGGCACGATCCAGGGTACCTTCTTTTTCGCATCCCTCGTAAAACTTGCCTTCTAATTCATCCAACATAGCGATGATTTTTTTACCCATTGCCTTGCGCACGTTGTCCGACTGACCACGTGTAAACCCGGCCAAAACACGCGTTAATTGCATCACCTGTTCCTGATACACAATAATCCCATAGGATTCTTTTAATATCGGCTCTGCACGCGGATGCACATATTCAATTTTTTCTTCACCATGCATACGTGCAATAAATTGCGGGATAAAGGCAATCGGCCCCGGACGGTTCAACGCATTTAACGCCGAAATTTCCAAGAAATTCGTCGGATGCATTTTACGCAGGGTCTGCTGAACAAAGGGGGCATCAAATTGGAAGATACCTTCGGTCAATCCCTGTTGCCACAATTTCATGGTTTTTGGATCATCGGTTGGAATCTGGTCCAAATCTATATTAATTCCACGCGTTTGTTGGATTAATCGTGTTGCATATTTCAACACCACCAATGTTTCCAACCCCAAAAAGTCAAATTTAATCAACCCAGATTTTTCCAGGTATTTACCATCAAATTGACACGAAGGCAACGGGTTGGCCGGGTCACGATAAACCGGTGCAATTTTGGTTGTTGGCCGGTCGCCAATAACGACACCACACGCATGTTGCCCCAGGTTTCGCAAACTGCCTTCTAATTCTTCGGCGACGGTCACAACCTTGCTTAAATCTTCATCATTATTTAAAATATCTTGAATTTCGGTTGACATCCCAACCGCATCTTTCAGTGTTTTTGCATCCTGGGGAATTAACTTAGACAATCTATCAGACTTGGAATAGGGCATCCCATACACACGCCCAATATCACGAATTG
>JAZSNY010000036.1:0-35533 GCA_045536625.1 Candidatus Enterousia sp.
TTATGTTTTTATCAGATTTAGCTTGGTTTGGTCGAATATCAAAATTTGAGCCAATTTGGGACTCTGTGTGTCCAATATCATTTGATAACCGTTATCTTGTTTGTATGGCCGGTTATGATATTGTCTGCATAGTTATTATACTGCTTTTGTTGATATATGCTATGATTTGTTTGTTTAGGTCTTACGGCTGGAAAATCGTTGCAATACCGTTCTTGGGATTCGTTTTGTTCTTGCTAGCTTGTGCGAGTTTTTTTGGATTTGTGTAGATGCTTTATAGGGCGTTCTCTCTTGCAATATGGAACAAATCATTAACATTGATATGTGTTTTTCCGGACAGGATTTCATTAACCTTGTCCGGATTCATGTATGCTCTCTAGTGCAGAGTAAGCAATATTCATTTCTAACATAAATGATCCTTTTGTTTAACTTAATTACTTCTTTCATTAACTTACTCTTAGCGGGATGAATATTTTGTTCATCGGTTGTGTCTATTTTTACGGCCAGACATTTCGCCATTATTCGCCGTCCATATCATCAATAACAAATTTTATAATTTTTTTCAAATGTGTTAATAAAAAACCGTGGTTAATCCACGGTTCGGTTATTTTTCAGTTTTTACATAGTGTGTGCTACGTCCTGCACCACGCTTTTCCAAGAACCCTTGTTGTGTCAGTTCTTGCAACATGCGCGTTGCTGTATCCTGAGAAACTTTCAGGATTTTTGCAACTTTGCCAGATGTCATATTGCCAACAAAACCATCCAGCAACAGATTCATGATTTGGCGCTGATGCGTGTTGGTAATTTGTTCAGCATATTTTTGCCAAAATTCTGATTTGAACAGTATGTCGCGGGTAATTTGTATGCTGGCGGAAATTGTATTGGTCAGGCAAGCGCAAAACCATTTAATCCACCCCGTTATATCTATGTCGCCAGTCGTTGTCATCTCAAGAATTTTATAATATTCTCGCTTCTCTTTTTGTATTTGCGCTGACATAGAATAAAAACGTAAGTGCGATTTTTCTGCGCGCGCCAGCAACATTTCTGTAATTGTGCGTGCAATACGACCATTGCCATCATCAAAAGGATGTATAATAACAAACCACAAATGTGCAACAGCTGCCCGAATTATCGAGTTTTCGTTTGTGTCAGCATTAATCCATGACAAAAAGACATCCATTTGTTCGTGAATTTTGTCAGGCGTTGGTGCTTCGTAATGAACTTTGTCTTCGTATGATTTTACCGAAACGACCTGCATTTCGCTATCACGATAGTCACCGACCTTGATTTTATGCATGCCACTGTACCCTGTTGGGAACAGGGCGGCATGCCATGCGCACAGGCGTTCTTTGGTTAAAGGTTTGTCATAGTTGGTGACGGCATCCATTAATGTCTGTACAATTCCATCAATATGATGAGATTCTGGTGCAGGATTATCTAGTTTTATATTCAGACGCCGCGCTAAAGAAGAACGAACTTTTTCGCTATCCAGCAATTCGCCTTCAATTTCGCTGGATTTTGTAATTTCTTCAGTCAAAGCGTTCAACATAACCGTATTTTGGTCAACAAATCCAAACTGTTGCATTTTGCCCAGCAATTTTCCTTGCAATAATGACAGGTCGGTCAAAGCATTTGTTTCTGTTATATTTTGCCAGGTAAAATGTGGGTATTCTGGGTGTTCATGAATATACCTAGTCATAATAAAACTCCGTATTATTTGCGTAAAATATAAAAGAAAAACTCCGCAAAGTCAAATATAAATTACGTCCATTTTGCGGAGATTAGCGCCCCCTAATCTCCGCTACAAAAATCAAATGCCTATTTTGGGTAAAATGCAGTAGGCCAAATTATCTGCAGCAAATATTGTAAAATTATTGATAATCAAAAAAATATAGGATATTATTGTCAAAAATTATACAGGGGCACAATATGAATATATATAATTTTATTTCCAGTAATATCAGAACCAAAATTGGCGAAATCGATGAAATTCGCAATGTCTTGACACCAAGTGTCGCAAACAATATTGCCGTGGAAACCCCAAAAATTCGTGATTTTGGTGATTATTCTACTAATGTGGCCATGGTCTTGGCAAAAGTGTTAAAAAAGTCGCCACGTGATATAGCGAACATGATTGCGCCTAAGTTACAAGAGTTGCCATTTGTTTACAATGTTACCATTGCGGGCCCCGGCTTTATTAATATTGTATTGAAAAATAATTTTTTGTTGAATCCCGACAAATATACCGGTGATTATCGTGAAGAATTTAAAAAATTAACCATTGATATGGATTATGGCAGTTATAATATTGGCAAGGCTTTGCATATCGGGCATTTACGTACCACGGTTGTTGGCGATACCTTTAATCGTATTGCGCGTTTCTTGGGGCATAACACCAAGTCTTATAATCATATGGGGGATTGGGGACGCCCAATGGGGTTAATTATTGCGTGGATTTTGGAATATGGTATGCCAAAAAATGCGGACGATATTAACGCCATGTACCCGGCATCAACAACACGTGCCAAGGAAGATGAGCAATGGTTGGCGCGTGCACAACGTGTAACGGTTGATTTGCAAAACGGGAATCCAGAATATTTGAAGATATATAACGAATTTGCGCCAATGTCGCTGAAACAGATTTCAGACATATTGGTTCGTTTAAACATTTTGCCCTTTGACGAAAACAAGGGCGAGCGCCTGGTTGCAGAGTATGTACCAGCGGTCCAAGATATATTAACGGCCAAGAATCTGTTGGTGCATGATGATGGCGCCGATGTAATACCGGTAAAGTTGGAAACAGATACGGCACCAATGCCCCCTGTTTTATGGCGGTCCAGTACCGGTGCCCAAACATATGCGGCGGCGGACCTGGCGGCGATTTACTATCGAACAAAAACGGATAACCCGACCGATATCGTTTATTTCACAGACAATCGTCAAAACTTGCACTTTACCCAGGTTTTTCGTGCTGCAAAACTGGCTGGGTTGGATACGGCAAACCTGCAACATATTGGTTTTGGTACAATAACTGGTGCGGATGGTCGTCCATTTAAAACCCGCGATGGCAGTGTCCCCAGTCTTGACGATATGGTTGATATGGTGGCGGCATCTGTTCGGGCGCGTGCCGCGGAATCTGGCAAAGAATTACCCGCAGAAACAATCGAAATGATTGCCATGGCTGCTTTAAAGTTTAATGATTTAATGCACGATGTGAAATCAGATTACGTGTTTGATGTAGATTCTGTAACCCAATTTGAAGGTCGTACCGGCCCATACATTTTATATACAGCGGTTCGTTTAAATTCTATCTTGGCCAAGGTTGATGTGTCGGATACAAAAATTTTACATGACGATTATGATTTGGCTGCATCGGAACGCAATTTGCTGTTGCGTGTAATGGATTTTACGCGTGTTTTGGAAAATGCCTTTGCGCGTCGTGCGACAGATTTATTGGCCAATTACACTTATGACCTGGCCCAGGATATAAATACCTTCTATCATCATTGCCCGATATTGCGTGATGATGTGCCGGAAAATATCCGTACAACCCGGTTGTACATCGCGGGAATGGCGCGTGATACGTTGTTACGTGCGATTAACCTGATGGGGCTGCGTGTGCCGTCATCCATGTAAATATAATCTCTAATTATATGTTGTTGACATGATGTCATCGGTATGATAAATATCCAAGTGGGGTGAAAAGTATGAAGGAAAAATTACCATTGGTTTCTGTGTTTGTATTGTTGGGCAATAATCCCGAACATAATCAGACTGTTTTGGATTCTATAAATGCGCAGACATATCCAAATTTGGAAATAATAAGAAATACATTGGATTTACGTTCTGCACGTGGCGATTATATACTTGTTGCCACGTGTGATGACGTTTATGAACCAAGTGCGATATCTGATTTGGTCAAGGTTTTTTCAGAAGACGGGTTTGATATGGTGTTTTTCAACATGACTCCATGCTTTGAATCCAACGATGATGTGCGTGTCGCGGTTCCCGGTGGTGCCCGCGCCGTTTCGGGATATAAAGAATACCAGATGTCGGGGGTTCTTCAAACCGGTACGCCATTTTTAATGAATATGAATCCCGGCGTTGGGGGCTGTATTTTTAGCAATAATTTTCTTATCCGTTGTAATCTAAAAAAAATAGCAAATTTGCAAACATTTGTATCCCAGGCCGTATTACACAGACCGCGTGCTTATATTCTGGCCGATAATTTGGGGGTGCACCTGGTGCGTCCCGGTCAGGGCGCCAGAAATGGCAACGATTTAATTACGCAACGTGTTGAAAGGTTTAATTACCTGTACCGATATGCCAAGGCTTCATTTTGGTTGCGTCATTGGCGCAGGCCGCTAAAAAATGCTTTGTTTAATGTTTCTGTATCAACCGCAGTGGGCAAAATTGGGCGTCTGCGTCCAAACGATACGTTGCCAAAATGTTCGATACACTTGGTCGACCACTGTAATCTAAATTGCAAATCGTGCAGTCATTTTTCCTGTCTTGCGCGTGCGGGTGATTATGAAATAACCCTGCGGGATTTTCGTCGCGATTTACGCCGCCTGCACAGGGTTGTTCGTGGTCGCTTGGAAATCTTGGAATTGTATGGTGGCGAACCGCTGTTGCATCCGAATGTTTTACCTTTTATGAAACATGCGCGTCGAATATTTCCACGTACACTGATTCGGTTTATTACCAATGGTATTTTGTTACCACAACAAAAGCCCGAATTTTGGAAGACCGCGCATCGTTATAAAATATTAATTTCCCCGACCAAGTATCCAATACACATAGATTGGGCCTCTGTCACAGAAACCGCAAAAAAATATCGCGCGGAACTGGATTTCTTTATGGGGACGGGATATTGTTTAAAAACGTTATATCACAAACCTTTGGATTTGTCTGGTATACAAAATCCTGTGATAAGTTTTATAAATTGCCAACATGCAGGTTGCATAAATTTGTACAAGGGGCGTCTCTATCACTGTCCGGTTGCGGCATACATAAAATACTTTAACCGTCAATTTGGCACAAATTTACCACTGTCGTCGGGGGATTCGTTAAATATTCACGAACGTGGGGTGGGGCCAACGGACGTTTTTGATTTTTGTGCGCGACCAATACCGTTTTGTCGTTATTGTGCTTCCACCGCAACCACATATGGCCACCCATGGGAACCAACGAAAAAGGACATATCAGAATGGACATTGATACAACAACAATAAGGCATATTCCAATTTTTTATGCAACAGATGACAAATACGCCTCAATGGCGGCAACATCTATGGCCAGTGTATTGTTTAACACAGATTCCTTCATAGATTTTTATATTCTTGATTGTAATCTGTCACCGCTTACGCGGCGCAAGTTTGAAATGTTGCACGAACGTTTTTCAAATTTTTCAATAGAGTTTATAAGTGTTGACTCAAACGAAAAATTCGTGCACATAGAACTGCGTAACCACCTGACGTTGGCATGTTTTGCGCGTCTGTTAATACCGGATTTAAAACCCAATTTGGGCAAGGTCATTTATCTGGATTGTGATACCATTGTCATGCAGGATATTGCGCAATTATATGAACAAAATTTGGATGGTTTTGCATTGGGCGCGGTTGCGGATCCGGATGTTTGTAATATGCCGGAAAAACGTGCAAAATGGTATTCTGCCGCCCAGGTGTCGAATTCGCATCTGTATTTTAATTCTGGGATATTGTTGCTTGATTGTGATGTTTGGCGTAAAAATAATATGCTGCCCCAGGTTATGCAAGCCGAACGCATAACCGCCGCAACCCGTCAGTTTAATGACCAGGATATTTTAAACAAGACCTTTGATTCAAATTACAAGCCATTGGAAATACGTTTTAATGTTAAAAAGAATTTGGTGACGTATTGTCCCCAAAACGAAATCGTTATCCGGCACTTTACGGGCTTTCCAAAACCGTGGATGCCATATGGATTGCGTCAGATTAATGGGGGTGATTTTTGGTTCTATTGTCAAATGACGATGTTCTTTGCAGAAACCTTGATAGAGGGGCTTTCAGAATTAAAACCTATAAATAATTTTGATGTGGAATAGACGATATGCAAAAAAAAGTTGCCTATGACTATGTTATTTCATTGGGGGAAAGGTGCGCGACAACGCAGTGTTTGAAGCGTCACAATCTGCGCCCACGTGGTTTTAAATTGCCATTTGACTGGATGATTGTTCCATTTGAAACAAGTGTTGCTGCCTTGTTGAATAATTTCGATGATTTCATAGCGCCCTATCGTTGGCACAAGATACAATATCCTCTGATACCTAAGTTGCATTTTTGTAATCGTTTTTATGATGGGAAAAACAAGGCGTCGTTTATTCATGAATTCCCCAGCGGTGCTTCTTTTGCCAGGGGGGCTTCTGCGGCACTGGATGTTTTTATCCCAAAAATAAATCGTATGCGCGCAATTATGAAATCTGGAAAACGCATATTATTTGTTTATATGATTGCTAAGCGGGTCCCAAAACGTGTGATTTGTGAAAGCGTACAAAAGTTGCGTGAACATTTTAATAATCAAAATATTGATTTGCTTGTAATTGAAAGTGGCGTTAACATGTTCTTGCCGTGTTGTTGGGCACGTATAATGCATGGTGTTACAAAATGTCGCACCAAACAGGATGTAATAAATCCAAAATGGGACAACACCACAACACAACAATTTAAATATATTGACAAAATTTTTTCAAAAATTCGTGTTTCTCACAAAGTAATCACGGGGCAGTTTGCGGACGAACACAACGCTATCTCTTGATTTTGTATTCAAAATATTTTGGTTGATTCATCAGATAATCTGCATATTCCACATCCACATCGCTTAATCGTTTAATTGCGCCATCGGCATCAACGAATGGCGGGTCAATGCGTCGAACCTTTTGAAATTCAATACGTGCCCCGGTATCCATCGGGTCGGCGCGCCAATCGTCCGGATTTCGATACATCTTGGAAAAATCAATATTTGCATCCGCCATTTTTTTCAGTATTTCTCCATCGGTTAATTTCCAAAAATCATCCCTGCATAGAACCCCGCGGTTTAATGCATCGTGACAAATATCTGTCATCATGGTTTCATAAAACACGTTGTCAAAACACGAATAAATACGTTCATCTGCGAAATTAAAAATTTTTGCGAAATTACATGCGCTTTCCAGGTCGCGCATTACAAAGCCATTGTTTGTAACAACAAAGCAATTTGCCAAATCACAAATATTAACATCCAACATATATCCATATCGTTTCAGGTGTAATGTTGCGCGCAATCCATAATCCATCCTGTCTGCGCATAAATCGGGCAGCGAGTTTTCTTTTAATGGAAAGTTCCTGTCGTCTAATATTTGGTCAACGTCATACCCGTATTGGCCCAGTATTTTGGCGATTTCCGAATTTTTTACAAAGTTATCATGTACAGAATCTTGGAATTCAGAATTTTGCGCAGAGCTTGCATCTCCGAACAATCTGTCCGACAGGTGTGAAAAGGCAGTGTGTGATACATCGTGTATTAATCCGGCAATTTGTTCTTGGATTGGGGCGCCATATTTGCGCAATAATAAAAAAACGCCGATGGAATGTTCGTATCTATTATATCCTGCGGATAAAAATGGATTGTTTGGGCACCAACTGCCCATATTAATATCAATCAGGCGCTGAAAGGTTTTGCATTTAATAATTCGTTGTAAAACGGGTTCGTCTATTTCAAAACCACCATAAATTGCATCAAAAATATACATATTAATCAACTTTCCCTTATTTTGTGTGCATGATACATTGACTAATACAAAAATCAATATGTTTTTGCTTTTCGTACGACATAAATTATGATACAATACAAAACATGAAAAGATTTATTGTTTTGCCCATTCTTATGGGTGCGATGATTGCTTTGGCGGGTTGTCAAACGTCATCCGACCAGGTTGTTGTTGAACAGGAATACATGCCCGATTGTGTTGGTGAGGCATGCAGCATTATTCGTTATGCCATGCCAAATGGTAATGATTTGATGTTGGAAACGGCAAATCATGTAATAAACATCACGGCCCAGGCGGGAACACCATACACATATTATGTATGGGCCGGCAACAAGACCATGGCCGATGAACCGGATATGGTCGTGGAAAATACGGAAACGGTTATTTTTAACGAATAAAAAAAAACGGCGTTCATTTGAACGCCATTTTTTATCGGTGCTGATTTAAAAACCCCAGTATTTCATTTTGTGCCATTTCAAAAGCGGTCTTTGCCCGTATTTCTGGATAAATCAATAATGTTATTTTATCCATTTCTGAATCACCTTGGTTGCATGTATTTACTATTGGTTGGGCTTGTTTTACGGCGTCCCATCCCCCAATTATCATCAGTGGAATTTTTTGTGTCTCGTCACCCCCGAACCTAAAAGGCAACGTTCGTTGTATTTTTTGTGTAATTGGTGTCCGGGCCATTATTGATATTCCGCCGTTATATCGTGTGCTTTGTCGTGTTATGTTTTGAACGGTTTTGCCTGCATTGCCAATGCCAATCAAGAATACCGGCAAATTATACATCATGTTCATAAAATCTAATGCGTTTTTTGCATCTGTCCCATACACCAGATATCGATTTTTATTCAAGAATTTTGCAAAATTTTCATGTTTTTCAATTTCCTTGTTTGAATCACACACAATCTGTACGATGCCAACTGGTTTTTCTGTGTTGTTCCATATTCCGTATTTCATAGCAAAAACTCCTGATGCTGATACACATCATCAGAATATCTTTTTTATTATGAAAAAGTCATAGGTATGAATTCGGCAGATATTACGCATTTTGACCGGCGACCCGTCCGCTGGCCCACGCCCATTGCAGGTTAAATCCGCCCAAATCGCCCGCCACGTCAATCACTTCGCCCGCAAAGAACAACCCCGGGCATAATTTGGATTCCATCGTCTTGGATGATATGTCGCGTGTGTCGACGCCGCCAAATGTGATTTCTGCACTGGCCAAATTGTGATATTTTATTTTGTGACCTGGGATGTTTAAGGCGTTTGTACGTTCGGCAAATGATTTTAATTCTGCATCTTTTATGTCCGCTATATGTCGCGCATCGTCCCCAACAATCCATTTTGCGATACGTGCCGGCAGATATTCGGATAATATGCCAACAACCGTCCTGCGACCATTGGTTCGTTTCGCATCCCCCAGTATTTTCCAAACGTCAAATTCCGGCATCAGGTTTATCTGCATCCCCTGTGCTGTATCGCCCAGGCTGGCACGATATGTTGCCGGTCCACCAATGCCAAAATGTGTAAACAGCATAGAATCTTTGATTTTCAGTCCTCCAACCATAATTTCAACCGGTATGGAAATGCCCGCCAGGTCCCCCGGCCAATTTTTTATTGCCAACGCGCACAGGGCGGGGCGGGGTGGTATTATCCTGTGTCCAAATTTTTTTGCGATTTTATATCCCACATCTGACACACCGTAAACGCCAAAGGAAATACCGCCCGTTGCCACGATTACGGATTTTGCGCACATGTCATTAACGTAAAACATATCCCCCGATTTTGAAATGTCTGTAACCCGTGTGTTGCAGAAAACTTCTGCGCCCGCCGCATCATGCATCAAGGCGCGCACAACCGCTTCTGCGCCATCTGCACAGAAAAAGCGCCCCTGGGATTTTTCGTATAATTTGATGTCGTGCCCATGTGCCCAATCCAAAATATCCGTGGGGCTGACCCGACTAAGTGCGCCACGCACAAAGTCCGGATTTTGGCCAAAGTACTTGTCGCGTGTGGCGGCCGTGTTTGTAATATTGCATTTCCCGCCACCTGATGCCAAAACCTTGCGTGCGGGGGTGTGTCCCATATCCAAGACGGCGACACGTAGCCCGCGTTGAATAATTTCTGCTGCTGCGCTAAGCCCCGCGGCCCCTGCGCCAATGATAATAACGTCATAATACTTTCTCATAATATGATTCTATCACAGCAAATAAAAAAATCCATCCAAACGGACGGATTTCTAAATTTTGGTGGGTTAGGTAGGACTTGAACCCACGACCAAAGCGTTATGAGCGCTCCGCTCTAACCAACTGAGCTACTAACCCACGGCGCCTATTATATATGATTTGAAAAATCATGCAAGATAAAAAATTATTTATTTTAATTTTTATTTGTGCAATTATGACGAACATGGACAAAATAAACCCGATTTTAAACGCAACCCAAATGTCGGCATTTGATGCGATTGAACGCACGAATTCGAACCTGTTGATATTGGGACCGGCGGGTACGGGCAAATCCACATTTGTGAATTATTTGAAATCTGCGTCATCCAAGCGTATTGTTTGCGCTTGTCCGACGGCGGTGTCGGCACTAAATGTTGGTGGTCAAACGATACATTCGCTGTTTCAGATTCCGCCACGCGATTTTATTTTACCAGAACTTTTAAAATTAAAGGCGAAACCGCGCAATATTTTGGTTGCAACGGATGTTTTAATTTTGGATGAAATATCAATGGTTGCCCCCGATTTGTTGGATGCGATTGATATCTTGGCGCGTTATGCACGCCGTAACAATGAACCCTTTGGCGGAATTCAGGTCGTTGCCATTGGTGATTTGTTCCAGTTGCCACCGGTCATAACACGCGAAGCGAACCAGTATTATGAATCAGAATACGGGCATCCCAACGCGTACTTTTTTGACAGTAATGTGTACAAACGTGCCAATTTCATAAAATATAATTTCGATTTTGTTTATCGCCAAAATGACCTGCCACTGTTGGAAAATTTGGTACGCCTGCGTAATGGGGATACGGGGGCACTGACTTTCTTTAACGATTGCAAAATAGAAGACACGTCACGCCGTGACAATGCGGTTCTGATAACGCCTTTTCGTGCCGTTGCCGAACGTATTAATGCAACGCGTCTGAACCAGATAAACGAAACGCCGGTTGTTTATAACGGTGTATTAAGTGGTAATTTTTCGGATCGTGATGTGCCGGCGCCACTGGCATTGGAATTGCGTGTCGGGGCATTGGTTGTATTTGTAAAAAATGGCGACAAGTGGCATAACGGTTCCATGGGGATTGTGCGCGCGATGACGGCACGTGATATTACGGTGCAACTGCTGTCTGATTCGCACGAAACGGTAACGGTTCGCCCCGAAAAATGGCAGAAGATAGAATACGCGCGCGACGAAAATGACCGCCTTGTTGAAAACGAAGTCGGATCATACAAACAGTTCCCACTAAGTCTGGGGTATGCCATGACAATTCATCGTGCCCAGGGTAAAACATTGGATGCGGTTGTTATTGATGTTTCGCGTGGTTGTTTTGCGCATGGACAAACGTATGTTGCGTTGTCGCGCACGCGTCGTGCATCCGACATGCATATCGCATCCCCCCTGCGCGAACGCGATGTTATTTTTGATAAACGTGTTTTGGATTTTATAAACGACTTATAAATCTTTTTTCATCATAATGGCATCAACACCATCATAGTATTTGGGTCGCACACCAATTTGAACGTATCCGTTCTGTTCATATAATTTGCGCGCGGGGGCGTTGTTTTCTGCGACTTCTAAAAAAACGGATTTTACACCACTTTTTTTCAGTTCCCCCTCCATAATTCCAATCATGGCGGCGGCGATGCCCGTACGTCGTGCATCGGGCGAAACGCCAATGGATATTAATTCGGCTTCGTCCGCAACCGCCCGCCAAACGATAAAACCGTTTTGGCTGGCGATGATTTCACAGCCTGATTTTTTCAAATCTGCAAAATCATCCGCCGACCACGGTTTATGCGGAAAGCATTTGTTATGAAGATTTGCCAAACTATCTAACATTTGATTTTTTATATGTGTTTAATTTGGTGCTTTCTCTTGATTGTGTGGCATATGCCTTGGAAGCCTTGCCAAACATCTTGGTTGCAAATGATGAATTAAAATCTTGAAAACAGGGGGCTTTTTCATCTTTCTTATATATGCGCACCATATAAACGGTCGGTGGTGTTTGATTGTTACCACGCATGGCCTCGGATTCGACCTGTTCCATATACTCGCGTGAAATTTCAACCTTGATACCATTGTGTTTAATCGTGTACATGGTTTGGCTGCGATTAAACATGCGGTTAATATCCCTGCGACCCGGTTCGGCCCAGTTTTTTTGTTCATACTTGATATCGCCCATTTCAATGGCGTTTAAAATCGATAATTTTTGTTCTGATAAAAACAGTTTTTGGATCAGGTTTGTCATTGCGCATTGTCCTTTTTGTTTTCTTCTGCATAGCTGGGGCGCAGGTACATTGGCACCGCGGGTTCCAAATCACCGTTTGCGATTTTTTGTTCCACAATACCAACCCCCAGTTTTAAATCAAATGGCTTGTGCCCAACTGTGCGTGGCCAATCCATCTGTTTGGTTTCTAATTCGTCTATTTCCATTGTTTGTGGTGCCAATCCCGGCGCCGCCACAAAGAAATCCCCACGCCCAGAATCGATTGCAACAAACGCATCCGGCGTCGCCGCCAGGTACAGGTCAAAAGCGCTAATCCCAACAACCGGAATATTCAGTCCCATCCCCAGTCCCTTGGCATACGCAATACCCAATCGAATTCCCGTAAAACTGCCTGGGCCGATAACAACGCCAATCGCGGTTACGTCACGCCATGTGGCGCCACATTCGGCGATAAATTTTTCGCATTCCAGGGGCAGGGCAACCGACTGCTTTTCCACGTCGACAGATTTGTATTTGTCGCCCAACACAAATTCAAGATTTTTGCCCGATGTATTTATTATCAGAATCATTTTTTCTTGGTCCTTATATCGTTCAGCATATCAAACATTAAATTCGCCATTGTTCCCATATATGCCTTGGTTTCATTTTTTTCTTTGTCGTGAATCTGCACGCGATATTTTGGCGCAAACAAAATATTGGAAACATTTGGGGTGTGCACTTTGCAAACAACTATTTCATATCTGTCGGATTTTGCACTTATAACATCCTGATGACGCATGGGGGCGCCGGCGGGCATGGTCGCATAACGTATTTCCATACTATGTTTTTGGGCATAGCGTTCAATTTTTTTTAACAGTTGAATTTGTTCGCCGCCGTTGCCAAACGCGCACAGTTGATGTGTTTGTCCATTTATGGTCACATAATGTATTCCCTGTGCGGTGTGTCTTGTCATACGTGTACCCCAAATCCAATTTTCTTGGACATGCCTGCGCTTTTACGGGATGCCAATAACTCGTCAATCTTTTGTGGTGTGAACTCTGTTTTAATGTCTTCACAGTCATTTTCCAACAGTGACCGACGCAGCACCGCGGTAATTTCGCGTTGTGCCTGGCGCACGCCTTGTTCGGACGTGTATTTTTGAATAATATGCTTTAACGCATCATCCGACATGACGATGTTATCCATCATCCATCCTGTGTCACGCGCCGCACGTTCAATCAGGTGTTCGCGTGCAATTTTAATTTTGTCGTCCATTGAATATCCCGGTATTTCAATAATTTCCATACGGTCTTTTAATGCGTTTGACATATTCAAACTGTTGGCGGTTGCGATAAACATCACCTTGGACAGGTCAAAGTCCACCTCTAAATAATGGTCGCGAAATGTTTTGTTCTGTTCCGGGTCCAGGATTTCCAACAGGGCGGATTCCGGATCACCGCGCCAATCGCGTCCCATTTTATCAATTTCATCCAATACGATAACCGGGTTGTTGGTTTTGCATCTTTTTAACGCGTCCATAATACGACCCGTCTGTGCCCCGATATAGGTCTTGCGGTGCCCGCGGAAATGCGCTTCGTCCGATATTCCCCCCAGGGATATGCGTTGATATTTTCGCCCCAGTGCCTCGGCAATCGATTTGCACAGCGAAGTCTTTCCAACGCCCGGCGCGCCAACAAAACACAGAATCGACCCCTGGTTCGAGTTGGTCTTTTTCATAACCGCGATATGTTCCAATATGCGTTCTTTGACGTCCATCATGCCGGAATGTTGCGAATCCAAAATCTTGCGCGCCTGTTTTAAATCGATTGGTGCCACATCCGATTTATCCCACGGCATGGCCAATAATTCGTCCAAATAGGTTTTCAGCAACCCGCCTTCATTTGACATCGGTGACAGGGACCGCATACGCTTCCATTCGGACATTGCCTTTTCTTTGGCTTCTTTGGGCATTTTTGTACGCTGAATACGTTTACGAATATTATTCGCGTCCATTTCGCCGTCATCGTCACCCATTTCCTTTTGTATGGCGCGCATTTTTTCCTGTAATATCGCTTCGCGTCGTCCGCTTTCCATCTGCTGATGAATACGTTTATTGATGGATTCATCGATTTTTGCGCTTTCAGATAACAGTTTGACCGCCTCTAACAATATCTGTAATTTTTCCTGCCAACTGGTGGCGGCCAAAACGCGAACCGCGGTATCATTATCTATGTCGGCGGTTTGAATCACAGAATCGATAAATGCCGGTAACGGATAGTTTGCCACCACATTACGCAGTTTATCCACCTTGAACCTGCGTGTTGCCTGGGCCAAAGTTTGCATGTTGTCGGCCAATAAATCGCGCATCATCAATGTCTTTTCATCGTTAATATCATCGGCGATTTCGATTGGTTCCGCATCCCCCGTAAAGATACCGTCATGAATTTCAATGTTGCTTAATTTTACCGCACTGATTGTGCGAACCAAGATATGAACGGCGCCGTCGGGCATGCTAAGGATTTGGATAATTTCCCCGATGGTTCCGACGTTATAAATATCGTCGGCACTGGTTGGGTATGCCCATGTATGCTGGGGAACCAAAATAATTCTGGAAGATTCTGTTTTTGATGCCGTCCGAACGCATGTCGCAGACATCTGATTTTCAATTAGTGCCGGCACAGTAATCCCGGGCGACACAACGAAATCACGAAATGGCAATATATAGTTTTTCATAGCGAAATAAATATAATACATTTTGTTCGGATTTCAAGATATATAAAATCCGTTAATATGGACTTAATCAATCAAATGATACACCGTGCCATTATAATTAAAATTAATGGTACCGGTGGCATTGCCGGGCTCTAACTTGCCATAGCATTTCCCGTCATTGTACCCAACCACCAACGATGGTTCGGTATATTTTTCTGCATACAGCGCAAAAGACAACCCGGTTGAGGTTTTAAAATTACTTATCCCCAGTTCACATTTTTTATATTCTACTGGTACCTCCGTCGCGAATAAGGCCGTCAAGAACGGCTCTTCTTCATCTTTAGAATAATATGCAGTGTAGTTAAAATCATCCCAACAAGGTTCATCTGCATCCGCGCGGTCTTGATAACATGCATAATTATCTTTTTGTGCATACAAATTACCGCAGCCGTCGTGCACGTCTGCGGAGATATGATCCAAATCGCTTAATCCTACCCAATGTGCGACATATGGTTTCACCATTCTGCAATAAGCATATGCAGGATTATCCACGTTTACCTCGCTGGGTGATACTACAGAAATTTCCTTGTACAATGTTGCGAATTTAGCCGGAGTGCGTGAAAATGCTGCTTCAACCTCTACTAAGATATTACAATTCAACGATGGAATATAACAATAGCTTTTTGTGTTATACCCTGTCCAAACGTATGTCGAGCCATCACACGTCGGAATTGATTCATCTGGAAATTTATAACAATGCTCAACTTCGCCATAACCTTCCAAATATTTGCCGGCCGACCATGCGGGACAGGTAACAAAAGACATCAGTGCTAAAAATGACAATACAATGTGTTTCAAAAACTCCCCCGTTGTAAAAAAATTAACCGCCACGGAAATATGGCAGTCGGGGTGTTCAAAAAATCATACGTAAAATGACCCCGTCGGCTTTTGGGGTTGCCCCCTGTTGTATGGCCGACGGCACCCCGACCCAGAAAGTGAAAACGGTCGGGAAGTTTCATAAAAAAAAGACGCATCCGCGTCAATCTTTATGCGGATATCAACGCAATAAAATATTGCATCGCTTACGTATGGGCTTTTTGACGACCCCGAACCCACATCCCTGTGGATTCAACGCTATGATAAATTATTTGTCTTTGGAAATCAAGAAAAAACCGCCGATTGGCGGTTTGTTATATTAACGACGGCGATACCCATTGTTATGTTGTGCACTGTTGCTGGAACGTTTTGATAAATAGCGCGCTGCAATCAAAATCAACCATTCCAAAGACAACAAACCCATCGCCGCAATTTTATTTTCAAAACCGGCAACCCAACCCAATACATAAACCATCTGGGCAATGAACGATATGTATAAAATACCAAATACGCCCGTGAAAAATATTTTCTTAACTTTTCCAAACATTTCTATGTCCTTACGTTTTTTTGCATTATAGATAGAATTAAATGCCGGGATTTCTGGTGCCATGTACCCGGCGAACACCGCAATCGCTAAAACGAACAGGGTTAACAATCGCCAACCGTGTTCAACGCCATATTAGGCAGCCATTGCAAGGCGAACATTGTCGTTCGCAGCGATTCTATCGCCATTCAGTTTTTAGTTGGCTTTTAACGACACCACGTCGGATTCAACCAATTTGTCTTTCATCGCCTGTCGAATCTATGTCAGCCCCATAATCAGATATGACCATACATCACATCAAATCATGGTGGAGCTGTGGGGTACCGCCCCCCAGTCCAAAACGACTATTTCACAACGGATTCAGAATCATCACTGCAACGCAGCCCACGAATTATAGCCTTTTATACTGGAAATTGCAAGTTTTTAGATTATAATACATGACAAGAGGCAAAAAATGAAGTTCCTAGATCGTGCAAAGATTTATGTCAAGGCGGGTGATGGTGGCAATGGTTCGGCCAGTTTTCGTCGCGAAAAATACATTGAATTTGGTGGCCCCAACGGCGGTGATGGTGGCCGTGGTGGCGACGTAGTGTTCGTGGCCGTGCCAAACGTAAATACATTAATAGACTATCGTTACAAAACCAAATTTATGGCCCAACGCGGACAAAACGGCATGGGCAAAATGCGCACCGGCGCATCTGGTGAAACGTTGGTGCTGCCTGTGCCAACTGGTACGGTGATTTTATCGGAAAACGAAGAAATCGAATACGCCGATTTAAATGAAGACGGTATGGAATATCGCGCCGCCCGTGGCGGTAACGGCGGATGGGGAAACTTGCATTTCAAAAGTCCGACCAATCGCGCCCCGAAACAGGCAAACGACGGTCTGCCCGGTGAAGAACGCACGGTTGTGTTGCGACTAAAATTGATTGCGGATATTGGCCTTGTTGGTTTTCCAAACGCGGGCAAGTCCACCTTGCTATCGGCGGTAACGGCGGCCCGGCCAAAAATTGCAAATTATCCATTTACGACATTGAACCCCCAGTTGGGCGTAATGTATGCGCACGATCGTGAATTTGTGTTGGTTGACCTGCCGGGGTTAATCGAAGGTGCACATACGGGCGTTGGGCTTGGTGACCAATTCTTGGGACACGCCGAACGCACAAAAATGATTTTGCATGTTATCGATGGCACCGAAGACGATTGGGGTGCGCGATATCGGGCAATACGTCATGAAATGGATTCGTATGGTGGCAATTTGGTTGACAAGCCTGAATTGGTTGTAATCAATAAAATTGACGCCGTTGTTTCGGATGAATTAACCGAAAAAATGACCGCGTTCAAGAAATCTTTTGGACGCAAAAAGAAACCTGAAATATTAACCATCAGTGCCGCAGGGAGAGTAGGAATCCAAGAGCTGGTCAGTGCCATTGAACGGAAATTCCTGGGGCTGGAAAATGATGCAAAATAAATTATCGAAACATAAAACATCGTTGGAAAAAGAACGCGCCTATCACGCCGATTGTGTCCGGGGTACGCATCGGGTCATGGCGTATCGCTCGAACGGCACAACCGTTCCATTGGCCGACGTCGACATTTCAAACGTTGAATTTATCGGCGGTTTGTGGCGTGTCCAGGATAAATTTCCCCACGAGGTTCAGGATGTCCGTGGCGAACCATTCGTTTTGTTGGAACGCGTCCCACGCAATGAACGTAATCACTTTGAATTTTATCGCGCCGCACGTGTTGGGTTTAATTGTTATGGGCCATACCTTGTGGGCGGGCCGACCCAAATCGTTGCAAAATATACAACTGATACCCAGACGTACTGGGCATATGGCGCAACGGTTGAACAGGCGCGCGCATTTTTGGGAATCAGATTATACGACGAATACATGGATTTGATTCACAGCGTGGCATGTAAATCCAGCAATTCGGTCAATCAAAAATAATTTTTTGCAATTTGGCATAACGTCTGTTAAAATCCACGTTGGAAACACAAACAAAAAGTAAAAGGAGAAGCACCTATGGTATCATTAAAGGGTACACAAACCGAAAAGAATCTGTTGATTGCATTTGCCGGCGAATCCCAGGCCCGCAATCGTTACACAATGTATGCATCTGCCGCCAAAAAAGAAGGTTATCAGGCGATTTCTAAAATCTTTCTTGAAACCGCAGACCAGGAAAAAGAACACGCATCCCGTCTGTTCAAATTCTTGGAAGGGGGCGATTTGGAAATAACTGCATCTTTCCCTGCGGGCAAGATTGGTACAACCCTGGAAAATTTACAGGCTGCGGCCTATGGCGAACACGAAGAAAATACCGAAATGTATCCTAAGTTTGCACAAATCGCCGCCCAGGAAGGTTTTCCTGCAATCGCGGAAATTTTGAAAAATATTGGTTTGGCGGAACGTTATCATGAATCTCGTTTCCGTGCCTTGGCCGAAGCGGTCGAAGACGGAACAATCTTTAAACAGGATAAAATCGTTATGTGGCGTTGCACAAATTGTGGCATGTGGCACATCGGCACCGAAGCGCCCAAGGTATGCCCGGCATGTCTGCACGAACAGGGTTATTTTATCAGCGAAGGTACAATTTCCCGTTGTGACACGAACGAAGGTTTCTGTGAATACACAATTATCGAAGACTAATCAAAAATCCCCCAATCGGGGGATTTTTATTTGCATCGTTTACATAAAATCATTGCCATACCATTGGTGGTAATTTTTTCCAACACCCTGTCCGGTATCAATAATTTACCACATTCTATACGCAGTATTTGACGTCGTGTTAAACCAAACATGCGTGCGCAATCATCGCTTTTTATCCCCAATTCACGACGTGCCTTGCGGAAATATTGCCCAAAGTATTTTGTATCAACCAAAATTACACTCATTTTGTCCTCCGATTTTTGTTAAACAAAAAAACCGCACACAAGGCGGTTGGAGGTTCAAAGCTATTAAGAGTAATAGTGTGCTTATTCGATATATTCGCAACCCTCCAACCAATATTGGAGATCTCTCTTACGAGGCTTTGAAACCCCGCACCGGTTTCCCAATGCATGACCATTATACGCAAAACAAACCCAAAACGCAATTAATAAGATAAATAAAAGTTTCTTCTTGCCTTATTTGTCATCCCGCGGCTTGTTTGGGCCCCGCAAAAACGTAAATACATTTTTGTGGGTAAATCCCACGGCCCCCAGGTCATATTTTATCCTCTTCTGTCATCCCGGTGCTTGACTTTCGCACCCAGGTCATACATCCTTTTGTTATCCCCGCGACGACAGGGACCATAAACCGTGCGCAGCGCGCACCAAATAAAGCATTTTTATTTTGCATTTATTATATCGCCGGCCTTGATGTATTCTGGGTCGGTTTTTTTCAGTTTTTTTTGCGCACGTTTTGCATAATCACGCGCTTGGGAATCTTGATTAATCAAAGAATAATATTCCGCCATTGCCCAATCGCTGCGCCCGGCGTCGCTGTCCCCATATGCGCGCGCCAACGTCCAATAGGTCAGGGGTGCGGCCTCGGCCAGTAATGCGCGTTTTGCAACCTCGATTGCGCGCGCCCGATCGCCGGGTTTATTTCGTTCGCCCAAAACCAATGCCAACGCTGTTTGAATTTGCGGTGCGTTTCCGGCAAAACTTAATGATTTTTCATACGCATCCACGCTGTCGTCATAGTGTCCCATTTGGTATTCTATGTCCCCCAACAATTCCCACAGATATGGGTTTGTGCCATCCCGTGAAATCAGTGTTTGTACACCCATTTGCGCCCCATCCAAATCGCCCCCGCGCATATTCGCGATTGCACGTGCATACAGTGCCGGTTCTGATTTGTCGGCATATGGATATTTGTTGCGCACTTGATTTGGCGTGTCCAAATATCCAATTAATTTTGCCCGCACCATTTCATATTCTTGTACCTGGTTTTTATTTGTTTTTGCCGTGGTGGTGTTTTTTGCATTTTTTTGAATATATTCGCGTGCATTATTCAGTCTTTCCGTGGTCAGCGGGTGATTAATCCGATTTGGATTTATCTTTGATTCCATTGCCCCGGTCAGTTCTTGCATTTGTTCAAATACGGTAATAAATCCGTTCGGGTTTAATTTAGCGCGTATCATTAAATCAATGCCCATATTGTCGGCAATGCGTTCTTCATCGCGCGAAAAGGCCAGCATAGATTGCTGTGCCACCCCACTGGACCCGGCCAGTACCCCCGCACCCAAACTGGGGTTGCCGCCGGCAACCATCAATCCCACCCCCAGTGCCTGAATCAGCATGGTTCGTTTCATTTCGGCGGCCATACGATCGCGCATTTGTGCCATGTGTCCACCAATCATATGGCCCATTTCGTGTGCAACCACGGCCTGTAATGCATTGGGGGTCTTGATTTGTTTCAGCAATCCGGTATAGATATACACATCTTCGCCACCTGTTACAAATGCATTAAAGTCATCATCGTCTATGATATGTATTTTTAATCGACCGTCCGGTATTCCCGCGGCATCCGCCAGGGGTTCTATCAGTTCTGTGACCACCCGTTCAATTTCGGTGTCGTTAATTTGCGATGCCGCCATGGCGGGCGCACATACAACGGCAAACAATAAAAATGCAATTATTTTACGCACCCAACACCACCCCACGATCAAACATGAACATCAAATCCCGGTTCCATGAATCAATATCATTATCACACGCGGCGCGCGCGGCCAATTTGAATAAATCCCTGTGTTCGCGCCAATCGACAAAGCAATATCGCATCCATCCGCTTTGCCGTGTCCCCATCAGTTCCCCGACCCCGCGCATCATCAGGTCCTGTTCCGCGATAACAAAGCCATCATCTGTTTCGCACAAAACGTCCAATCGTTTTAATCCGTCTTCGCTGACATTTCGTCCAAACACCAGTACGCAAAACGATTGTGTGTTGCCGCGTCCGACGCGTCCACGCAGTTGGTGCAGGGCGGCCAACCCAAATCTTTCTGCGTTTTCGATTACGATAATCGAAGCGCGTGGTACGTCAATTCCGACCTCGATAACAGTTGTCGCAACCATCAGTTGCATCCCCGAATTATCATCGGCAAATTTTTCCATAATCGCATCACGTTCACGTTTGTCCATTTTGCCGTGCACCAAACCGGCGCCCGGAAAATATTCTGACAGCATCTTGTGTCGTTCTTCGGCGGCGGTCATCGCGTTTTCGTTTTCGGATTCTTCGACCAACGGGCATACCCAGAACACTTTGGCGCCGGATTGAATTTGTGGTTTGATGCGTTCGATTAAATCCATTATTCGCCCACATGACAGTTTTGTTGTAACGATTGGCTTTCGACCGGCGGGTTTTTCGTTGATGATGGATACATCCATATCCCCATACACCGTCATAGACAACGTTCGTGGAATTGGTGTTGCGGACAGCGCCAACATATCCGGATTATTTCCCTTGGCGCGCAGTGCTTCGCGTTGTCCCACGCCAAAGCGATGCTGTTCGTCCACAATAACCAATCCCAAATCACGATATTCCACATCATTTGAAAACAGGGCATGAGTTCCCACCACGACGCGTGTTCGTCCCGAACGCAGCGATATTAATTTTTCCCGTCGCGCCACCCCCTTGTCACGCCCCGTCAGTATGTCACACACAACCCCAATCTGGTCGCACATGGGTTTTAATTTTGCAAAGTGTTGTTGGGCCAATGTGTCCGTCGGCGCCAACAGGGCGGTCTGTCCCCCCGTTTCCGCCATTTTAATTGCCGCCGCCAGGGCGACTATTGTTTTTCCACTGCCCACATCCCCCTGGACCAATCGCATCATCGGTACATCGCGTTGCATGTCGGTAAATATTTCGTCGCACGTACGCTTTTGCGCCCCCGTCATTTCAAAGGGAATTGTTTCCCAAAACCTGTCCATCAGGTTATATTTTTGCGCACGTGGCGTTCGCCGGTTGCGTACATCCATACGATTTTTTCGACTGATTGCGATTGCGGATTGATGCGCCAATAATTCACAGTACGCCAATTTCACCATATATGTTGCATTTGGTGCCAAATCCGCATCAGATTTTGCATTGTGCACATGATGTAATGCATCAAAAAATTCCACCACGCGTTCATCCGTTTCCCCCCGCAATTTATCGGGCAGGGCGTCAAATATTGCATCACGAATATGCGTAAATGTTTTCTGTGTAATTCCTTCGCCTGCGGGATAGATAACCTGGGCGGCGGGAATCTTGGATGCGTTTTGCAATTCTTCGATAAAGTCCGGATGATTAATTGTCGCCCGTGTTCCGCGTTCCAGTTTTCCCGAAATCATCCGCCATGTTCCAATCGGTAATTTTTTCAACCAGTATTCCAGATAATTTGAATTAAAGAACTGTAACACAACGACATTGTTCATTTTATCGTTGCATATAACCTGGGTTGGTCTGCGCCGCCCGCGCCCAAAGTTTCCGCCCCGCTTATAAGATTTTATCATCAGCGGGATTGTAATCGTGTCCCCGGGTTCGGCATCCATAACATTATCGGTGACCCCGCGTGCCCGCACGTACGATGGGCGGTGCATTAAAAAGTCCAACACCCGTCGCCCCCCCAGTACTTCTTCCAACCGCGCCGCCAACACGGGCCCAACCCCGCGAATAAATTGCAAATCAGAATTTAAAAAATCGACCAAGTCTTGCTTCATACAATAAAATTTAATGAATTTTCCCCCGGTATTCAATAATAAAATACCCTTGATTTGCATCTGTGCAATAAACTATACTGACTATAAAGAGAGTTTGCAATGAAACGTATAATTTTATCCCTGTTGTTCAATGTTTGCGTGATTTGTCCCGCTTTTTGTGTGTTGTCAGTTCAATCTGCTTGTCTGCAGTTGGGGACTGACGATTGTGGTGATGTTGAATGTTCCTTGCCTAAATGTATAGCGCACGAAGGGGTCAGCAGCGTTAGTCCGTCTTGTTTGATAAACGCGGCGTGTAAGTGTGAACAGAAATGTACCTATACATGTGATGAGGGCTACTATGGCGGTGGTTCTTCTTTGTTGGGTTGTACTGTTTGTCCTGAACATGCGACATGCCCCGGGGCATCGGTTGTTAACGGAACTGCAACATTTACGTGCGATGCCGGTTATAAAATAAATGCCCTGGGCAACGGGTGTGAACCAACCGCCCAGTGTCCAGATGGTCAGTATCTACACACCTACAATGGTGTCACGGCGTGTGCAACATGCCCCGCAAACGGAACGTGCGCAAATGATATTTTAACCTGCAATGCCGGTTATTACAAATACACCGGACAGCAATCCCAATATTCCGCGTATTTTTGTTGCCCGAATAATGCAACATGTAATGACACGGGTGAATTCCAATATTGCAACGATGGATACTATGGTAACGAAACGAATGGGTGCATGTCGTGCCCACCGGCCGCAACCTGTACGGGGGGGGCGTTGACCTCTTGTTCCGCCGGCTATGTGTGTAATGCGGACGACGGTGTGGTTGAATGTTATAACTGCGCCGTTGGCGATTCGTGCAGCAACTGTAAATTCAATGGGTGTCAGGACGGGTATTTTGATTACGAAAAACCGGGCGAAACAGGGCGCGAAGGTCATTGTATCTTGTGTCCCGTCAATGGTGTTTGTACGGGTGGAGTTTTCAATGGGTGCAATTCGGAATATTATGGGGATGTTAATGACGGGTGTAACGCGTGCCCCACCAATGCCACATGTGATGGGGGGGAGACGTTTAAGTGTAATGCCAATTATTTCAAATATACAAATGAAACCGAAACCGGGTGTACAAAATGTCCAACCCTGGATGGGCGACCGGGCACGTCTGTGGCGGGGGCAAATACGGACCGAAGTAAATGTTCTGTTTCTGTAACAAGCAGCAGCACATTAAACGATGGTGTTGGCACGTATTATTTTGCAGAAGAAACATGTTATGCCACAGATATAAATAAATAATGAACCCGACCAAACGGTCGGTTTGATTTTTGGCGCACCCGGCGGATTCCCTGGGCATAAATGCCTGCGGGGCATTCGTTAACACTTGAACTGCGCGGGGCTTGTTCTCGTGTACTCATTGTCGAACGCGGCGCGTCCAAATCGCGGGTTGCACATCAAAAAAACCGACCAAACGGTCGGTTCAATTTTTGGCGCACCCGGCGCGATTCGAACGCGCAATCCCCGCCTTCGGAGGGCGATGCTCTATCCAATTAAGCCACGGGTGCAAACGTCGCTATTATAATTGTTTCTGGTAAAAATGCAAGTATATCATCGCTTGCGCTGGGCGTGCATCCACAGCATCTTTTTTCCAAAATTGTTTGCGTTTGCCATTGCACGAATGCGCGCGCGATTTAGCTTGGTGCCACTGATTTTTTCGTAATAATCGAACAACTCTGTTATGTCAAGGCCCAACTGTTGATATTTAATCGCCATTGCCCCAAACATGTAATTAATATTTCCGACCGCCACGGAATCTATGTCCAAAAAACCAACCAGGTGTCCATCATCCGACACAACTGTATTCTTGGGCGTTATATCCGAATGGAAAATCGCATTGTCCTTTTTTGCACCACAATTCAGCATATACACCAACGCCATGCAAATCTTTCCCAATACCGCATTGTTGACACCCGCCACATGTTCGCGTGCAACAACGTGCACATTTTTATATGGGTGATTGTCCAACAGGTGCGGGGAAACATTGTGCATCTTGGCCATATTGTCCAAAATTTCACGATATATTTGTTTGATTTTATCCCCCGACATACCGTCACGGACGGCTTCGAATAATGTTTTGCCCACCAACATTTCATATTCTTCAAAATGGACGTTCTTGTATTGGCATGCTTTGATATGCGGAACCGGGATTTTGGATTCCCGATAAATCTGACTTATATATGCATTTTTGCGGATTATAACGGGGTCGCCAAACTTGAATACGCGCGTAGTGGTGCTTATGTCCGCAAATATCACATTGTTTTTTGTTCCGCAAACATCCGGCACGCGCAGATTTTGCGCGTTTGGATATCTGTCCAAGATGGCCCGGCGAAAAATATCTGGTATATTATTCATGACAAAAATATTTTATCGTCAACAAATATAAAAGTCAAGAAACTTTATTCGCGCTGTAACAGCGCCAACATAAAGTCATCCAAATCACCGTCCAAAACCGCCCCCGAATCCGTTTTTTCAACATTTGTTCGTACGTCCTTGACCAACTGGTATGGATACAGGACATAGTTTCTGATTTGGCTGCCCCACTCAATCTTTTTCTGGGCGGCCTTGGCGGCATCTTCGGCTTCGGCGCGTTTTTGCATTTCCAGTTCGTATAACTTACTGCGCAACATTTTCATTGCCATTTCACGGTTTTGGATTTGGCTGCGTTCATTTTGACATGTTACGACCGTATTGGTTGGAATATGGGTGATACGAACGGCGCTGTCTGTCTTGTTAACATGCTGTCCGCCCGCGCCGGATGCGCGATATGTGTCGATGCGCAAATCTTTTTCGTTGATTTCGATTTCTATTGTGTCATCAATATCGGGCCATACGTCAACGGATGCAAAACTGGTCTGACGTTTACCATTGGCGTTAAATGGTGAAATTCGCACCAATCGATGAACGCCAATTTCATTTTTCAGCCATCCATACGCACGTTCGCCCGAAATTCGATATGTGATATTTTTAATTCCGGCCGTGTCACCTTCGTGTTCTTCAATAACTTCGGTTGTAAACCCGTGTCTTTCGGCCCACCGGGCATACATCCGTGACAGCATTTGTGCCCAATCCTGGGCTTCGGTCCCGCCGGCCCCCGCCTGGATAAATAAAAAGGCGCCATTATTATCGGCCGGTTCACGGAACAGGGTAATAAACTTGGCCCTATGTGCCGCGTCGCCCAGTTTTTCAATCGCGCCCAACACGTCTGGGTCATCGGGTGCGATTTCATACAATTCGGATAAATTTTTATACTCGGATTCCATCCCCAACAATTCGTTCAGGGTCTTTTCCAACCCCGCCTTTTTTTGCAACACAACACGTGCATTGTCGGGATTGTCCCACAGGTCCGGGGCATTTACCGCCACGTCCAATTCCATAATTTGTGATTTTAATTTTTCCGGGTCAAAGAAACCCCCTGACGGCGGAAATGTCGTCGGCGATTTGTGATAAAACCTCAACTGCTATAATCATGCCACATATATTAACAAGATATTTTTTCAATGCAAATGATAGTTTACTTTTTTCTGTCTTTGTGATAAAATACACCATAACGAGAGGGATTTTCTATGAAACGTTTCTTTGGAATATTTGGTTTGATTGGTGCATGTTTGTTATCTGGTGCATCTGTTGCGGTGTCTGCGGGCACGGTTGGCGCCACGTCCCAGGGACGCGGTCTGATTGCGGGTGCGCCGTCCACGGCGGGCACAAATCTGCGTGGTAATGCCGGATTGGCCCATGCATATAAAACAAACCAGCGTAACACATACTTTATGGTAAATCAGCCGGATGTCGACACCGCATGCCGTCAAAAGATTTATGCGTGTCTGTCGGATTATTGTGGTGATGTAACCGTCGTCCCGGGCCAGCGTGCATCCAAATGCCAATATGCAACGGAAAATGAATTATATAATTACGCATTGTTGTGCCTGCAACGGGATACAGAAATCCTGTTGCCACAATACGGTGTAAACACGGTCAACGGTACCGGTGGTATGAATACGGCGGCGCGCCTGTGTCCTTCGTATGTTCAACAGGAAATTTTGTCATATCTGTCTATGTCAAACATGGCAACCCAGTTATCCAAATCTAATTCGGATCTGTGTCTTAAACGCCGCCAGGAATTAGAGGCCGCCATGTCATGTCATTCGGTTGCGCTTGCCTATGGCAACGAAACGGACAGCAAACTGACCACTATGTTAACCGATTATTGTGGTGCCGGCGTTCCGGGGGGCAGTGCCGAAATGGTAACCCGTTTTGCCAGTGCCGGTAACGTTGGTGCAAATATCTTTGGTTGGGCGGAAAAAATAGTTTCCCTGGATATGAACAGCAAGGGTTCCGACTGGCAGGCGTCTGTTGATGCCGTCTTGGCGGGATATACAAATCGTATGAACCTGGCATGCGGGGACGATTTAAAATTAAATACTGTGTCGCATCCAACCGGTAATTCAAATCAGCCGACAAATCTGCAAACGGTGGCTGCATTGGCGATTGGCGCGACGTTCCCCGGCACGGAAACAAAAACCGAAAATCCATACGCGAACCAATCTATTTGGATAGAGGTTACATCCCGTTCCGAACTGTGGGATTATAAAACCGCGTACCAGGTTGTAAATGCCGGCATGAATCCGGGTAATACATTTGCGCAAAATGCATTTTTAACCAGTGCCCAAATGGACGATATGCAACGTGCATATACCCGTGGTACCAAGGTTGTTATTATTCGTGACAGTGCGCGTTGTTACGTGATTCCGGTTACGCAATTAACCCAGACAGAGCAGTCGTTGGTTGCGCAATCCTTTGCGAATTGTATCAGTCAATAGATAAAAAAGAACCGCCATTTCGGCGGTTTTTTTATGGGTTTATGTGCTTGGTCCCGATATTAATTCCAAACAGATAATAACGCACACGCTTTGTTAATATGTCTTTTCTGAAAATTGTGCGGTTAAACATCTTGAACGTTTCGGTTTTATACGGTTCTTCGGGTGCGGACAGCATATCAACAACATCGTGATCAACCAAGAATTGCCAATACCGGCGCCATGCTGCCTCGGTTTCGGGTTTTGTGGCTTCTTTTGTTAATTTTTTACGCTGTTTACCCAGGGCGGTTACCGTGTTAACAACGTTATATCGTGCGCCCGGTACGGTTGCAACGCTGTCCGCCAATACGATGGCCGGGCGTGTAAATACCAAATCCTGGGCGCCAAAGATTGCAGGTTCGAACCGCAGTCCCGTGCGTTCCAGAAAGGCCTTTTTGTAAACGTATCTCCATGCAGGTTTAAATTTATTGGCACGTGTGGTTAAAATTTTATCGGCCATATGTGTGCAGATTTCTATCCTGTCAAATACTGGAAAGTTATAATCCGGTTGATTAACTTCACCGCATAAAATATCCGCATCGGTTAGTTTGGCCACGTTCACCATCTTTTCGAAATAGTCCAAATTAACAAAATCATCATGGTCATGAAAGTGAATCCACTGCCCCTGTGCGGCATCCATCCCGGTATTAGATGCGACCGAAGGTCCTGCGTTTTCCTGGGAAATAATTTTGATGCGCTTGTCCTGTTTTGCCCACTTTTTGCAAACATCTATGCTGTTATCCGTGCTGCCATCGTCAACAATAATTATTTCCAGGTTATTGTATGTTTGATGCACCAAATGTGTGATACATTTATCAATAAATTTTTCCGCATTATACATTGGAATAACGACCGACACCAGCGGTGTTTCTGATTTTGTTGCCATAGATAACTCCTGCTTAACTAACTGACCACAGTATCCTAGCCGAATAAATTCCCAAACGCAATCATATATTCCTGAAATGCCCTTGAACGGGTTGGCGATTTTTGATATAATTCGTCATATGAAATTCAGCAGACGCAGTATCTTAAAAATCACGGGTTTTGGAATTGTTGCCACGGCTATGTTGCCGCGCATGGCGTTTTCGGCGCGAAACACATTGCGTTCTATGCGCACGGGGGTTCAGCCCGGAAATAAAACACGTCTGGTTATTGAAACGGCAAATCGACCGTCGTATTCTTTGTCCTATCCCGCGGGCCAGTTGATTGTAAATCTGTCCAACACATCGGCGAACAATGGGATTAAGGCATCGCTATCATCCGAAGGTTTGGTAAAATCTGTGTCCCAGGTGCAAAAGGGCGACACCCTGCAGATTGTTGCAACACTTAAAAAGTCGATTGCCCAAATACCCAAATCATCTATTATGGTTTTGTCACCAAATGGTGATAATGATTATCGTTTGGTGTTGGACTTTGTTGCCGGCGCGCCCGGCGCCACGTCTGATTCGTATACCACATCGTCTGCGGCAACTACGACGGCCGTTACCGCCGCCCGTAAATATATCATCGTTGTTGATGCGGGCCACGGGGGCAAGGATCCAGGCTGCATAGGCAAGGGCGGAACACGCGAAAAGGATGTTGTTTTATCTGTCGCAAAAAAATTAAAGACAAAATTGGATGCGAACGGGTTTAAAACGTATCTGACACGCGGAAATGATACGTATCTAAAATTGGGACAACGTGCCGAAATCGCCGAAAAGCGCAAGGCGGATTTATTTATCTCGTTGCACGCAAACGCCAACCCATCACGTCAGATGAAGGGATTTTCCATCTATACCCTGTCGGAAAAGGCATCGGATGAAGAGGCAAAAAAACTGGCCGAGGCTGAAAACGCCGCCGATAAAATTGGGGTCGAAGGCTTTACCGAATTCGAAGAAAATATTCGAATTGCCCTGTCTTCGTTACAGCAACATGCCGTCGCGGAAATGAGTGAAGAATACGCCAACGGATGTGCCAAATCCTTTAAAAAGGCATCAATTACGCAACAGCCCGGACCCGATGTTCGTCATGCGCCATTTGCGGTTTTGCGTTCCACTGTTCCCGGGGCATTGTTGGAACTGGGGCATCTGTCCAATCCGGCCGAAGAAAAATTATTAAAGTCCGCTTCGCATCAGGATAAATTGGTTGCGGCAATCGTCCGTTCGGTCAAAAATTATAATTTCGAAGTTTAAAAATAACCCGCCAATTTGGCGGGTTTAAATTTCTGGCGGAGACGAAGGGATTTGAACCCTTGATACGGGGTTGCCGTATACACGATTTCGAGTCGCGCGCATTCAACCGCTCTGCCACGTCTCCGTGCCCGCCATTATAACCGCCCTGGGATTATTTTGCAAGGGTAAAAATTTGACTTTTTTTATCCTGCTGATAAACTAAAAATCATGGAAAAGACATTTAATGAAATGGTTTATGATGTTGTTGCGCGTATTCCCGCGGGGCGCGTTGCCACCTTTGGGCAGATTGCACAAATGATTGGTCGTCCACGCATGGCGCGCTTTGTGGGCTATGCGTCCAATAATAAAAGCAGTTGGCATTTGCCGTGGCACCGTGTTGTGTTCAAGGACGGTTCACTTTGTTGTGGTTTTGCATCCGAACAATATCGCGCCCTTAAAAGCGAAGGTGTCAAATTTGATGATGACAAACGTGTAATCATGCCGATTTATCAGTGGGACCCCGAACGGGATGCTGCGCCCCTGGATATCCGCGATTTTCCATTGGTATTTTAAACCAATAACAAACATAGTTGTTGGTTCCGGGATTATTTTTTGCAAATTTTGTCATAGATTTCCGCCTTGTCTAATTTTTTATATGTGATAAACCACGGTTTTTTATTATTGCTTTCACGCATTGCGGCGGCCGTCGTTGGGGCCGGAATCAATACGTCGTCGCCCGGCATCCAATTTGCAGGTGTGGCAACCTTAAAAGCATCTGCGGTTTGCAACCCCACCAATATTCGCCAAATTTCCGACATGTTTCGTCCCAGTGATGCGGGATAATACAGTATTGTGCGAATCTTGGCATGCGGGTCGATTATAAAAACCGCGCGCACGGCATGTGTGTCTGATGTGCCACGGTGTATCATCCCGTATTTCTTGGCAATCGACATATCCATGTCATCAATCAGTGGAAACGTTATCTGTTCCCCATCCGGCATATTGGCAATGGCATCAAACCATGCCAAATGTGACGACAAAGCCCCCACCGACAAACCCAACAGACGTGTGTTGATTTTTTCAAAATCCCCAATCGCCCGTTGAAATGCAATAAATTCTGTGGTGCAAACGGGCGTAAAGTCGGATGGGTGTGAAAAAAATACAACCCAACTGCCCGCAAAGTCCGCCGGAAAATTTATCTTTCCGTTTGTTGTACTGGCCGTAAATTCCGGCGCGGTATCGCCAATCAGTGGCATTTTTGGTTCAATATCGGTTTCCAAGTCATCTAAATCATATAAATCATCCATAGTTCTCTCCGTTTATCATCGTTAATAACCCTAGCATTTATGGCTTTTTTTTGTCACAGGAACGTATTCAAAACAAAAAAAACTTTATTCTTGATAAAATGTGCTAAGATATTAATAATAGATGGCAAGACAAAGGATAAAAAACATGAAAAGATCAGACCTAGTACGTTCTATCCAGGTAAATTTTAAGCATATGCGTACCGCGGATGCGGCGGCAATATTGGACACGGTGTCCGACCATATCATAGAATCTGTTGCAAATGGTGACCGTATCGAGGTACGTGGGTTCGGTACATTCCAACCGCGCGCGCGCGCGACAAAAATCGGTTATAATCCATGTACCGGTAAACCGATGCCACTGCCGGCCAGTACGACTATACTTTTCAAGCCCAGTCGTGAATTAACAAAAAAAATGAACGAGCAATAAGTATGTTATTCGGCAAAAAATCGGGAATAAAAAACCGTAATCGTGAACGCTATGAACGCGTTCGGCGCCTAATGTGGATTAAGTGCGAATCCTGTGGCAAATTGGTGTATTACAAAGATTACAAGGAAAATAAATACATTTGCCCCCGTTGTGGTCGTGCGTTTATTATGACCCCGAAACAGCGATTTGACCTGTTGTTTGACGATAATTCATGGGAACGCTTGCCGGCGCCAAATGTTTCGGATGATCCGTTACAATTTATTGATCGTGTGGCATACACAGAACGATTGACTGTGGCGCGCGCCGAAACGGGATGTTATGACGCCATAACAACTGCCGATGGGACGATTGGCGGGGTTCCGACGACCGTATGTGTATTAAACGGTCTGTTTATGATGGGGTCTATGGGGCGTGCGGCGGGCGATGCCATTGTTGCGGCAATGGAACACGCCATTACGGAACGTCGCGCTTTTGTTATGGTTACGTCCAGTGGTGGCGCCCGTATGCAGGAAAACATTTTATCATTAATGCAGATGGCGCGTACAACGGTCGCTGTGAACAAGTTGCACGCAAACGGTATTCCATACATCGTTTTGTTAACCGATCCGACATTTGGGGGCGTGACGGCTTCTTTTGCAATGTTGGGCGATATTCATATTGCGGAAAAGGGCGCCCGTATTGGTTTCGCCGGGCGTCGTGTTATTGAACAGAATATTCGTGAAAAATTACCAAACAATTTCCAAACTGCGGAATACCTGTATGAACATGGTATGGTTGATATGGTTGTTGCACGTGGCGATTTGCACGACACGATTGCAAAAATTTTGGCGGTGTTAACCAAGCAGAAACGTGACCCAGGGCAAATCTCTGTGACGACCCCTGCACACGATTCGTCGAAAAAAATACGTGGCATGGGCGAAAACGAAGCCTATGACAAGGTTTTATTGGCGCGTCATGAAAATCGTCCGCACTTTTTGGATTATATAAATGGAATTGTGTCCGATTGGACGTACTTGGCGGGTGACCGTTGCTTTGCAGAAGATGCGGCCATGGCATCGGGTATTGGTTTTTGGCGTGGAATCCCGGCCGTAATCATCGGCCAGGAACAGGGGCGAACAATCGAAACGCGTCAAAAACACCGTTTCGGCATGGTAAATCCCGAAGGTTATCGCAAGGCACAACGCATGATGCGTTTGGCGGAAAAATTCCAACTGCCCTTGATTTCATTGTTTGATACGGCGGGCGCATTTGCCGGTCGCGAAGGCGAAGAACGCGGCCAATCCCAGGCGGTTGCGTCATCTATTGCCGCGGGCTTGTCTATGCGGGCGCCCTATGTTGCCGTCAACGTGGGCCAGGGCGGTTCCGGTGGTGCGATTGCCATTGGTACGGGCGACCGAATTTTAATGTTAGAAAATGCGATTTATTCGGTTATTGCCCCCGAATCTTGTGCCAGTATTTTGTGGCGCGACAACAAATATCGTGCTACCGCATCTGCGGCCATGAAATTGACGGCACGGGATATGGCAAACATGAATGTTATTGATGAAATTATTCATGAACCGGCGGGTGGTGCGCATACCGATTGGCAGACAACAATGGAACTGTTGGCCAACTCTGTTACGCGTCATATCGAAGATTTGCAACAAATCCCGGCATCGGAATTGACGGCGCGTCGTGCCGATAAATTCTTGGCCATGACACGTGATGTTGAAATATATCGGCCTGAACATGTTGGTGAAGAACAATAAAAACACCCCGCCAATTGGCGGGTTTTATAAAATATAATCTGTACTGTGTTTTTTTATATCATAAATGACTGTATAATTGATTCTTTTGAAATCCAGAATAATAAATTTAGTTCTAAACCAAAAATATTCATGCATATACGGTGTTCGGTCCTTTAGCAATACATTATAGATATTGGACAGTTTTTGAAAATTATGCATATCGAAAATTTGATTTGAATCCCTGCGAAGTTTTACCAGATTTACCAGGGCGATATCCGGGTGTTTGTTGTTCTTTCTAAACAAGACCAATGCGTTGTTATCTGATATATTTTCAAGATATAATTCATACACCATTTCAAATATGGTTAATTTGGGATTAAAGTAAAGGCACGTTTCATATTGTTGGGGGATGATTTTGGGCAATTCACAAAAAACATTATCCATGTCTGGTCTGATGGCCAGTGTTATCTCGCAATCCACAGAATCTTTGATTCTGCCGATTGTATTGGCCAGTTTTTCTGTTTCTTTTGTTGTACTGATTACATATATATCCATCAATGCATAGGTATATTTAACCAATGTGCGAATAAAATTATCTAATTGTTCAAGATTATTGCCGTCAAATTCAATTACTATTGGTATATTTGTGCATATTGCATTACAGTGTTGCATCAAATATGGTGCCGATACCGCCCATTTGGAAATCTTTGATATTCCAATCAGTTTTGATGTTTCACGAATTTGCTGTCGCAGCAACTTTTTTGACTGGGCAGAAAAGGGTTTTAAAAAATACGTCCAAAAGGACCAGGCGGTCTTCTCGTAAAAACTAAGTCTGACCGCATCAAAGTTTGGCAGATTTTTTATGTTATAATACCCTTCTATTATAGATGTACATATACTCTCAAAGTGTTTTGTGTTGTTTGTAACCGAATCTTCCTGTACCTTGTAATGAACAAATTTACGTGGAATATAAAGTATTTTCTGTGCCGCAACCAGGCATGCCGATACAAATGCCCCATCATTATGCTTATAAGTCGCAGGAAAGAAAAATTTATGCGTATCAACAAAACTGCGTTTAAATATTTTGTTCCATGGAAAGCATTCCACGGTTTGAAAGAAATCCTGTGCAAATTCCTGTTGACCCAGTGAAAACAATGTTTGATTTCTAAGTCTGTTGTGACCATGCAAAACGCCGGATGGTGCATTTTGTGTCTGTGCATAATATGCGTCGCAAATAACAACATCTGCATTGTGTTCCTTTGCGCCATTATACATGGTTGCCAGCATTTCTTGTTCAAACCAATCATCGCTATCTAAAAAGGCTACGTATTCGCCCTGCGCAATTGCCAACCCGGCATTTCGTGCGATTCCGGCAAATAAATTCTTTTGGTGTAAAATAGTAAAACGTCCGTCTTTCTTGGCGTATTGTTTCAGTATTTTTAATGAATTATCGGTCGAGCCATCATCAACACAAATAATTTCAATATTTGTCAGGGATTGGTTGCAAATAGTGTCCAAACATCGATTTAAAAATTTGCCTGAATTATGAACAGGCACAATTACAGAAACACAAGGTTGTCCCCCCCGGCACTTTTTAATAATCTTGGCAACAGTATCGGTTACGTGACCATCAGATGAATTTTTTACCGTAATTTTTTTGTGATGTATGAACATTGTTTGTGTTTTATTTTTGTGTGTTTTTGGCATAATAAAACATATGTCGGCAAGACGCAACAATGTTATTTTCGGACTTGCATTTATTTTAAACTTTCTATATAATACCCCCTGCACGGAGCGTTGGCAGAGTGGTAATGCAGCAGATTGCTAATCTGTGACCGAAATTTTTGGTCCATAGGTTCGAGTCCTATACGCTCCGCCAGAAAATTCAACCCACCATCCGGTGGGTTTAATTTTTTGTCGCGGACGGTTGACGAGAACCGTCAAGGTTCGATACGGAGTAGATTTGGGCAGTGCAACGCCCCCAAATCGTCA
>JAZSNY010000028.1:0-56490 GCA_045536625.1 Candidatus Enterousia sp.
CCCTGGACCAACATTTCACCCATGGAAAAATCCTGGCCCATGCGGACCATAGCTTCGTAGATAGAGCTGTCGCCGTGGGGGAAGTCGGATCGTAGCCATGTCGTTCTGTGGGCCAAGGAGTTGATCATTTGGTTTGTCTTCCTAAGACCGCTTGGCCTCCGACTTCCCTGGACCAACATTTCACCCATGGAAAAATCCTGGCCCATGCGGACCATAGCTTCGTAGATAGAGCTGTCGCCGTGGGGGTGATATTTACCCATAACATCACCAACGATACGCGCAGACTTAACCGTCGGCTTGGTTGCTGGCGCAACATCGTTCATAACATACAAAATTCGACGATGCACAGGTTTGCACCCGTCGCGCACATCTGGCAACGCACGATCAACAATAACCGACATTGCGTAATCCAGAAAACTGGTCCGCATTTCATGTTCCAATGATGATGTTGGAACCCGTACTTCATTTACTTCATTGATATTTTCTGACATACTGCCTTTCCTATTGTTTTTAACATACAAAACATAGCAGATTTTTGGGCTTTTGGTCAAGAAATAAAGCCCAAAAAATCATTTGACAAAAACTTCATTTAGGATACAATTACGAGAGTAATAAGAAAAGATAGAATATGAGTCAGATTAAGCAAGCATTGATAGAAGCCAAGGAAATCACAGACGAATTTCAAAACACACATAGTGATGATCGCTTTGCAAGGGCACATTATTCGTGTCAATCGTGGATACTGGGCAGAATGATTCGTATAACGAACGCATTGACCCGCACATGTTGTAACACACAGAACAAGCAAAAATAAGGAATCAGTAAAAATGTTTTTACCATTTTATAAACTGTTTGCCGCAATATTCACATATTATTTGATTTTGGAAGGCCTGAAAAAAACAGGTTTGATAAAATCAAAATAATTTGAATAAAACTGTTGCGTTTTTATAAATCCTGTGATTAAATAGACGCACAAACGGATTTTTCCCAGGGTGTGGATGATGCTGCTCGGGCACAGATGGGAACAAAAAAGAAAAAAGAAAAACAAGGGAATTAAGTCATGGCAACAAAACGTACATATCAGCCTTCTAAGACGCGCCGTATTCGTACACACGGCTTTCGTGCACGTATGGAAACCAAGGGCGGACGCGAAGTATTAAATCGTCGTCGCGCGGCGGGCCGTAAAAGAATTGCGGTATCGGCAGTTAGATAATAAAAAACGCCCAGTTGGGCGTTTTTTGTTGGATTAAAAAAAACAATCGTCCATGTATTCGGGACGGTTTTATTTTTTATAAAATATGTACACAATAAAAATCCCCACGATTGTGGGGATTTTTTTGTTTTTAGTTCTTGCGTGGGTATTTAACCGCAGCCTGGGCCGCCGCAAGACGTGCAATTGGCACGCGGAACGGAGAACAGGATACTGAATTAAATCCAACCTGGTGGAAGAAGGAAATAGATTCCGGATCACCACCATGTTCACCACATACACCCAGATGGATTTTGTCGCCCTTGGTCGCACGCGCCTTGGCAACGGCGTCCTTGATCAACAGGCCAACACCCAACTGGTCAACGGATGCAAACGGATCCGCAACATATACGCCACGGGCACGATATTCATCCAAGATTTTCGCCGTGTCGTCACGCGACATACCCAATGTTGTCTGGGTCAGGTCGTTTGTTCCAAATTCAAAGAATTCGCAACTTTCCGCAATTTCATTTGCCAAAACCGCCGCACGTGGTAATTCAATCATAGAACCAACAGTATATTCGACGGATTCGCCCGTTTCTGCAAACAAAGACTGGGCCGTGGCATCAATAACAGCCTTGACAATATCCACTTCTTTTTTCGAACCAACCAATGGAACTTCGATTTCTGGGAATACGGCGACGCCTGCTTTCTTGACCTCTAATGCGGCGGACAAGATTGCGCGTGTTTGCATTTCGCAGATTTCCGGATATGTGATTGCCAAACGGCATCCACGATGCCCCAACATTGGATTTTGTTCGTGTAATTGTTCTGCACGTGCCTTGATGAATTCAACAGATTTGCCAATGTGCGCGGCCAATTCTTCAATTTCCGCTTCGGTATGTGGCAAGAATTCATGTAACGGTGGGTCAATCAAACGAATTGTAACCGGCAGACCATCCATAATCTTGAACAATTCTACAAAGTCAGATTTCTGGTATGGCAACAATTTTGCCAAGGCCGCACGGCGACCCGCTTCGTCTTCGGCCAAAATCATTTCACGCATATCCTGGATACGGGACGGATCAAAGAACATGTGTTCCGTACGCGCCAAACCGATACCTTCGGCACCAAAGTCACGTGCCTGTTTCGCATCTTTTGGTGTTTCGGCGTTTGCCTTGTCCGTCAATGTTTTGATTTCATCAACCCATTTCATCAATGTGCCAAAGTTACCGGTCAATTCAACGGAAACCGTTGGGATTTTGCCTTCGATAATTTGACCCTTGGCACCATCAATAGACACCCAATCACCTTCGTTGATAACAACGCCGGATGTTGTTTTCAGTGTCTTGGATTCATAATCAATTTTGATATCAGGTGATCCCGATACGCATGGCGTTCCCATACCACGCGCCACAACGGCGGCGTGCGATGTCATACCACCACGTGCGGTGATAACACCCTGGGCCGCGTTCATACCCGCGATATCTTCGGGGGATGTTTCGATACGAATCAACATTACCTTTTTGCCTTCGGCCGCCCAGCGTTCTGCATCTTCGGCGTTAAACACAGCCTGACCAACGGCCGCACCAGGGGATGCCGGCAGCCCCGTTGCGATAACTTTCTTTTCTGCCCGTGGGTCCAACATCGGATGCAACAGATGATCCAACTGGTCCGCACCGACGCGCAAAATCGCTTCTTCCTTGGTCAACAGTCCTTCTTCGACCATTTCCACCGCCATGCGAACGGCCGCGGCCGCGGTACGTTTACCATTACGGCACTGCAACATCCACAATTTGCCATGTTCGATTGTGAATTCCATATCCTGCATGTCTTTGTAATGTTTTTCCAATTTTTCACGAACATCACACAATTCTTGGTAAACCGCAGGCATCGCTTCTTCCAAAGACAGACGACCGGAATCATCCTTGCTCATAGGCTGGGGGGTGCGAATACCCGCCACAACGTCTTCACCCTGGGCGTTAATCAGGTATTCACCATAGTATTTATTTTCACCAGTTGCAGGATCGCGGCTGAAACATACGCCGGTTGCAGAATCGTCACCGGAATTACCAAACACCATTGCCTGGACGTTAACAGCGGTACCCCAATCGGCCGGGATATTGTTCAATTTACGATATGTGATGGCCTTTTTGGACATCCAAGAACCGAATACGGCACCAATACCCATTTCCAACTGTTTCCATGGATCCTGGGGGAATACTTTGCCGATTTTAACACCGATTTCTTTGAACTTTTCAACCAAGTCTTTCAAATCATCGGCTGTCAATTCTGTATCCAATTTGTAACCCTTGTCTTCCTTCATGCGTTCCAGGGTGTGTTCAAACAAATCAATGTCGGCACCCATAACAACTTCGCTGAACATCATGATAAAGCGACGATAGGAATCGTATGCAAAACGTTCGTTGCCAGAAATTTTTGCCAATGCCTTGACCGTTTCGTCATTTAAACCCAAATTCAAAACAGTGTCCATCATACCCGGCATAGATACGCGCGCACCCGAACGTACAGATACCAATAATGGATTTTCCAAATCTGCAAACTTTTTACCCATAATGGATTCAACGTGCGCAATACCGGCGCGAACCTGATCCATTAAGTCAGATGGATATGTCTGTCCGTTTTCATAATAATATTTACAAACATCGGTTGTTACCGTAAAGCCCGCAGGAACAGGCAAACCAACCAAGTTCATTTCGGCCAAATTTGCACCTTTGCCACCCAGCAGATTTCGCATATCTGCCTGACCTTCGGCATGACCATTACCAAAGGTATATACCCATTTGTTGCTCATTAGTTCTCCTTTGTGTAGAAATAAAAATGCCAACCGATTGTGGGGCATGAAACATGCAATTGCAAGAAAAAAATCGGCACACATGCCGATTTTTTTACATTGTGCACGCACAGCAAATCGAAAACAACTTGGACAAATCAGAATCAGAACGCGAGTTTAATACAATCGGCGCACGCGCCCCCAGCACCACACCGCCAAATATCCAATCACCAAATTGTACCATTGCCTTTATAGTATTATTGCCCGCTTCGATATTATCGAACAGCAAAATATCCGCATCACCACGAATTGGACCGTTGTATCCCTTGGTCATGGCGGCGGATTGTGACACCGCGATATCAAACGATATTGGCCCGGAAATAACACACCCATCAATTTCACCGGACATATTCATTTTTTGCAATGCGTCCGCATCCACCGTTGCCTGCATCGCAGGATTTAATGTTTCAACCGCACACAGTGGCGCCACGCGCGGACACTTCACCCCCATATGATGCGCAAATGATACCGCGTTTTTTACCAAACCAATCTTTTTTTCCAAATCAGGATACATCACCATTGCAATATCGGTTAAAAACAGACGGCGCGCACGCGATGGGGAATACAATACCGATACATGCGACAATATTCCATCGCCACGAATACCCGTTTCACGATTTAATACGGCACGCAAAATATCCGCGGTATGAATCAGTCCCTTCATCAAAATATCGGCAGGTCCATCACGCACCAGTGATACCGCCATATTTGCAACCGATAAATCATCGGCACAATCAACAATTTCAAAATCCGATATATCTAATCCCTTTTCCGATGCGGTATTTTTGATTTCCGTGGCATTACCACATAATATAGCGTTTACAAAACCCATTTCATGCGCACGAACGACCGCCCCCAATGCATTTGGATCGGTTGCCCCCGCCAATGCAATCATGCGTGGCGCATCCGGACGCATGGATAAAATAATTTGTTCAAAATCTGATTTCATATTTTTATTCCCTGCGCGGTATAACATAGGATATTTTTGGTTACATTCGCAACAAAAAATATTCGGTATTAAAAAATTTGAAATTTTAAATTCTTGTGTGTATAATGCATAGGCATCGGGAAATCCCGGCGTGGGGCTTAAGCACTCCTTTGAACGCGTTAGAGATAACGTCAAAATCTCCAACCTATGCGGTTGGAGTGTGGTGAATATATTGAATAAACCCGCAATTTCGTTCAAATTGTGCTTAAACTCCAACCGCTTTTGATTTTCAATTGCGGTTTAATTTTTATTGGGGGATATTATGACAAGTCAACAAATGCAATCGCTGTGCGTGCTGAAAGAAAAAATTAGGCAAACAATCGAAAACCGCCCAACCCGTGACCAGGCACTGTATGCGGTTTGCAGCGCGCGCCAGTTCCTGAAACACGCCATTGATATTTTGGATGATGTTTTCAATCGCGAGAACGAATTCCATTTACATCAGGATATTTATAAAAAAAGAAAAAACGAATTGGATAAAATCTAAATATATTTAATAAATGCCATCCCTGTTGTCGCAGGGATGACATCTTTTTGATTTAACGCTTCCATTTTGGGCGCCAATGACGCGCACGTTCAACCAGGAAGAATAATGCAGGGGTCAGGGTAAATGTGAAAATCAAACTGGCCAACATACCACCAATCATAACCGCACCCATGGCGACCTTCATACCGTCAACCGACCACAGTTGGGGAACCATACCCGCAACAACGGCGATGGATGTCATAAGAACCATGTTTTTCTTGTCCCGCAATTCCGCCCACAGGGCCGCAAACGGCTGCTCCCCGGAATTTACACGATTTATGGTTGGTTCCAAAACCAAGATATTATTATTTACCACCAATCCCACCAACATAACAAACGCCAACATCGCACCAACGTTCATCGTTGCCCCCGACAGGAACATCATAATGAAGACGCCGGTAAAACTGGTCAAAATGGATGTGGCAATCGTAAATGGGTGCGCCATGGAATTTAATATTGCCGCCAATAACATAAATGTCAATATCGTCGCCAACATGAATGCCATGCCGATTTCACTGGCCGATTCCGCCTGGGTATCAGACATGCCACCAAATTCCGCATAATATCCCGACGCCCAATCAATTTTATTTAATTCGGATTGAATCTTGGCCTGGACCGGGCCCATTGTTGATTTACCGATATTGATATCAATTTCGGTATACCTGTTTTTGTTTTCGCGACGAATATCCGGTGTTGCGCGGGCAGTTTTTACCGTACCCAATGCAGACAGCGGAACCATACCCTTTTGCGAATTAACATAGACATTATCAAACAATGACGTATTTTTAAACGGTTTGGCAAATTCCAAAATGATTGGATACTCTTCGCCGTTTTCTTTGTATTTATAATCATCATTACCGTAAAGGGCAGTGCGTAATGTGGTACCCGCATAGGAATTTTGTATTCCCCAGAAATTCATCTTTTCTTGGTCGGGAATAAACTGAGTTTCCATGGCGGGCAACTGTTGGGCACGAACCGCCGATTGAACTTCGGGGATCTGATTTACCATATCAATAATACGCCCCGCGTATTCTTCGCGGATAGAATCGTCCGGCCCAAAGATGTTTAGTACCAAATCTGACGAAATTCCCGATGACATGGCTTCACCTGCGCGGATTTGAATTTCGGCATCGGCAATATTTGATATTGCCGGCAATATTTTCTGTGCCAACATCTTGTCCGATATGTTTCGGTCAGACACATCAACCAATTCAACAGTTATTGTTATATTCTGTAAACCGCGTTCACCTATTTTTACGGTGGTCGATTTGATTTCTGGAAATGCCGCCAATCCCTGCTCTATCTGTTGGGCGATAGATTCGGACTTTTCAAATGTCGCACCCATGGGGGCACGTGCACTGATGGTGATTTCGTTCGCATCGGTCGACGGGGAAAATTCATTACCGACAAACTTCATCAGCATAGTTGATGCAACAAATATCACCGCAACCAATCCAACAACGCGCCATGGGTGTGCATATTGAAATTCATACCAACGCTGCATCCCCGTGCGGGTTACGTCACGAACATCCTGTTTTAAATTACCGAATGTTTTTGATTGCTTTTTTTTGCCGGTCAGTCGTAAAAAACGCGCAATCATCATTGGGGTTAACGTAAACGAGAACATCAAAGATAACAGTGTTAAATACACAACGGTTAATCCAAATTGAACCATAAACTGTCCTACAATCCCCCCCATAAATGCCAAGGGCAAGAACACCACAACGTTTGTGCCAACACCGGCCAACACGGACACAGCGACCTTTTTCGTACCATCGATTGCGGCATCTTCGGGTGTTTTGCCGGCACGCAATTCCTGTAATGCAGATTCAATCAGAATAATGGCGTTTGACACCAATGTTCCCAAAGCGGATGAATATGCCAACAATGTCATTGCATTGACGGTAAAGCCCGACCCCTGCATAAAGAAGAAGCCCGCGAACAAAGATGCCGGAATAACAACGCCCGCAATAACCGTTGAACGCCAATTGCGTGTAAACACCAACAAAACCAAGACAGTTAACAAAACGCCCAAAATAATGCCATTGATAGTACTGTCCGTTTCATCAGATACGGCAACAGAAGAATCCGACGCAATTAACATTTGTGCCCCCGGAAAACGGCGTGATAAATCCGACTGTAATTCGGGCATCCGTTTACGCAGTTCACGTGAAATATTTATCGAATTGCCATCAGATGATTTTACAACGGACGCAACCACAACCGATTGCCCGTTGTAACGCGCACCCGTTTCTATATCACGCGCAGCATCCGTAATAGTCGCAATATCAGATAATTTAAATTTGTTGCCTTCTACCGTCGTTAAATACAAATTTGCAATTTCATCAACAGACGCAAATTCGCCAATAAAACGGACATTTGAAGAATCAACCGTTCTTTCAATTTTTCCACCGGGGACATTCAGATTATGCGCCCCCAAGGCCGCAACAATATCCATGACGGTAACACCACGGGCGGCCATCTGGTCCGGGTTCAACGCAACACGTATGGCGCGTTCACGACCACCAAAAATGGACACACTGGCCACGCCACTGATGGCGGTAATTTTGTTAGATAGTTGATTATCTACATATTCTTCCAAATCACGCGCATCGGCACCATGCAACACAATATCAACCACAGATTCCTGTAATGGGTTTAACTTTTCAACAACCGGTTGTTCCATATCATCCGGGAATTCAGAAATCAGGGAATCAAGCTTGGTTTTAATCTCGGTCGCTTTGTCATTAACGTTTACACCCAGATTAAATTCGGCCATAACAAAGGCACTGTTTTCATATGCGTATGACGTAATATTTTTTAATTCGGACACTTCGGAAATTGCGTCTTCGGCACGCTTGACCACCTGGGATTCGATTTCTTCGGGGGCGGCACCAGGATATACAAATGTCGCCGTCACCATCGGAAAATCAACCGATGGGGTTCGTTCAATATTCATCTTGGGGAAAGATACCAACCCCAATACAACCCAAACCAAAACAAACATTAATGTCGTAATTGGACGACGAACAAAAAACTTTAACATTGATTATATCCCCTTTGAATTGTCTTGAATAGAAACCTTGTCACCGGCATTTACGGTGGATAATATCACAATATCCCCGGTTTCCAATCCCGATGTAACATATGCTGTATCAGAATCCGTACGTGCAACAGTTACCACACGTGGCGTAGCAACACCATCAAGTACCACAAAAACAATATCATCATGTATGGCATATAATGGCACAAAAAAACCATCTGCCGAAAATTCTGCGTAATGCAAACCATCCGGGACATCGCGCGTTTTAACAACAAACATCCCCGTATCCAAATCCAAACCATTGGACACAGATACAATACGACCATCACCAACACGCTGACCCGCACGTAATTTTTCAGCACGTGCACCCGTTACATATGCACGATTATTCTTGACCGCCAGGGGTTCATACAACACGCCCATTTTTCTGTCCATTTCCAAAACCTGGACCGGGGTACCAACATCGGCCGCAACACGCGACGCATTAAAAACATAACGTGCATTTTCAGATGCAACCGCGCCAAAACGAAACACAACCCAACCAACCAACAGCACAGCAATTGCCGCATGCATAATATGCTTGAAGCGTTTACTGTTTATAGTTTCATATACTTTTTCCATTTTATTCACCCAACTTTTTTACCGTTTCCGCAGACATTAATATTTTGTATTTTGTGTTTAATAACGCCAAATCCAACTGATACAATCCCGCCGACACATCCGCCAATTCCACCGCAGACGTTTGCCCCGATGCGAAACGATTTTGTGACAAAGTATAGGTCTTGGCCGCCAAATTTCGTGCGTTTTCCAGTGATGCCAAATTGTCACGCAAATGATTGTATTGACGAATTGCATTATCATATTGTTCCGTTGTTATCTTCTTGGCCTGGGCCAGGTCTTGACGCGCAGCTTCGGCATTCATGGCGTCAATCGTTGCGTTTGCGCGATTTAGACCACCACTGAAAATCGGCACCTGCAATGCAATACCCCATGATGCAGATTGACCGCCTTTTTTATCAAACAGATGCCCGATATCACCCGACATTGATGAATATGTATAAGATGCAGTCGCCGCCAACGTAGGGTATCCATTCGCACGTTGCGAACGCGCCAAACGTTCATACATATCCACCTGTTGTTCAAGGATACTCCATTGGGGCGTAGAGTTTAATTTATCGGCCGACAAAACAGAAAATTCAGACGGAAAACCATCCGTCAAAACCAATGGTTCTGACACATCAATACCCGCCAAAATCTTTAACATGCGGTGCGCGGTATCACGATCAAATTTGGCATCAGAAACATTTATTTCCTTGGTCGCAATATCCGATTCTATTTTTAATAAATTGCTGCGATTGGCACGCCCCGCAGATGTCAATTTCTGTTTGGCAGCACGCGCATTTTTCAAATCATTTTCGGCCAACTTTACAATTTCATCGGTCATCTTGGCCGTCCAATATAAGTCCGCGGCGGCATAACGCACCTCGCGTTGGGTCAATTCTTGTGACGATTTGGCCATTTTTAATGCAGACTTTACAGACTTGACCGCATTACCAATCTTGCCAAAAGTATAAATAGGCTGACTGAGTGTCAAACCCGCCTGGAAAATATTATCGGGAAATTCAATCACAATTGACTGGTCCTTTAATGTTTCGGATATCAGCCCACCCAAAGACGGTGGCAATTCTATCTTTTGGGATTCTGATGGATTTTCAACATTAACCATGTTCATATACGATACAGAACCATCCAATTTAAACCAACGATTTGCGTTGGCGGCATCAAGTGACGCCTGGGCCCGAGCCAAATTTGCGTCAGCCTTTTTGATATCATGCGATTCATGCATAATTTTTTCAACCGCATCCCCCAACGACAAATCCAATGCAAATGACGGCATGGTTCCCATCATTGCCGCCAATACACCAAATACAGAAATAATTTTTTTATTCATTACCTAACTCCACCTTTTTCAAAATATCACGCATCGTACGCAACGCATCGGTCAGACGCGCCTCATCCTCGCGCGAGATACCTGCAAAAACCCGCTCAATCCCTACACGAAATAAATCCATTGCCATGGTGGCCAATTCCGCACCACGCTGGGATACACAATACCATGTGTTACGGCGATCTTCTTCATCAATAGTACGAATAACCAGACCATCCGCCTCTAACTTTCTGAATGCCGCACATAGATTCGGCGCGGACACATGTTCGCGACGCGCAATATCTTTTAGGCGGGCACGACCACCATTATGCAAACGAACCAATATCGACATCATTTGACGTGGATAACCCGTTGTATCAACACGGTCCAAACGTAATTTGTCCGCAATTTTATCTAATGTCCAAATATTTTCTTCCATTAAACGAACAAAATCCTTGCGTGGCATTTTAAACTCCTATATAATGAGCTTGATTTATAAATTTGTTAAAAATCTTAATTATTATATATTTTAACATTTTTTATTTCAAGTGCAATTTTCAATTTTTTTATTTTATTTGACAGCAACGCGTGCAAGTGCCACTATTTCACAGATGAAAATATTAGGACACAAATAAAAATGACTTTGAAAGATATATTGATACGCTTTGGATTGGCAAAAGACGACATTTTCCAAATCCCACACGAACTGGAATACTATGCAAAAATGTTCTTTGATCAGATTTTACCCCAAATCGAGCAAATAACAAATCAGTCACGACATGGATATCATGGTCTGACACATACATGCCAGGTGGCCTTGTTTGGTTTGGATATTGCGTACACCATCAAGCAAGACCCCCTGCCCGTTTTATTGGCGGCCGGATTACACGATTGCGCACGCACAAATGACGAGTGGTGCACCGAACACGGCCCACGCGCCGTGCCAATCGCACGTGAATTCCTGGGGAAAAATTATCCGTATATGTCAAAAGACAATGTAAAAAAGATATTATACGCGGTAAAAAATCATACGTGTGGCATGCGGGCACGCGACGGGGTATCGGCATGTCTGTGGGACGGGGACAGAATTCGCCTGTCATGGGAATTTGAATACAGACCGGAATTCTTTTCGACCATGCGTGGTCGTCAGATTGCGGCCCTTGGGTATGCGGGGCAATTAACATACATTAATAACCAAGAAGATATGTTAATAAAAAATAATATACGAACACGCGAACAAATTGAATACGACCGCAAACACGATGAAATACAAAATAACATCGGTACAAATTTTAAATCACGCATAAAATAATTTTATTATTGCAAAAACGCAAAATATATTTATAATGCGTAATCGCAATTGGGGTGTCGTCTAATGGTAGGACAAGAGATTTTGGTTCTCTTTATCATGGTTCGAATCCGTGCGCCCCAACCAATATTCAAACGCCCCTTTTTGGGGCGTTTTAATATTGAACGGGGCCACGGTTCGTAATCAGCAACGCCAGTTGCCGGTTCGACAATGAGTAGATTTGATAAACAACGTGCAATCAAATCGTCAGGAATGCCCCGCAGGCATAATATGCCGAGGGAATTGAGTGCGCCCCAACCAAAATAAACAATGCCCATAGGGGCATTTTTTGCTATACATACGGATTGCGTAATCTGTTGCGGTGATTGCATCACAAAACATTATCAAGGTTTTTACCATAAAAAATTATTCTAATTGGCTTGAAAAACATAAAAATATTGTCTAGAATTCGGATTAAGTAAAAGTTACAAGAAATTGACCAAGCTTTTTCTTGACAAGCTTAGTTCCCTGGGACTTTTGTGGTTAATAGAATCTTGTAATATGGAGGAGTGGTGCAATCGTAAGACCATCAGGGCTGCCGACTAAGCAGTTGTTTGAGCTCCTCCGCCAAAATAAAAAGGAAGAATTATGCGCCCCACGCCACGCGTGTCTGTATTGACGCCGATTTATAATACTAATCCACAACATCTGCGGGAATGCATTGAGTCCATATTGGCGCAAACCTTTACCGATTTTGAATTTTTAATTTTGAATGACAGTCCCGACAACACCGAAATTGAAAAAATTGTGTTGGAATATGCAACACGTGACAAGCGTATTAAATATTTAAAAAATGATAAAAATATGGGGATTACGCCTTCGCGCAACAAATTAATCAAGATGGCGCGTGGTGAGTATATTGCAATTTTTGACCATGATGATATTTCCATGCCCAACCGTTTGCAACGCGAAGTAGAATATCTGGATGCCAATCCGTATATTGGTGTCGTGTCTGGGTTGATGCAAAATTTTGGTTCCAACAATGCGATACGCACCGCACCAGAATTGGACACGGATATAAAGATAGCAATGACCAATAATTGCAGCGTTTGGCATACGGCGGCAATGGTACGAAAATCTGTGTTGGTTGATAATGGTATAGAATATGAAGAATACTATTCCCCATGTGAAGATTACCGTCTTTGGTCACAGCTGATGGATAAAACTAAATTCTATAATCTGCAAATAGTTTTGGTTAAATACCGTATGTTTCAGGAACAAACTTCGTCCAAACAAAAAACAAAAATGAATACCATGCATCGTGCAATTCAGTTGGAAATGGCCAATCGTTTTCCAGCATATTATGACGCATGGCGCGTGTCAGATGCACACACAACAAGTTTTCGTCTGCGACTGTTTGGTTTTTTGCCACTGATAAAGGTAAAGCACAATATTGTATATCTGTTTGAATTTGTACCGTTGTTCAAAATCAAGTGGAGATAGCACCGTGAAACGTGTATTTGTCAATTTTTTTGCTTTTCTTATACCATTTCCAAATACTAGGCGGCAAATACGCGAAAAACTGTTGCACCCAAAACAATATGAATGGAAGCAAAAAAATCTGCATAATTTTACAACCCTGGGGGTAGCGACGAATCCAAATGTAATAACTGTTGGACGCGGAACATATGGTGTGCTGAATGTCGAAGCGCCAAGTAATGAAAAAGCAAAACTTGTTATTGGTAATTTCTGTTCAATTGGGCCAAATGTACATTTTATTTTGGCATCCGAACATCCGTATCATGGATTTTCAACATATCCGTTCAAAGTAAAACTGGGGCTGCAACAATATGAAGCAAAATCCAAGGGCGACATTATTGTAGATGACGATGTTTGGATTGGACATGGCGTAATTATTAATTCCGGTGTACACATTGGACGCGGTGCAATTGTCGCATCTGGGGCAGTTGTGGTCAAAGATGTAGAACCGTATTGTATTGTTGGTGGGAATCCCGCCAAACAAATAAAATATCGTTTCGCGGACAATATTCGTAAAAAACTTATGAAAATTGATTTCGCAAATTTGAATACCGATGAAATTGCAAAAAATATTGACGTTGCATATATGGAAATAACAGAAGATAATGTTGATAAAATCATTGAAACTATTACACAAAGAAAGGGAAAAAAATGAAAGTACTGATCTTGGCAGGGGGACTGGGGACACGTTTGGGCGAAGAAACATCTTTGAAACCTAAACCAATGGTTGAAATTGGTGGATATCCTATATTATGGCACATAATGAAAATTTATTCACATTATGGGTTTAATGACTTTGTCGTTTTGACAGGGTATAAACAAGAAATCATTAAACGCTATTTTGTTGATTACTATATGAACAATTGTGATATCACGGTAAATCTAGCGGAAAACAGTGTCAATATACACAAAAATCATTGCGAACCATGGAATGTTACTATGTTGTATACCGGCACGGAAACATTAACGGCGGGACGCATAAAACGCGCACGCGATTTGGTTGGTGATGAACCATTTATGCTGACATACGGCGATGGCGTTGCCGACATTGATATCCAGGCGTTAGTTAAGGCCCACAACGAATCCGGGAAATTATGCACCCTTACAGCATATCAGCCAACGGGAAAATATGGTGCGTTGGATATACAACCCAATGGTACAATAACATCATTTTTGGAAAAACCAAAGGAAAGCGGTTCGTGGATAAATGCAGGATTTATGGTGTGCGAACCAGGTGTTTTCGATTATTTGCCAGACGATTCAGACAGCATGATGTTTGAAAAAGGACCGCTTAACGAACTTTCCAAAAACGGTCAATTAAATGCGTATAAGCATGTTGGCTTTTGGCATCCTATGGATATGTTAAAGGACAAAAATGATTTAAATGAAATGTGGGATAAAAATATTGCACCCTGGAAAAAATGGAGTAACTAATTATGTTTAATAACATTTATAATGGTCGTCGGGTATTGATTACTGGTCATGCCGGTTTTAAGGGCGCCTGGATGGCGTTTTGGCTAAAGCAAATGGGCGCGCATGTTTATGGGTATTCATTGTTACCGAACACAAATCCACGCATGTATAATGTCTTGAAATTGGGCGATTTGATTGATGGCGAAATGATTGCAGATATTCGGGATACGGAAAAATTGAATGCTTTTTTTGAATCTGTACGCCCGGAAATTGTATTTCATTTGGCGGCGCAACCAATTGTGCGCCTGTCCTATGCAGAACCTGTCGAAACCTATACAACAAATGTAATCGGCACGTTAAATGTATTAGAGGCCGCACGTAAAATAGAATCTGTGCGCGCATTTGTAAATGTAACAACAGATAAATGTTATGAAAACCAAGAAAAAAAGGAAGGATATAGAGAAGAAGAACCATTTGGTGGGTATGACATGTATTCTTCATCCAAAGGATGCAGCGAAATCCTGACGTCTTCATATCGTCGTTCATTTTTAACCGATGGCAAACCGTTTGCTTTGGCAAGTGCACGTGCCGGAAACGTTATTGGCGGGGGAGATTGGGCGACCGACAGATTAATTCCAGATTGTATACGCGCCTTTAAAGGTGGCGAAACCGTTTCTATACGCAATCCGTTCGCAACACGTCCGTGGCAGTTGGTGTTAGAACCGTTGGCAGGATATCTGCGCCTGGGGCAAATGCTGTTGGAACATGGGACAGAATACGCAAGTGGATATAACTTTGGCCCAGAAATGGATGCCGATGTTCGTGTGGCAGAGGTAGCACAAATGGTTGCCGATTTCTGGGGCAATGGAGCGACCGTATCGGTGGGATCGGGTGATGGGTTGCATGAAGCAAACCTGTTACAATTAAATGTAGAAAAGGCGGCACGTGAATTGGGGGTAATGCCGGTATACGACGCAAAAACAGCCGTAAAAAAAACGACCGACTGGTATCGCGCTTTTTATGACGAAAATACCGATATGACACAATTTACAATTCAACAAATTAACGATTTTGTTGCATCGGCACAAAATAAAAATATCAAATGGAGCTTATAATGACCAAAGAAGAAATAAGAAGTAAAATGCATGAATTGGCATCACAATATGCCGAGTGTTTGGATGTTGAAAAAAGAACTTCTGAAAAAAAGTACATACCTGCATCGGGAAAAAATATCGGTGCAGAAGAACTGCAAAACATGATTGACGCCTCTTTGGATATGTGGTTAACCGCTGGACGCTTTAATGATCAATTTGAACATGATTTTGCAGAAAAATTGGGGGTACGTTTCGCACTATCAACCAATTCAGGTTCCAGTGCAAATCTGTTGGCTTTTACCGCGTTAACATCTCCAAAACTGGGTGAGCGCGCATTAAAACGCGGTGACGAAGTTATCGCAGTGGCCGCCGGGTTTCCAACAACCGTTAATCCGATTATTCAAAATGGCATGACACCGGTGTTTGTTGATTGTCATGTCGGAACATATAATGTAGATATTGAAAAATTAAAATCTGCAATTTCGCCAAAGACACGCGCTATTTTCTTGGCTCATACATTGGGAAATATGTATGACATGGACGAAATAATGAAAATTGCAAACGAGCATAATTTATGGGTAATCGAGGACAGTTGCGATGCCCTGGGGGCAAAATGGAACGGAAAATATGCAGGTACAATCGGACACATTGGGACGTTTAGTTTCTATCCGGCGCATCATTTAACCATGGGAGAAGGTGGCGCCGTTATTACCAATGACCCAAAACTGCATCGTATAATTATGTCATATCGTGATTGGGGGCGTGACTGTTGGTGTAAGCCGGGCCGTGATGACACATGTCATAATCGCTTTAAATTAAAGTTGGGGGCGTTACCGGTTGGATACGACCATAAGTACACATATTCACATATTGGATATAATCTTAAAATTACTGATTGGCAGGCCGCGATTGGTGTCGCCCAATTGAAAAAATTGGATTCTTTTTTGGAACAAAGAAGAAAAAACGCAAATGCTTTGTTGGCGGGGCTAAAACCATTTGAAAATTATCTGATTCTGCCACAGGTACACGATATGTGTTCCCCATCATGGTTTGGATTTTTAATATCTGTGCGTGATGATGCGCCGTTCTCTAAACAGGAACTGGTTGAACATCTTGAATCACAGGGAATTGGCACACGCCAGTTGTTCGCAGGTAACATTTTGCGTCAACCAATGGTTACAATGGCAGATTTTGATTTACGTATCGGCGATAGTGGGGTGGTAAACTCGCACAATCTGTCCGAAAGTGATTTTGAAAAGTTACCCGGAACAGAATTCATTATGAATCATACTTTTTGGGTTGGATGCGCACAAAATCTGACCGAAAAGGATGTACAAAAGACAGTAGATGTAATTTCTGAATTTATCAAGGCCAAAACAAAATGATGAAAACACCGAATCAAATCAGGCGAAATATTGTGCATATGGCACATTATTCGCATGCTTCGCATATTGGGGCGGCTTTGTCATGCGTTGATGTGCTGTATGCAATATACAAATACGTTGCCGATATAACCCCCGAAAATATAAAATCCGCAAATCGTGACCGTGTTATTTTATCCAAAGGCCATGCATCAATCGCGCTGTATTCTGTGTTGGCAGAAACTGGGCTGATGGATGCTTCTTTGTTGGATAAATATTATATTAATGGCGGTTTGTTGCCGGGACATTTGGACCAAGAATCTGTACCAGGGATTGATTGTTCGGCGGGTTCGTTGGGACATGGGTTACCAATAGGAATTGGGATGGCAATGGCCAATCCCGACAAACGCGTATTTGTTGTAATTGGCGATGGAGAAACCAACGAAGGTAGCGTATGGGAAGCGATTATTTTCGCAGGCTGTCATAAAATCCCGAATCTGACCATTATTATAGACAATAATAATTTACAGGGGTTTGGATGTGCAGACGAATGTGCAGATTATTCAAAACTGTCAGATACCTTAAACAACTTTGGCCTGTGCGCGGTTGATATTGACGGACATGATACCGACCAAATCGTTTCTGCATTGAAAAAGACGTGCGATAAAACATTGGCAATTGTTGCACATACAATCAAAGGACGCGGTGTTTCGTTTATGGAAAACGAATTAAAGTGGCACTATAAATCACCAAATGACGAAGAATTGGCCATCGCGATGGAGGAATTAAAATGAGAAATACATTTTTAAACACTTTGGTTGAAATGGCAAAAAAAGATGAACGCATTTGGCTGATAACGCCCGATTTGGGTTATGCGGTTTTGGAACCATTCAAGGAGTTATTCCCAAATCGGTTTATAAACGCTGGCATTTCCGAACAAAACGCGGTGGGTATGGCGGCGGGGTTGGCCATGTCGGGCAAGATTCCATATGTATACAGTATTATGCCTTTTGTCACATCACGACCGTTTGAACAGGTCAAGGTAGATGTTGCCTATATGAACACAAATGTACGCCTTGTTGGTGTTGGCGCGGGGTTTGCATATGGACCAGCGGGCGCGACACATCACAGTATTGACGATTTGGCGATTATGCGCGCGTTACCAAATATGTCGGTTGTAGCACCGGGCGATTTGCACGAAGCCGCAGATTTAACACGCTATTCGGTGAACCATAATGGGCCGATGTATATTCGATTAAATAAACGCGGCGAACCAACATACGATTACCCTGTTGAATTCGGCAAATTTTCGCAGGTGTTTGACGGCGATGCATTCGCAGTTATTGCGACATCGGGTATGTTGCGTGATGCGTATGATACGGTTGTCGGATATCGCAATCGTGGGATAAATGCGGCATTATATAGCGCGCATACGATAAAGCCATTTGATACCGAATGTGTGCTTGATTTGGTTCGGCGACACATACCCATTATCACAATTGAAGAACACAATGTGATTGGCGGGCTGTATTCCGCGGTTGCGGAAACGGTTGCGCGCAGCGGTATGGCGGCACGTATATTGCCAATTGCCGTTCCGGACCGTTTTTCACACTTTGTTGGCGACCAAAATTATATCCGTGAAAAAATGGGTTTGTCACATTTAGATGAACAAATAAATGAGTTTTTGAAATGCTGAACGATATTTTAGAAATTGTTTTGGTAACATATAATCGCCGCGACAAGTTGATGCGCACAATGGAACAATTGTTGGCAGAGACATCACCTGTACGCGATATTGATATAACTGTTGTAGATAATCGTTCAACAGACGGGACGTCTGAGTATATTCGAACATTAGCGGATATGCATAAAAATATACACCATATTCGTCGACCACGCAATGTGGGCGCGAATGCTAATATTGCATATGCATATGAAATTGCATGCAAAAAATATTTATGGGTATTATGTGATGATGATGTATATGATTTTACCGCATGGGATAATATCGTTGATGCGATAAATCAGGAACGAGATATAATCATTACATCTAAATATGCATTGCCACGAAAAAAATCAAAAATAGGCACATTGGCCCTGTTGTCACAAGCCACGTTTGTCCCAGGTGTGATTATCAAAACAAATTGTTTAGACGATACAACATTACGTAATATATACGACAATGTATGGACGATGTACGTTCAATTAATACCAGTTGTAACGATGTTGAACAATGGTTGTGAATTCTTTATACCAGATGGTCCCGCTATTGTAAAAAATGGATTTGATTACGGGAAGGAGTTAAGATCTGGGTTTGATGGATGTAAAAATTATTGCAGAGGTGCAAATTCAGAGAGAATGTACTATCGTAGCGCGCACATGTCACAATTTGTTGGTTTTGCCAATGTGTTATCTTTGCTGAAAGACGAAGAGTTGAAAAGAAAACATCTTGACGGATTTATTAGAGGTTCAAAGCCCTTGTTAAAAGAGATGCTAAAAAATATTCAGGACAGAATATATTTTGCAGATATATATTCGCAATTATCTAGAAAGCAACGATTAAAATTTTGGTGTAATTGTATACGCCCCGGCAAGTTTTGGAAATGGATTTTTCATATAGATCATATTAAGCAAAATGGACACACAATGCCACAAAAGCAAATAACCTTTTTTGGCAAACAAATTAAGCTCTAGGAACCTATGATGAAAATACTGTTAACTGGGTCTGGTGGTTTTATTGGACGAAATATTTTAGAAAAAATGGGTGATAAGTACGAATTTATTCACCCGCGTTCGCGTGAATTAAACTTGATGGATGATAATGCGGTTAATGATTTTGTAAAATCAACAAAGCCAGATTTGATTATTCATTCTGCGGCGGCGGGGGTTCGTATTACGGCGGATGCAACACGCGATGATGTCGCCATACCAAACATAAAAATGTTTGATAATTTGGCACGACACGTATCAAAAAAATGTCCAATGTTCGTATTCGGTTCAGGGGCAGAATATGACAAATCGCGCGAGCTGAATTCTGTTGCAGAATCAGATTTTGGAACATCAATACCAAATGACCCATATGGATATTCAAAATACATGATTTCCAAACGTATTGAACAAATGGACAATGTGTTAAATATGCGTATCTTTGGTATTTATGGCAAATATGAAAGCCCAACACGTTTTACATCATATGCGGTTACACAAAATATAAAACATCAACCAATTGAAATAAATCAGGATGTTGTTTTCCAATTCTTGCATATAAACGACTTTTGCAATATTGTGGATTGGTTTATAAAAAACCAAACAGATGAACGATTTATCAATGTTTGCCCAGATGAAAAGATTACCTTGGTCGAACTGTCTAAAATCGTAAACAAGAATTCAACATATCATTCGGAAATTATTGTAAAAACACCGGGAATGAACCGTGAATATACGGGCAACAATCGTCGATTGCATGATATTATTCCAAACCTTAATTTCACATCATATACAGATGGATTGAAACAATTTATGGAATTTATGATACACGACATGATGAAATGATGATGACAGAATCACCAATACTTTCGATTTGTATCCCGACGTATAATCGTGCAGAATATTTGGCGCGAACATTGGACAGTATTATTGCACAACCACGATTTCAAAGCACCGGGGATGTAGAAGTTATAATTTCTGATAATTGTTCGACGGACGATACACAAAATGTTGTAAATAAATATATCGAACAATACGGCAATAAAATCAGATATTTTCGCAATAACGAAAATATATATGATAAAAACCTTGAGTTGGCGATGGCACGTGGACAAGGTGTGTTTTTAAAGGCACATAATGATACATTGATAGTACGTGATGGTACATTGGACAAAATGTGTAGTTTTATTGAAAAATACATTAAAACAAAACACATCATTTTCTTTTTAAACAAAGCAAACAGCAATACCGTTCATGAATTCAATAATGCAAATGATTTTATATCGCATATTTCAATTTATTCAACATGGATTGGTGGATTTGGATTGTGGAAAAGCGATTTTGATAAAATCAACGGTTTTTCACGGTTTGCCAAACAGAAATTGCCACAAACAGATGTTCTTTTTTCTTTAATGGAAATCAAGAATTATTTTGCCGTTATGGATGATATATTATTTGATGTTCAATCTGTACCCAATAAGGGGGGATATAATATCGCAGAAGTATTTGGGAATAATTATATGATTTTACTGCGCCGAATATTGGGCAAAAAAATTATATCGCCACGCGTCTTTAATCAACAAATGCGAAAAATATTAAGACATATAAATCGTTTTTATTTTGATGTAAAGCATGAATATGCTTTTATGCGTGGCGATTACTGGCACCATATGCACGATTGGCATTTTAAACCGTACTTTTATATAAGTATTATAAAAATATATTTAAAATTAATCTTTGCAGGGAATAAATAGTGCAATCCAATTCCCTGATACATATGTTTTGGTTATTGTTTCCCCAGATTGTACACGATACATTAACGATTGACATGTTCCTTCGGGATTTAAACATCCATACGAAAATGGGCCATATTGCGAAGTTTCGTATTTATCGGATACAAATTGAACGCTGCTGGCAACATTTGTCCTGATAAATAACCAACCATCTGATGGAAATGTATATGTATCATATGCACCTATGTTCATTTGTTTATCTGTATCTGGAATTGCAACCCCTGGGGCTTTTGATGGCATGATTTCATCTGCACGCGCCAACGGCACACCACCAAGCGTAGCGCCATCATGTATGCGTATCGTATTGTTTGTCGTATCCATTGTTATTTCACCGATTGCACCGGTAAAGTTTTTGTGTTCGGCGGCTGTGCCACGTCTTATTTGTATTTGTCTTGCCATTTTCTTGACTCTTGTGTTCGTACTGCCACGTCTGAAAATAGCAGGATTATATATTTTTATCGACTAAAGTTGGGTCGGAATCAAGCCTTAAAAAGCAAACAAAAAAAATGCAGTGGGACACCCCATAAAATATAAAAGCCCCACCATAGGCGGGCTGTTCACGATGGTTATTATATCAAAAAAATGGCCAAAAGTCAAGCTTTCTATTTAAGTTGGTCAATATTTTGATACAAAAATTATAAAAAATACTGTATCCTTGGCCAAACATAGTCGTAAGCATACCCGGAGCATAGAAAACAAACATATTGACAACAAGCCGTTTTGTACTATACTAAATAGAGTAAGAAAGATATTAAACAAAAGGATATACAGATGAAAGAGGATAGACGTTCAATGATACGAACACTGGCCACGATGTCTGCGGGGGTTGGATTTTTCCTGGCGTTGGGCGCGGCCGGAACATCGGATTATCGTGAAACACTGCGATACGAAGACGAAGAAACACGCGAAAAGGCGGAAAGCGTGATTATTAGCGAAAAAGCCGAAAAAGCCATGATGGGCACTGCCTTTGTGGCACTTGGACTGGGGGGGATTGGATTGGCATTGACGGAAAAGAAAGAAAATCAACGCTAAGACAATAACATATTTTCACCCGCCCGTTTGGGCGGGTGTATTATTAGATGTTAAAATTCATATCTGAATTTTAAACGTCCGGTTTGGGATGTATAGTCGGCACGCGCTTCGATATCATAATTTAACGATATGTCCAACGCACCATACATCATGCCTATACTTACCCCAAGTTCGTTCGCAATGCGCGACAGATCATTGCCGTTTATGACATACGCATCTACACCAGGCATAGATACAAGCGCACGATTATCGTCACTTATCAGGTCATATTTTACCGCATAACGAATCCCGGGACGCAATATCCAACCGTTATTTAACAGTACGTCAAAGCCATAGCGTGTACCAATCGCAGCAGTCAGATAATCCGAACGGTCAATCTTGTTTGTAATCCCCAGGGAATTTGTATAACGAACAGAATCCAGGTACATATAGCGCAACGATACTTCGGGGGTTATGCCGCCAAAGAAATCGTATCCCATGGCAACGTTTGCACCAAACGCATCCATATCGTAATCAGACGTTACATTTATGCCCAAGGCCGAACCATTTTCGGAATAATCAGACATAGTATAATTTATTATCGCATTCATGTACCAGTTTGCAGGCTTGTATTGACCATAAACAAAGAATGAGTGTGAATCAACATTACTGTTACGCGCATCGGCACCAATACTTGAATGACCAAACATGTAACCAATACCCAATGTTAACGCTTCGCCAAACATGCCGTCAATACCCATGGATACGCCACGCGTGTACGCATTAAATGCATCGTTTAATTTTGATTTGTTATACAGCCCCTGGGCCCAGATGCCGGACGACGTCAGGTTAATGTCGCCACCGTTGCGCCCCATTGGAACCAAGGATAACCTGTCTGCGATAATCGAATTTAACACGTTTTGAAGCCCCATTCCAACCGAACGAGATACCGGTGCGGTTTCTGGATTAATGGCAATGACCGCATCTTCTATGTTCGCACGTGCCACATCCGTACCAATCGCCAGATTGGATTGAATCAAGACAGACAAATCATTTAGCAGTTCTGATGTTGCACCCGCAACAGATGCAATCGTACGCGCCGCAGATTCCGACAAATCATTTTGCGACGCAATATCCGATGCAGATTTTGCAATCGCGGTTACATCACCACCATTCCATGTCAGGTCATATAAAGGACTGCTGATGTCAATATTGTCAAAGATTTGATTGCCAAAAACCTTGTACGTACCTGCGGAATCAAAGGCCAAATTTAACACACCTTGACCGGCAAAACCGTTCGCTGTCGTTACATTTATCTGGGGCGTGTTACCGGTACGCAATGTTGCCAACATTGTTCCATCTAATGTAATTGCACCCTGGCTTAATGTGGATGCGCCAATATCAAAAACAGTACCGGATGCAATATTTAATGTACCCGTCCCAGTTACGCCCCCAACAATAGTTGTATTGCCCATAAAGTTTATAACACCGTCATTATGGATATCGTTTGCAACACCATTTGCGGTATTACCGCGGAACGCGGCATCCCCATTAAATGTGACTGTATCATTATTATATAATGCACCACCCATTTCACCGGCGTGATTATTAATAAATGATGTGGTGCCATTAAATACTATTTCTGCAGCACCAACCGTACCATCCGATGGTGCGACCGTATTCCAAATTGCACCGCCGTTCAGCGTTGATTGATTACCGACAAATCGCGTTGTCCCGTTAATGGTAATGTGTGAATCCTGGGTTGCGCCATCAAATGCACGCGAAACAATTGCACCACCATGCGCCATGGACGTATTTGAATCAAATAAATTTGTGCCGTTTGTAACCCCAATCACCAAATCAGCAGCGCCGGTGTTGCCACGATTATGAATTGCACCACCGCCACTTTTGGTCGCACCCGTATCATGCGCAATATTGCCACGGAACACATTTTCAGAACCAATAATATTCATATCGGCCGCGTTGAATATTGCACCACCATATCCGGCAGCGGACGAGTTGTTAAGGAACGAAATCATTGGCGCATTTATATCAATCGTACCACCGTTATCCAGGGCGCCGGCAGTACTGCTGGTGCTGTTGTTATTAAACAAAACCTGGCCGGTTGTATTTGCAGTCACGGTACCAGAATTTTTAAGACCGCCGCCATTACTGCCCGTATTTGCTGAAAAGATAAAATCACCACCCGTCAGGGATACCGTGCCCACATTTACCAATGCACCATTATAATTGTTCGTGTTACCCGAAAATTCTGTGCCACGTGCAAAGGAAATCGTGCCCGATGCATTATTATTTAATAATGTTCCAACCCCCGTGTTACCAGAAAAGATTGCGGTATCTTTAAAAGTTAGGTTGGAATCAGATTGATCCATCAGGATTGCAGACGCACCCGCGGCCGTATTATTAGAAAATGTGGCCGTGCCTTCAAATTCAACCGCGCCACCCAATATGGCAAGTGCACCACCGGACGTACCCGCAGAATTACCAATAAACTGCGCCGCCCCATTAAAAATGACATCACCCGCAGTCATGATGGCGCCACCCTTGGTTGCGGATTCGTTATTAGAAAAAGAAACCGCGTCGTTGAACACAATCATGCCATCCCTGTGGTTAATGGCACCGCCACCGATATAAACACTGGTCATGGATCCGGTTGCTTTATTTTCACTGAACGTGGCGGGACCGACAAAAATTATATCGGGGTCGGTCGCATTACCCGCGCCATAGTTAAATATTGCGCCACCCCCGTTTGGATTGTTTGTGGTATTGCCCGTAAAAGTGGATGCACCATTAAAAACAATTTTTCCACCAACGGTATAGCCCGTGCCCGTCGTGGACGACAACCAACCATTTCCAATCGCTCCACCCATGCCACCATTGTTCAATGAGTTACCCGAAAATAATGTATCGCCATCAAATATCAGGGCCACATTTGGGACGTCCTGCATGTAAAAAACACCACCATTGTTTGCGGTTGTTGACGCTATATTTTCTGCAACAAGGTTTGTATATGTTGTATCAGATGAAATAACCGTACGCGCGGTTACTACATCGCCCATCGCCGGCATTACCAATAATGCCGGCAAAACAGAAATTCCAAAAATCGTATTACGTTTCATAAATCATCCTTTGGTTTAGATGATTTATGTATAAAATATTAACGAATAAAAATAACTAGGTTCGTTTTCATAAAAAATTTATAACCATAAAAAAAAGGCCCAAAATTGGGCTTTTTTTAACGGGTCATCTGTTCCAATGTAGACAACATGGAATCAATCGCATCTGTTGTGGGTTTAATTCCATCCTGGACAGATTGACTCATATTCCCCGTAATCAGCATCAGATTGCGGTTCTGTTCCAAGGCGGTCTTAGGCGAATCAAAAACCATCGCATCAATCAGTTCAGATTGCCCGCGTATCATTTCCGACACCAATTTAACCCCCTGGTCAAATCCGACCGATGTCTTTTTACCACGCGCAGAAGCAACAATGCGGTTCAATCTTTTTGCACGTTTATCCAATTCACTTTGCGCGGTATTAACGCGTTCATTTACAATATCCATTTTTTCTGCCATTATGTATCCCCCTGGGTTATTTATGGTGACATTATAACATATTTCATGTTTTTAGTAAAAAAATATTATCAGTGTTGACAAATGCTACTTTTCATAATACCGTTGTGGGTTGCATAACCTAGTAGGATTAAGAAAAAATGAGTAACAAAAAAGATTTTAAATACTTTTCATTTAGTATATCCAAGAAAACACTGAAAGACTACATTGCAAACACGTCCAGCGAAAAACGCTTTAAAGGCGGGCCATATGAGCCATACAGATATTCAACCGAGCTGACACAATGTGTTATTCGGGCGATTATTAATGACGCGGTCGAATACGACGTAAAAGATGAAGAAATGTTTAACATTTTAGTGTCTTTGGTTAAAACATGTGGTTGCAATGATAAAGGAGTCTATTCAAATAATGCACATAATGCATTAAAGAAAATCTGTATTGCACGCGGATTACCAGAAAATGCAATTACCCTGAATGATAAAAAAGAAGTTGGGCCCCTTGAAACACTGGGGAATAAGATAAAGGGATTTTTTGGATTTGGTAAAAAAAATAAAAATACCAACGAGGTAAAAGATACACAAACACCCCCGGAACAACCAAAAGAAAAAGTCGCCGAACAGAAAAATGCCAAGGTAAAAAACAGGGGGCTTTGGAGAACGCTTGCGCTGACCGGCGCCGTGGTAACGGCGGGGTTGGCAACAATGCTTGTTGCAAAGTGCGCATCAGACAAACAAAATAATCAGAATGCAAAAACGCCCGTCAAAAGCGAGATTGTGAAACCAAATACGCAATCGAATTTGGATACAAAATGGACATACGCTTGGGGGCAGACGAACGACAAAAAAACGGCCCAGTGGCCGGTCAAACCATTTACCACAAAACAAGAGACAAGCAAAACACATCAACAAAATATCGCAGATGCGGATTCCGCAAAAATTGTTGCAATTAATAACTTTTGCGACAGTTCATTGGATATTTTAATGGGCAAGAAAAAACGAGACGCACTGTATAACAAGATACAAAATCAGGTTACCCGCGGAATCTTCAAAATACCAAATGGCATGTCGGTTCAAAGAATCGCACACGCCATGGAAATGAGTCGTATTTATGAAGGCAAGAGCATAATTTTGGATGCGCTGAATTCAGATAAAGCCCTGAGTCAGGCCGAACAGGAAGCCTTTGCAAAACATATTGACGGCATTGGCGAACGTGGTGAAAAACTGCAAAAACGCATGATGCAAAAACACAAACTGTCATCGCACAGTAAGTTTAACAAAGCATCATACGCACAACAAAAGGTACATATAAAAAACCTGAAACAGTTGCGACAATTACGTGGCAGATAAGCCCAATAGAAAAAAACGGCAAATGCCGTTTTTTTATTTACGGATGCATTTTGATTCAAAGTACAATCTTGCATATTCCGCCAATACCGCCACCATCAGGCCATAATACCCCTTTTTATCCCAAAAGTGTTCGGCGTTGGCCAAAGAATCACGGAAATCACAGAAACACGCCTTTTCACAATCGATAAAACCAACGATATTCAAATCATCATCCAAAATACAATTATTACCAATGTCATTGTGAAACCAACCGTACATAAAGTCGGGCATGGCATCGGGCGTGGGCTTTAAATCGCGCAAAGCGGCGGGATCAGCACAGCCGATGACATAGATAAAATTTGCAAGTTGCCGTGCAATCTTGTCACGGTTCTGATTTATGTACGACGCGTCAAAATCCGTTAACATCTTGCCCGGGATAAATTCATAAAGACGTAACACCGTGTCACCATATCTTATCAATTCCATTTTCGGCAATCGGATTGGCGATATTTCGCGAAACGCATTTACGACACGTTCTTCGTGATATGCGCGCAATTCACGACCCGGGACCAAAAAAAACTTGAATACATATTTATCATTTAACAGTACAACCAAGTTATGACAACCAACACCAAATTCCAATTTTAACTTTTGGACACCACCGCAATTTTCGTCCGCCCAACGACGTACAAACTTTATATGCGCCTTTATAGATGGATTATTCAAAACAACACGCACGCGACTGCGTGTTTTTTGATTGGGGATAAAACCACAGACTATATTTGATACAAGACGACGAAAACTCATTTTAAATCCTTGTTATACAACTTGTCATACTCATTCAATGCGGCATCCATTAATTCACGATTGGGCGAACGACGATCACCGATGAATGTATCCGAAAAGTCACCAAAATAACAATCTTCCCAATCGATAAAGGCGATTATTTTCATTGTATTTGTGTCCACCATAAAATTATCACCTATGTCACCATGAAACCAACCGTATTGATATGCAGGCGCAGAATTTTTAGACGGTTTTAGGTCACGAATCTGCGCCGGGTCCGAACGTCCAATTTCATATATAAAACGCGCCACCTGGGGGGCCAATTTTTTTATATTTTTCATCGCAACATCCAGTGGTATTTCACGCAGGCGTACCCCCGATATAAACGGATATCGACGAACCAATACACCACGGTATTCAAACACGGTAACCGGCGGGATATAAATCGGCGACAATGGGGACAGCGCATCAACAATACGCTTTTCACGCAATGCAAGTTCATCGGAATTTTCACGTCGCAACGGGAATTTATATATATATTCGTCATTTACACTAATCAATAAATTACGCGCCTGGTATCCGACAAAGGTTTTCATTTTTCGTATTGGCGCACCCGTATTTTTTCGAATAAAACGAATATAAGACGTCATGGGGGAATTCAGCACAACACGTAAACGTTTACGCGTATCCTTGTTATATACAAAGCCACAAATTATATTTGAAAAAAAACGTCTAAGTTTGCCAAACATAACGTATTTTATCCTAAGAGAAAAAAACATAGTGCGCAAGAAAAACTTTCATTTGAAAAATATATTATTTAGTATAGAATGATGGCAAACGGTCCCATCGTCTAGCGGTTAGGACATCAGATTCTCATTCTGGTAACACGGGTTCGATTCCCGTTGGGACTGCCATTATTTTTTTAACACTTACATTTCATAGACAATGAAGGCGTTGTGTCTTTCAATTTTATGATTTTTGTCGTCCCGGGATAAGTTTAACAAGCCACGCACCAAAGACTAACCCCTTGACAGTACAAGAAAATTATCATATTATGTACGTTGTACACAATAACGGAGACGTACACTATGATTTTATTCATTTCTTGGCACAACATAAGAAAATCAAAATTTATAAATTATGACAAAAACGGGTTGCTGATGGGTTGGCGAAACAATAATAAAGACAACACTGACGGCGGTGTAAAAATAGACTGGGATGCTTATGATGACTTTAATAGCAACAATCAGAAAGACAGGGGGGTGATAGAGGTTCCTGCTGGCAACGAATCTGTGATTTATCAAGACGAAGACGGGAATTATTATGAAGTCGACATTGGTGAATTGGAAGACTATGATGACGAAGGAGAAATAGAGTATTCAAAGACAGGAACTTTAATCAAGCAAATTAAAACAACACCTAAAAAAAGCACGGCCATATCACAATCAAAAAAGCAACAATATAATAATCAAATACGATACAATTCTTTAAGGAATCGTATTCGTTAGTTCAAAACAAGGAGGAGATAATGACAGACAAATGCAAGGTATTAACACCTGAAATTGTTGCGAAATTAGACGACTTGATTGCCGAGTTTCGTAAAATTGAAATTGAAAATGATTATGACAAAAAAAATGTGGAAAGCAGAATCGCCGTGCTGGAATGGTTAAAATCCGGAAAGGCAGGAAGGTTGGAAGTTGGCAAGAAACCACAATAATGAATAAATAAAAAAGAAAACATCATGAAGAAGATAAAAACACCCTTGCGTCTTTTGGCGGTGGTCGCGCCGTCGGTGGCGATTATATTAATTGGAATTGGCGCATTACAAATTGATGACGCGCGAAAAAGCGCAGAAATTCACGCGTTCGCCCTGGAACAAAAGTTACATCAACAAAATGTTATGGCACGTGATGAAATTGCACGGTTGGACAAATCGATTGCGGCACACTATGACATAATTGAGCAAATAGAAAACGCCAAGGAAAAACGCATCAGCGATTCTTTAAACAACAATCGCAATTACACGACACGCAAACAGATTTTACGCGCCATTGATTCTATGAACGGCGATAACAAGGTTTATATAAAACGCGCATATAGGGCGGCGATTGCAAATCATCCCTATTATGACGTGTCAAAAATTCCATGTACTGAACGCGTAATGTACAAGTTCTTTCATGACGATACGGTAAAACGTGAATATCGTAAATATCATGAAAACGTCAGAAAAATAGACGACATGAAGGTAACGCTGGCAAAAATACCACGCACAAGCAACCTGCCGGCGAATGTCAGGATATATTTTGAAAATCTGACCAATGCGCAAATACAAGATCAATTAAAAGCGATAAAAAAATTACTGCGAAAGAAAGACAGTTTAGTTACGCATAAAATAAAATAAAAAAAAACGGCAACGCCGGTTTTTTTATAAATCAAATTACACGTACAACCCGACAAAATGTCACACCGTATACCGCAGATGCGCCCGCACGTATCAACACGCGACGCATTTCGGCAAATGTGGCGCCCGTTGTCATAACATCATCAACCAACAATATTTTTCGCCCACGAATTTTATTTGGATTCACGACGGAAAATACACCATGAATATTTTCCATGCGCTGACGTGCGTTTTTATGTCCCATATCGGGACGATATTTTCGGCGCACAGAATCTAAATCCATTGGCACGCCCAGGGCACGTGCGATTGGATGTGCCAGTAAAGTCGCCTGGTTATAACCACGTTTAAACAAACGACGTGATGCCAATGGCACAGGCATAACAACATCCGCATCAACGTCCATATCACGCAAAGCCCAAATCATTGCACGCGACATAAATTGTGAATATTTTATGCGACCGCCGTGTTTAAACGGCAACATTGCCGAACGCGAAGCATCATCGTAAATACATGCACTGCGAATCCAATCCAATTCATTTTTACCCGATGCACAAACCGGGCACAGCGGCGCACCACCCAAATCTAAGTCCGCAGGAAAAGGATATCCGCATTTTATACACCTGGGATCTGATATCCAATTTATCGACGTCCAACAGGCGCCACACAGTTCCCCATGTGTTGACACCGGCGTATCACATAGTGGACACGCCGGCGGAAATAGAAAATCAACAATGGGTTTAAAAAGTTTTACCACGACATGCTTTTATATGTTTTTTTGGAAACAGTATCACCGAACATATTGCGCGATTGCTTGGTCAATGTTTCGTATTCATCGCTGGATATAATACGCAAAACAAAACTGGGCTCATCACGAGATGATAATACCGGAACAATACGCTGTTTCGATACACCATTATCGGTCAGCGCCTGCTCTACAATCGCCAGACGTCGCGCCGCCAATTTACGATCATCCGTTTTTTCCGTCATATATTGCGGTATTGCAATTTGAATTGCACGCGTGGGTTTGTTTACAACAATCGCCGCATATTCAGTCAACAAATTATAATTGGCACGCGACAGGGCGGAATCTGCGTTGCGGAAACTAATCTTAACCTCTAACGGTCTGATTCCCGCCGAACCTTCGGACAGGTCACGGGCCGCGGTAAAACCTTCAACAGATGCGGACATATCACTGGCCGTGTCAAAACGCGAATCTATGGAAAATGTTGACAGGTGTTTATTATCGGCCAAAAAGGTTCTTCGAAACGCGCGACGTAATTCGGTCGGATTCATTTTGGTCATATCTTCACGAACGGCCGCGATACGAGGTGATTGAACCTTGTTAACAGTGCGCATCACAACATCTTCTGTTTCCATTGGCACAACCATACGATGCAGGGAAACGGGTTCATCCGCGACAGGCGCGACATGTGCAATCGTTGTTGACACAGGTTCAATTTGTTCGGGCACAGGTACGGATTCAATAACGGTTTTATGTGAAACAGTACGAACACTGTCGTTTGCGCGTTTTTGTAATTCATTTAATCGGGCAAGTTGCGCATCCATATCGGGTACATCCGGCGTTACGGGCGCGACACGTGGCGTTACCGTGGCGGGCGCCGCAATCGGCGCACTTGGCACAGTGGCAATTTTTTTATCCAAGCTTTCTTCGGGCAAAATGTCATCGGTTCGAATAACAGAAAATTCGTTTGGCGTTGGCATACGTAATTTCGAATCGCCGTGCGCCCATAAATCATTACTGGGGCGGCGTGGTGATAATACATCGTTTGACGCAACAATGTTTTCACCGGCATCAATCGCCGGTGATGGCGCAACACTGCGCGCGACAACACGTTTTGTACGTGTCGAAGGAACCCGCGTTTTTTGTGCAACAGAAACTTTTTTCGCGGGTTCTTCTATCTCTTCCCCAAATGCAGCGCGCGCGGAAACGCCACCCGACGCAATGTTTACAACGGGCAAACGACCGCCCGCAAACACAGGCAGTACAACGAACACCGACAATAAACTAATTGTAAAACGACGCATTTTTCTTTCCTTCCTGGTTCAATCATAGAACAAATGACGAATCGTGCGCAAGTAGAAAAATGTTTTTACATAAAAACACCCACCAAATGGTGGGCTTTTTTTAACCGGTAACAACATCCGAGATAAGAGACACCGCATTATTTTCAACGCGCGCGCGTGCCGCCATTTTTTCCAGACGTAACGGATTGTCAAACAATTCCGTCAATATAGCTGCCAACCAACGCGGTGTAAACTTGGATTGTTCAACTGCAAAACCACCGCCGTTTTTGGCAAAGGATGCAGCATTGGCGGCCTGGTCCGGATTAATATTTAATGGTACCAATATTGCAGGACGCCCGATGGTTTGTAATTCTACAACAGTACTGGCCCCACTGCGACCAATTACCAAATCCGCACCGGAAATTGCGCCCGCCATATCATGAATAAAGGATAATACATTTGCACGAATTTTATTTTCAGCATAAAAACGTTGCAGACGTTCCACATTTTCGGGACGTGTTTGGTGTGTGACAAAAATCTTTTTGTTTTTCATTCCGGCAATTGCTGTGGGGACAACTTCATCCAAAATTTGCGCCCCCAGGGACCCACCCGTCACCAACAATTTTGATGCGCCGGGCAGTGGAGAACCCGCCACAGATAGAAAATCCGGACGAACCGGCAAACCGGTATAAACAACACGTGCGCCCGATGCAGGAATACCCGAAACGTTGGGAAAACTGGTCATCAATGTATTAACCCAACGCATAGTAAACTTATTCGCACGCCCAATTGCCGCATTTTGTTCATGAAGAAAGGTCGGTATACGCCATACATGCGCCGCAAACACCGCCGGCACAGATGCATACCCCCCAAATGCAACAACACGATCAGGGCGCGATATCATAAACCGCAAAATTAATGCACATGCAGACACCCCTATCTTGGTCAAAGCCCATAGTTGTCTGACACGACTTTTTGCACCAACACCCGATGCCCACACATGCGAAATGCGCGTACCGGACGGCGCACCGCGACGAACCATCTGGCGGACACGTCCATCACACGATATAGTTATCCGATGTCCACGTAACGCCAATTCTGATGCGACACTTAATGCAGGAAACACGTGCCCACCAGTTCCACCCGTTGCAATCCATATCTTCATAATACACCCCATATTTTTTTGTTTATTTCCACCTGTCTTCGCGAACCAAGGCCAAAATCATCCCAAACAGCAAGCAGTATGCTAAAAGCGAACTGCCCCCATAAGAAATAAACGGCAACGTCATACCCTTGGGCGCGAACAAATTTAATGTTGTTAACATATTGAAACAAATTTGAGTCCCAAACAATGCGGCCGCACCGCCCGTCGCGTACAAGACAAATAAATCACGCGCATTTGTCGCATTCGTTATCAGGCGACGAAACACATAAAACAACAGCACCAATAATCCACACGCCATTATCGCCCCCATGTCTTCGGCAATGGCCGCAAAAATAAAATCCGTATGTACGTCGGGCAAATATTGCTTAACAAACGCGTCATCGCCCGACCCCAACAATCCCCCATGACGAATAGAATCAACAGAATTGTCAACCTGGTACGTGTCACCTGTGCCCGTAAAGAATGCCAATATACGACGATGCACGTGCCCCAATGTAAAAAACGCCACAACCAACATCAATAACCCCAGACCACCAATAACCGGTATCAGTACAAGGGGCAATCCCGCAATAAAAATCATCGCCGTAAATACGCCTAAGTACAAAATAGATGTACCAAAATCCGGATGATTAAATACAATGAATAAAAATAAAGCGAACGCTGCCAAATAATATGACCAACTGAGCCAGGTATTAAAACGCCACGCTTCTTTGTTAAAGAAAATATTATCACCATAACGTTTTTTCATAAGAGATAAGAAATATGCCGTCATTATGATAAAACCCGGCTTCATAATATCAGCCGGCATGATGTTCACAAAACCCAAAGACACAAATCGTGCCGAGTTATTAATCATATGCGGCACAATAACCGTCAGTGGCAACAAAGCCAAACCAAAGGCCAAATTCGCCCCGGCAAGCCACAAAACCTGTTTCCTGTTTAAAAAACTGGCACCAAAAAGGGTAATAAGTCCCGCAATATAGAAAGGTGTTGCCTTGGCCAAAAAATAATACCATGGTTCGCCCATATGTTCGGCCTTAATCGAACCGGCCGACACCACAAACACCACCGACAACAAAATCATAACCAACACGCATCCCAACAGGCGACGATCGGTCTCAAAATACCAACTGGTTAATTTACTTTCTTCACTGCGTTTTAACATATCTTCCTGTCTTTATGCGAACTTTAACAACACCAATGCCAACCCAGAAAACAGTATCGACAATATGAAAAACCTGTCCACAATTTTTGTTTCGGGCCACCCCAACTCTTCAAAATGATGATGTAATGGGGCACGCAAAAATATGCGACGCCCCGTCCCGGTCGCACGACGCGTTATTTTAAAGAACATAGTTTGGGCAAACGATGACAACAAAATTAAAACCATCATACCGGCGGCAACCCCCATGATAATTTCGGACTTTAATAACATTGCAACCGTTCCCATAAAGCCCCCCAAGGCCAACGATCCCACGTCCCCCATAAAAATCGACGCAGGTTTTGCATTATACCACAAGAATCCTAGAACTGCGCCAAAGGCACCACCAAGAACGGCGTACAGACCACTGGCTGCGGGCAGAAACATAACTGTGTCCATAAAACCAATTCGGGTTGCACCATACAGCGCAACAACCAACACAACCAACACCGGCAAATATAATTTAGACAACATTCCGTCAAGCCCGTCCGTTATATTCGTTGCATTTGCACCACCGCAAATCACAAAATATGCAAATACGTAATATAATAATCCCAATGGTAAAATTATGCCCGCACCAATTGCCAACGAGTATTCCGGAATATATGGGGGCATTGTTTTGTTTATAAAATATGCAAGAATCGCAACAAAAAAACCTTCGACAACAAGGCGTGTTAAAGGCGATAGACCGTTGGCGGCCTTGTTCGATTGAGATGTAACCTTTTTATAATCATCAACAAACCCCAGGGCACCAAACATAATCAGGGCCGCCAACGCAATCCAACCCGTCGGATTATGCAACGGCATGAACAGTAATGCACCAATTAAAATCGCAACAATAATTAAAATTCCACCCATGGTTGGCGTGCCCGCCTTTTTCAAATGGGCATTGGGTACATTTTCGCTGATAGGTTGGCCTTTTTTTTGAAGCGCGCGCATCGCACGAACAAATGGCCGTCCAAATAACAGCACAATCATAAAAGAAACAAAAAAAGCACCGGCAAATTGAGTCCAACCACTGGCAAAAAATGAATATCCATAACTTAAGAAATAATCGGTTAGCATAAAAAATCCTTTTCCTTATGCCAACATTTTATCACAAAAGATTTGATATACAAATGTTAATCTGATAATTAAAAAACACCACCTACGACCGGACTGTGACCAGATAACGATTTTCGTGGCGCCGGGTTTGGTGATTGACCGGGTTTAAAGACCTCTTGTATTATCATGCCGTCTGGATCGGATGCGGCGGCGGCACCGCTGCGACGATTAACACGCATAAAGGTCAAACCATCTGGGACGGCAAATGGCTGATTCTTTTCATTTGCCAATGCCACACGCATAAAATCCGAAAACACGCGCGCCGCCATGTGCGAACCTGCGCCACGTCCCAACGATTTTGGCGTATCAAAACCCAAATATACACCGGCAATCAAATTTTTTGAAAAACCAACAAACCACACATCTTTGACATCATTGGTTGTCCCGGTCTTACCCGCAATAGTATGCCCAGGAACACGCGCCTGTTTGCCCGTACCACGTTCAACCGCGCCCTGTAATATAGACACCATTTGATACAGACTTTGCGCATCTGATAATGGTTCGGATTCCGTTGCGGTTTCGGGTGGCATTAAATCTTCGGACCAGGTTACAATTTCAGACGGCGTGCCCCCAATAACACGACCATACCTGTCTTCGATATAGTCAACCAATTTTGGTTGGATTAAGCGGCCGCCATTTATAAAGGCCGAATACCCCAAAACCAATTTTTCCAATGTTGTTTCACCAGACCCCAGGGCCATAGACAAATTCATATCACGCATATCCGATGGATAAACACCGAAACGTTGGGCGACTTCAATCGCATTTTGGGTACCAATTTGTTCCACCAAACGCACGGTCGGCACGTTACGCGATGTTTCCAACGACAAACGAAGGGGGACATCACCCAAAAACTTTTTATCATAATTTTCCGGTTTCCACAGTGTGTCATTTTCGCGCCAACCAACAATCGGGGCATCCAGTATCATTGACTGGGGACTGAAACCGCGTTCAAGTGCGGCCAAATAAACAAATGGTTTGATGGTGGAACCTATTTGGCGATAGGCCTGGGTGGCACGGTTAAAAGAACTCTCGGAAAAAGAGCGCCCACCCGCCATCGCAACAATGCGACCCGTATGTGGATTCATGGCGATAATCGCACCCTGCAATTTGTCATTGCGGCCCGCGTTATACGCATCCAGTTCCCGCGCCAAGGCCGCCGATGCCGCACGTTGCAATTCCGGAACAATGGTCGTTTTGATGTACAGGCCCTGGTTATATAAAACTTCGCGCCCCAAACTGTTTAACAACTGACGACGAACATCTTCGGCAAAATATTGAAAATCCTCTTCCATCTGGGCGGTAAATCCACTGTTGATATTTAATTCTTCGGCAGCGGCGGCGTCCGCTTCGGATTGGGTGATAAAACCCTCTTCTACCATGCGGCGCAGAACATAATTTCGGCGTTCGACCGCACGGGTACGATTGTTTGGCGCCTTGGGCAGGGATGCAAGGAACGCACACTGGGCCAGGGATAATTCATTTACCGGTTTATTAAAATACATTAATGCCGCCGAACCAACGCCATAGGCACGGGCCCCCAAAAAGATTTGATTTAAATAAAGCGTTAAAATATGTTCCTTGGAAAAAGTTCGTTCCAGACGCAGGGCAAGTATAGCCTCTTTTATTTTACGGGAAATCGTACGTTCGGACGTTAGGAAGAAATTCTTGGCAACCTGTTGTGTGATTGTTGATGCACCGGACAGTGTTGTGTCATATCCCAACATACGCATACCATTGTTTACAACGGCACGAATTATACCCTGGACATCAATGCCGGGATGCGTCCAAAAATTCTGGTCTTCGGCCGCGATAAACGCATTTACCAACTGGGGCGGTAAATCCGCATAGTCGATAAAGACACGACGTTCTTCGGCATATTCAATTAATAACGAACCGTCCGATGCATACAAACGCGTGGCGACCGGCGGGGCATATGTTGCCAGCTTTTTATAATCAGGCAAATCATTACCGTAAATCAAGATTAATGCCGCCAATGTGGCAATTCCCACAACAAACGACCAAAAGAAAATATTTAATAAAACACGTAAGATTTTTTTAAATTTCATAATAAATAAATTTTACGATAAAAAAGGGCCGTTTGCAAATATTTTAAGTAATAAAAAATCCCGCCATGTGACGGGAAAAATCCTTATATTTCGACATGACCGTTGGTCGCAACCAAATCAGCCATCATTTCTATGTGGCCACCCGCTTCGCGGACAATCAAATCACCCGCCGCAATTTCTGCAAAGTCCAATGGGTCGGACACAAAGGCATCCAACTTGCCCGCGGCAACCCATGCCAAATCCAATGCCGGACATCCGGTACGACGAACATCACCAATCATTGGACGTGCATCAGATGTATTGTATGCAATCGTCAGTTCAGATGGTTCGGACAGATTTGAAACCTTAATTCGGGCGGAATGATACGCCGAGAAGATGTATGCGCCGCGTTCACTTTCCGCATAGTACAGACGTTCGTCAATCGGTGAATATATCAACGCAATCTTTGTTTCATCATTGGAACGCAGGGCCAAAGATATTGCAAAATGCGGATTACCACGAACAAAATTTGACGCCCCCGACAAGGACAAAACAAATTCATCACGGCCATCACCCGGACGTGATACATTTGGTGTCAAAAGACCCGCCGATGGACGAACCAACAGCAGGTCATTTAATATACTTTCTTCGATACGATTAGCGGCCTTGTGCACAAAGTCACGTGCACCACGCAATGATTGTTGCAGGTTTTCCACTTCGCCAAAATCGCGACGCAGGCCAGACGCCGTACGTTGCAACGCCATAAACATTTTGTTTAATTCGGTCGAACCCTTGATCAACAATTCCATGTCGTTGCCCCCCGTAATCGAATATTAATATTAGAAGTTGAATCCGGCAAACTTGCTCTTAAACTCGGCCGCACGTGCACCCTTTTCACCGGCATTTGAACGCTGACCCGTCCAGGCCGAGTGGTTCAAATTGTCCGTTGACAACAACAAATCTTTTTTAACGGATGAATACATTTTAATCGTTTTGCCATCCGTTCTGGTGACGTTGATTTCATGGTATTCTGGATGAATTCCTTGTTTCATTGTGTTACCCTTTTTTTAAATTTTAGCCCGTAAATTATACATGGATTTTTATAGAAATCAAGCAATAATAGCATTTTAATATCGACCAATGCATCCCAAATATGAATTTCCCGTGGTTTCCAGGACATTTATAAACTGGGACATGTTATGACCGGAAAATAACGCCAATATGGTTCCGGTGTTTGTGGCCAACATATCTGCAACGGTCGCAATACCAGAATTCATCTTCTTGAAAAATCCACTGGCCGGATAAATCTCGGCCGCCAATAACTGGGTCTGGCCATGTGGCTTGGATGTTTTTTGGGATTCTATAACCATCAACTGACATTCAGGCGATATGATTAATTTATCACATACAACCGCATCGCCCCCCAACAATTCCCCCCACCATCCGGTCGATTCGCAAAAGACCGGATAATAAATGGACGCATTTGGGTTGGCCGACAATATCGCCGAAATGTCGATATCTTCGGTACATACATCCGGCATTACACCGGTTGAATTATTTATAACCTTGCGCGCCAACTGGTATTCAGAATCACCGGTTGTTCTGCGTGGCCAATAAAGAATCGGAAACTTTGTCATTGCTATGAATTATATCAGATTCGGCAGATACAAAAAAGGGGGCCTTGTTAAATAAAGCGCTTGATTTTTTATTTTTTCATAACTTCGTACCATTTTTTCAGATTTTTCCACACGATATCAATGTTATTTTTTGTGGTCTTGTAGAAGTCATCCGAAATCTGGACACTAAATAAAGTCTTGGCCAGCGCGGGAATCATGGTCATAAACATGGCAATAAAAACGCCCATCAAAATTATGGTTATTAACGAATCGTTTCGCATCATTAACGCATCCATCAATATTTTTGCCGATTCTGATTCGCCGGCCGACAGCGCAGTTCGAATCGTGGTGGCGCCCGCCCAATCGCCAAATATTGCATTTAAAAACATTACCGCAAACGATACAAAAACACCGGTTATTGCCAACCCCAGGGTTCCATTTATCACGTCGTCAATAATACCGCGAATCGTTTTTCCCGCCCCGGCAAGTGATATCTGCCAGCCCTTGAACAACCATGCCAACAACATCAATGGCAACATCACCAAATCCAATGACAACTTAATAAATATTTCCAAGAAATACAGCGGGATTGGTAATAACGCCATAAAGAATAATGCCAATATCAGCGCCCCCGCAAAAAATATCACAACATTGGGAAAGATTGGTATATTCCACATTATTTTATGCATATATTCCGAATTAAAGGCCATGTTTAACATGGTCCATCCAACCGCCATCCCCAAACCCGTCATCTGATGAACACCCGCCAATTCACATGCCAGATTATGACGCAGGCGCGGGGAAAACGCACCCGAATTTGCGGCATCGGCACTGGTCACACTGGGGTCTGCGATTGCGGTCGCAATAACACATGTATCAAACGTTTCGTCATGCGCCACCGCACGGTTCAGCGTTAATCCAACGTTAAAAATAGGCTGAATCGCGATTTGCGAAATCATGCGTGGCAGGGGCGCCAACAACAAAATGCAAACAATCCCCGTTTTTACAAAATGATTGGTAAACGTACTGGTTAGGGACCAAGGGTCTTCGGTTTTTCCGTTTAAATAATTACTGACCAGGCGCCAAGCAAACCAAATGGCCGTCAACATAATAGCAAACGGAACTATTGTATGCCCCAGCGCAGAATATACACGTGGCAGGATGCGCGACATCGTTAACATGATGTCGGAAAACATCTGACAGGTCCAACAACTGCTGAAAAAATCCAGGGCGCCCGCCATATCAACGGGAACAAAAGAACGATATATTGAAAATCCCGCAATAACACCGATACCCGCGATACCACCAACAACCAATGGCGCGGCCGCACCCGCCGTGAACGGCAAGAACGATAAAAATACTATCCAAAATTTTTTTATTCGGTTCATTGCTTTTAAGTATATCATATTTTGTCATAAATGTGATATAATTGAAAAGATAAATATATAAGTAAGAGAATGTTTCGCATAAAAAATTTAATTACAGCCATGGGGTTTGGTGCAGTTTTATTTGCGCCCGGTGGGGCGTATGCGGGAAATTTAGTCGACACTTTGAATTTGGCACCGTTTGTACCAATGGTTTTGGATGCTTTGATGATGGTGGCAACGGGGGTATACGAATACTTTGTCGACAATGGCCACGGAATAATATACGTACTGATTTGGACGTTTTTGGGGATAACGTTGGCACTGACCGCGTTTAAAATGTTTATGCCAAAATCGTGGCTGTCTTTCCTGGGGATGTCGGGCGGTGGCGAATTGGCCGATGGCAAGGTTACAGGATACGGCATTGTTGAAAGCACAATGAAATCGGGTATGCGGGCGGTTATTGCGGCGGCGTTGCTGTTACAAATAAAACCGGTATATCTGACACAATGGTTGGTTAATCCCTTTTTACAACTGGGGGCGATTTATACACACCAAATTACAGAGAACATAAATGTTGCCGGAACAAGCGTGGAACCAATTAAATGCCCACAGGATATTTTGGACAAAGCATGGATCAGCCAGGATTCATGTGAATTTTTAATTCAACCCGTTTTTGACCTGTCAAATGCGAACAACCAGGTTATAAAACAAGGTTTTGATTTTCTGTTGTCGGGGTTGCGGGGGTTGATGACACTGATACCAAATGGTGGGGAAGATTTTTTAAATCTGATAACCGGCATTATTTTAATTTCAACATTTGTGGCCAGTAATTTGTTTATGGCGCTGTTGGTGATTCAGGGGATTTTTAATTTTGGCATGCAATTGATATTGTATCCTTTTTATGTTTTAACATATGTGTTTAAACCCAGCGACAAATGGTTTGATGTATGGCCCGCTTTTAATGGTATAACCAAGGCATTGCAACAACTGATTGTGACGATGATTGCATGCGCTTTTATACTTAGCATCAATGTAGCGATTATCAAAGCGTTGTTCCAATGGAATTCTTCGGTCTTTGTTGTTGCCGCAGGTGGCAGCGCATCCAGCAACGTTCCCACAATCGCGAACAGCACAGTGGGATTTGGTGGACACAGTATTATGTGGTTGTCGGGAATATTAACGTTCTATTTAATGTTCAAGATTTTTGATTTAACACAACAGCAATTAAAAAAATATATCGGTGGTGGGATGGACGGACTGTACAAAGATGTTATGTCTGATTCCAAGACGATTGGTAAAAATATTGTTAACGTTGGCAAAACAATCGGCAAAGCAGCGGGATGGATTAAAAAGAAATGAACAATATGTTAAATTCTTTTGTTGATGATGCCGTCCAATGTTGGGGATGCGCACTGTTTGACAGACTGTTTCAAATCGTGTCTGTGGCGGCGGCGCAAATCTATGATTATTTCAGCAATTTATGCATGATATTGTTTTTGGCAATGTTTACGGTGTTCATGCTGAACGCGATTTGGCAAAATTTTAAAAATCAATTTCCAGACCCATGGTATAAAAAATCAATTCAAAAGGTTTTTATTAATTCACTGGTCGCAATATCGTTGATGGGCGCAGGTGTTGCGATACCACGATTGATTACAACGATAACTTTTGAACCCGTGGCACAAATCACGTTGATGTATACGCAAAGCATGATAAAACAAGATTCTGATATCGTTAATCAAAAGGTTACATATACACCAACAAAAATGACAGAAGAAGGCTTTTATCGACCCGAACTGCGCGATAAAATTATAATGCTGATGAAAACGACAATAACCCAATTCCAGGCGTACATAAAATTGGGAATTGCGGTTATGGAAAATGCGTTTTCTTGGACCGCGTTGTTGGGCATCGGGAACCTGATTAAACATGTTATTTTATTCTTTATAGGTCTGTATTTGGCATGGGGATTTTTTAAATTATTCTTTCGGTATTGTTGTTATTTTGCAGATGCGATTGTCGCAATGGCCTTTTTTGCGTTTTTCTTTCCATTATCATTGGCAACGATTGCGTTTAAGGGCGCAGACAGCGTTCCGGGATTTATCAGCAAAATTGGTAATGGTGTCGGAATTAATCAAATTAAAAATCTGATTAGTTCTATTGTCACATTGGGGTCGGTTATTATTACGTATACGGTCATTATGGTGATTATCGCCAAATTCTTTTCCGCACCGGATGCATCGGTCGTGCCACTGATGGATGCAATAACCAGTGGTGAAATATACGAAAAAGATTTGAACACAGAAAATTTACAGGCAATGACACTGATGTCATGTATCGCACTGATGTACGTATTGAATTATATTTATAAACAAATCCCACAAATAACAAAAATGATTTTGTCCGCGTTCCATGTCGAAGAAAAGAAGGAATATGGCGAAACTTTGGCAAATGATATGATGCAACTGACCAAGAATATTTTTGACACAACGGTCAATGTTGGTAAAATTATCATCGACGGTGGCAAAGAAGAGAAAAAGGATTCCAAATAATGTTAAAGGCACAATTAATTTTAATCGCCGTTCGCGTGGTAATGTGCCTGATTGCATTGGGTTTGGGGATATGGTATTTGTCGTCTTCGATTGGCGGGGCCGCGTTAACATATACCAGCATGGATAATTTCTTGACCGCGGTCGGCGTACAAAATGGCGATATCGCAAGTGCCAATGGATGCTTTATGTGCGGATATATCGCAGATTTGTTTTCGGTTATTGGAAATGCCGCACAAAGATTTTGGGGAATCATGGTGGATAACCTGTGGATAATTATGGTATTGGGGTTGGGAATCTATGTGTTTATCCACAGCATAAAACATATAATGGATGCCGCAAAAAAGACAGCCACACTGGACGGCAAAGAAAAAGGCATCGAATTTAAATCGTGGTTTGACCCAATTTGGAAACAGGTTGTACGATTGATGGTTGTTGGTGCCCTGATGGGGATGTTGGGAATGGGTGGGGTCACGGCAATGAAGACCGTATCACAAATCACAATAACACCCGTACTGTATGTCGGTGCAGAATTAAGTATGGCCGCCACAGGCGTGACGGATGCCGCACAATGTGGTGCGTTGACACCAACAAATAAAATGGACGGCGACGATGTATTAAATCCGATTTTACAACCCTTTATGTGTGTGATGGGTAATATAAATTCCGTTATGTTGGCGGGCGCCGCGGGCGGATTTGCCATGATGAATTATGCATGGTTGGGGTTGGGTGGTGGCGCGTTTACGTGGCTGGCGGGATTGGCGTTGGTGTTAATGTTTTTGGTCATTGGTTTTGATTTATTCTTTCAGATATTATCCGTCGTGTTTAAGTTGGTCTTTATAATCATATTTTTGCCACTGTTGTTGGCGGCATCGGCATTTGAAGGCACATGGGCCAAGGCCAGCGGACTGCTTAGTAAATCTGTGGGCACATTGGCCGCATCGGCCGTGCGATTGGTGGCAATTACGTTAAAGGTGTTGGTGATATATGCAACCGTATCTTATACCGCAGATACATTTATGCCCGGCCCCGCCGATGGATACAGCGCAATATTACCACCCATGATGGGGACCGCACCCGAAAACCCAGATGCAAAAACACTGTCGGTGATGAACGTGTTTTCTACATGCGAACAGGTCGCAATGACAGACGGCGAAATGGACAAGGACAGGTTTAAAGATTGCTTTACCGCGCGCAAGGCCGAAGTCGAAAGACAATATCCGGGCGCATTTGATTTCCTGGGCGATGGATTTGATTTTCTGTTGATGATGTTGTGTTTGTTCTTTCTGTATTATTATGCAATCAGTCCGAAAATCGACAAACTGTTGCCGGCGGGCTCTATCAAATTACCAGTTCCGGGCGAAAATGCCAGCGTTAGTGGCAAGGAAGAATTTGACTATGGCGCATGGATACATGACCTGGGGCAGAAGATATGGCATGTACCGGTTCAGATAGCAGAAAAAGTCACAAAAAATATGGGCAAAAAAAGTTAAATAAAGCGATGAAGTTTATACAAAAAATTTTATCAAAAGTATTAATCATCATTATGATGGTGGGATTGGTGTTGCCTGTGCTTGGCGCAACGTCTAATCTGCCGGCGGCGGATATCGGTGATTTTGGCACATGGGCAACAGAAAATAACCGCGAACGATTTATCGGTGAAATGTCCGGTGACATAGAACAATTTCAAAGCGGGTTTCAAAAGCAAATTGTTGACAACTATGTCCCGATTGAGGCCAAGGTTGGAATTGCCTTTATGAATGCCTTTTCGTTTATTGCACATGTATTGGATTCTTCGTTGGTGCGTTTTGTTATAATATTTATTATTTTTGCATATTTATTTTGGATGTCATTTGAAGCCTATACACTGATTACGGCAAAAAGCGAAGTTAAATCCAAGGTTACAGAAATTTTAAAACGTGGTGCCATGGTTTTGTTATGGACGGGGATTTTATCCATTGGACCGGCCGAAACCTTTATGATGGTTATGTCGCCAATATTACAGGCGGCCACATTGGCATCAAACGCAATATTGGACGCGGTATCAAGTGTTGTTGGTGTTCGTTTGCCGGACACATGTGCGGCAATACATGAATACGCCGCCCAACATGTGTCGGATACAAATATATTAAATTCTGGGGCGGCCGCGGATATTATGTGTTTGCCAACCAGACTGTCTGGTTTTTGCTATACCGCGGTGGCGGTTGGATGGAAGTGGATGCGATTGGGAATCGGGGTCAGTGCTTTTTCATTTTTGTGTGGGTTATCGTTTGTGGCGGGATTTATATACCTGGCATGGCGGTTTGCATTTGTTGCGTTTGGGGTTATTGCGGATCTGTTCCTGGGGGTGATAATGTTGCCATTTACGGCGCTGGCGGAAACAATTGGAAAAACATCGTACAAGGGTATTGCCGGTGATATATTTAACACATTTATGGGACTGTTCAAGGCGGAATCGTTACAGGCACAGATTATGCGTTTTGTTAACGCGGCGTTACACTTTGTTGTTTTGGCGATTGTCATTGCGGTATGCACGGGGCTGTTGTCCGGGATGATTGATATTAACGCGGGTAATTCTTTGCCACAATTTGATGATCCGGGGATTTGGATATCAATACTGATTGCGGCATTAACGTGGTATTTGGCCAGTAATGCAACAAAATTCGCAACCGAATTTGGTGGCGCAATAAATACCGCAATGGGCGATACATTACAGGGTGATGCAAAAATATTAATCAACAGAACAAAAGATAACGCAAAAAAATGGTGGAAGATTATCAAGGAAAGCAGAAAAAAATAAAAAACGGCGTTCGCCGTTTTTTATTTGTTTATTTCCGCAATAAATTTTTCATGATTTTCCAATTCTGCCGCCAACGGTTCAAATTTACGATATGGGAAATTTCCACCGACCTTGGGGTGCGCCAACATGGCGGCATGTTGCTTTTCAATTATTTCTGAAACATCCGGTGCCGGGGCCGTGTTTTCCAATTCCAGATATACCTTGGCCAGAATTTCCGAGTCGATTAACGCCCCGTGCGCGTCGGCACGCGCGGTCAAAGATATACCATACCATTTGGCCAGCGCATCCAACGTATAACTTTTGGGACCAAAAACACGATTTCGCGCAATTACCAACGAATCCATTTGTTGGGAACGTGGAATCTGGGGCAGATTTAACATAGACAATTCATGATTCACAAAAGGGAAGTCAAAATCCAATCCATTGTGTGCAACAATTGGCGCATCACCAACAAACGCCAAGAACTTTGGCGCAATTTCCGACATTTTCGGTTTGTCTTCCAAAAAGGCATTTGAAATCTTGTGAACCGCGTATGTGTCGGGTGGAATAATCTTGCCTTCGGGGTTGATGTATTCGTGAAATGTGTTGTCCGTGATTTTTCCATCAACCACTTCGACCGCACCAATTTCGATAACACGGTCGCCACGCATATAGTCAAACCCCGTTGTTTCTATGTCAAAACAAATAATACGTGCCATAACTTTTCCGTTCCTTGATAAAGATTGTTTTTGGTATTATAATGGAACGGTGAATTTAATGCTAGAAAATCTTAATAACGAACAAAAATTGGCGGTTCAGACAACCAAAGGACCGTTGTTGGTACTGTCGGGGGCGGGCACGGGCAAGACACGCGTTCTGACCACACGTATTGCATACATACTGAATAACGAAATGGCGCAACCGTGGCAGATTTTGGCCCTGACCTTTACGAACAAGGCCGCAAATGAAATGAAAAATCGGTTGGCCAATTTTTCCGATGGCGCATGGTATGCGGGGGACGTTTGGTGCGGGACATTTCATTCGATTTGTTTACGAATACTGCGCAGTAATGCAGAACGCGCGGGGTTACGGCGGGACTTTCTGATATTCGGTGAAGACGACCAAAAGGCGGTTATAAAATCTTTGTTGGTCGCATCAACAAAGACACCCGGTGATTATGTAGAAGAATTTTCCGCGATTAAGGACAAAGGACTGGTTGCGTTACAAAACAAAGATAAATTATTTAACGCATATAATGCAGAACTGGCACGATTAAATGCCGTGGACTTTGGCGATATTATATTAAAAGTATTAGAATTATTTGATAAAAACCCCGATATACTGACGCGATATCAAAATCAATTTAAATATATATTGGTCGATGAATTTCAAGACACTAATAACGCCCAGATGGAATTGTTGGGGCTGTTGACACGTGGGGTGGACAATCCAAATATTTGCTGTGTGGGGGATGATGACCAATCGATATATTCATGGCGCGGGGCGGAAATTAAACATATATTGAACTTTGAAAAAACATTTAATAACGCCCAGATTATTCGATTGGAAACAAACTATCGCAGTACGGCAAATATATTAAATGCGGCAAATTCCCTGATACGACATAATCGGGGGCGCCTGGGCAAGGATTTACGCGCAACGGACGAAGCGGGGGTGGGTGAACCGGTGTATGTTCTGACCCTGCCCGGGGACCGGGACGAAGCACGAATTATAGCCGATGCAATTTTGCGTGACGGGACAAATGATTTTGGAAAATTTGCAATGCTGATACGTGCGGGCAGTCTGTCACGTATATTCGAAGAAGAATTTGCATTGCGCGGAATTCCATACAAATTAATTGGCGCGACCAAATTCTATGATCGGATGGAAATACGTGATGCGATTGCGTACCTGCGCCTGTTGGTGCACCCATTTGATGATGTGTCTTTTCTGCGCGTTATTGCCAAGCCCAGACGCGGTTTTGGTGACAAGGCGATACAGAACCTGCGCGGGGCGGGTGCGTGTCTGATGGACGGACTGAGGGATGCGAAACTGACCACCAAGCAACGCGTGGCGGCGGATGAATTTTTAGGCGCATTTGATTTCGATTGGAACGCCATGCGCCCCATGGATGCGGCAAAAACATTGTTGGAACGCGTGGGATATATAAAAATGTGGACCGAATCCAAGGATGCAGATGCCCCTGACCGTATTGCAAATATTCGCGAATTGATTACTTCGGTGATTTCTAAGTATGATACATTGTCGGAATTTCTGGAACAGGCGGCACTGATGATGACTGATGATAATGACAGCACCGATAACCCACAGGATACCAACACGGTCAGTATTATGACAATTCATGCCGCCAAGGGACTGGAATTTGATACGGTGTTTTTACCCGCGTGGGAAGAAGGTATTTTCCCAAATGACAAAGCCATTAACGAAGGTGCAATCGAAGAAGAACGCAGATTGGCATACGTTGCGATAACACGTGCACGCAAGCGCTGTGTGATATCAAACGCAATGTCACGCGTGGTATTTGGTTCGCGCCAATATAACTCGCCCAGTCGTTTTATCACGGAAATGGATAACAAATACTTGGACTTTCAGGGTGGCGCACCACGTACATATGCCACGCCAACATATAATAATATCCCGCGTTCGTATGATGCGCCCAAGAAGCCTGCGGCCAAGAAATTAGAATCGGCGGTTGGGAAATTGGTTTCGCATACCGAATTGGGTGGCGGTGTTGTAATTGAAGATGGCGGCGCAATATTAACCATTGCGTTTAAAACACGCGGCATAAAAAAAGTCGCCCGTGAATTTGTGAAATTTATTGGATAACTGATATGAATTAAGGTTTAGATAAGTTATTAGTTTAAAAAAATTAAAAACCTTTGTCATTCCGCGGCTTGACCACGGAACCTGGGCTATGTGCGCGAAACGCGCACATATAATATATGTTTTTATTACCTGGGTCCCGCGGTCAAGCCGCGGGATGACAGAATTTTTTATAAAAAAATTCTGTTTATATTTGCTGTGTTAAACTTTTATTTATTTTGGCAAAAACGCAAAACTAAAAATGCCCCAAACGGGGCAATTTTTAATTTGGCGCCTGTGTATTACGGTTATCTTCCAACCATGTACGTACGGTTTCAACACCGGCATCACGCAAACACTTTTCACGTATCGCAGCCGAATCGGTGCTTTCGCGCAGATTGACTTTTTCAATCGCATCTTCGGTTGCGCCGGTACCGTTCAGGATTTCATTTAATGTCACAACATTGCGACATGTGTTTGTTGTGTAATCCTGGGTATTGTTACACTTATCGCTGTCCGCTTCGGCAATAACGGCACGGAATTGCGAAGTGGACGGATTACAAATCATTTCATCATAGCAATGCGGTACGTTTGCAATTTGGGAACAATATGTTTTTATACGTGCATTTGTCCATGATGGATTTGAAGACAATTGCGTTTCGTAACAATCGTAAATTTCACTGATACACTCATCAAAGTTTGTACCGGCGTTAATCGCCGCCGTCAGGATAGATTCTGTTTCGGCCTGGGCAAATTCAAGACGCTTTTGTTGCAGGGCCTGTTGTGCGGCAACCTTTTGATAGCCGATATTTTGTGCCGTTGTGCGCAACTGTTCACCATAAACGTCACAGTCTGCATTCGCATCCAGGGCGTATTTCTGCATAATGCTGCGACGGGCATCGGCAACCGGGCCACGCAGTTCTGCGTAGGGGTCACCATTTGCAGTTGTATAACCAAAGCATGTTGCCGAATTTGATGATGTATAGCCGGTGTTCGGGCTTACAAAATTCAATTCGTACGTTCCGGTATTGTTTACAGAAATCACGCTGTTGTAATTAAATGGACATTGGGCCGCACCATTACCACATTTGCGTCCGCCGGATGGGGGCATACCACAGCCTTCGTATATGCCATTAAAACAAGAGTCCAAAACGCGAGAACAAACGTTGTTATGCGCGTATTCAAACAGTTCGTACCCCCATGTTTCCGCCAGGGAATCCTTTAAATTATCCGAATCTGACAGCGCCCCGCCAAAACCGGCCAGACCATTTACAACCGCGGACAGATTATCAAATGCATCGGTCAAACTTTTTGTATCTTCGGTCAGGATTGTAATTGTATTATCCTTGGCATCGGCCCATGCCTGTAAAGACGCCAAGATATCCGAACCAGTGCCGTCCAATTCACTTACATCAAAACCAAAAGAATTTCCAGAAGAAGAACAATATTTTGGCTGTGTCTTGTCCGAACATTCGGAATCATTGTAATATCCATGCGCCTGACACCATTCCGTTGCATCGTCTTTGCCATTTCCATTGTTATCCGAATCAACTGTGTACTTGGCCGCCATATCCTTCCATGAAACACAATTCATAACCTTTTCCGCGTCGGTCAATTTAAAGGCGTCTGATACATCTTTGCCCTTGTTTGCAATTAACAGGGCCAATTCACCGGATACCTTAATCAATTCTTCGTTTGCGGTTTCAAGGGCGGCTTCGGCCTCGGCAAATGCCTTGACACGACCTGCACAGGCACAACGACGTTGGGCCGCGTTACGTGCGGTACAGATTTCATCCATGCATGTATAGTATGACTCCATACAGTTATTAAACGCTTCGTTCGATATCAGACCGGTTGTTGTATCAATAATATTAGAATAATTCCCCGTATACAGTTTGTTAGACAGCGTCGAATAAGATGTGCTGCTTTTGGTAGAGCCACGGATTCCACCACTGGCCATCGAGACACGTGCCCCACCCGTTGCCGCAGTTGTTGCGGTACGCGCACGCACACTGCGCGTGTTACGCGCATTTGCACGATTGGCGGCCGCAGTTTGACGGGACACAACATTTCGCGTACCGGCCGCATTTGTACGGTTGGCAGCAGCTGTAGTTGCACGATTAACCGTTGCGCGGGATGTTACTGCACGGGATGTTGACGCCCCGCGTGCGGGCGTATAATTGACCGCGTTGGCATTTGCATTTGGTGCAACCGCCGTACGTGCAACCGTTGTACGCGTTGTGCGTGTTGCGTTTGCACGTGGATTTGTTCGCCCCGATGCGCGTGTCGTTTGCGCACGTCCCGAATTCGAACGCACATTCACTTCATTTATTGGGGCAACAGGATCCGCAAACACCGTACGAATTGAAAATAAAGTAGAACAAACAAAAAACGCACCGGCCAAAAGAAAGACCGTGCCCATGGCATTCTTGAACGAATTTGCGATTTTTTGACTTTTCATAAAACTCTCCCTGTGTTCTGGGGGTGCCCAGAAACCCGACCTTTCCGAGACGATACATCGCATAGATATACGTCTATTTTGTCTAATTATAACAATTTTTTTTTTGTCTGTAAACAGTTTAGTGTATTAAAAAAAACCGCCCTGCGGCGGTTTCTATTTTATAGCGTTCTTTGTAAACTTGCCAACAGACGCATTTGCGCCAATCGCCTGTCTTCAAGAGTTTTTAGTTCCGGCACCTCGTAAGTGCGAACATCTCTTCTGCGACGTATGTATTCTTTATCAAAAAGCCTATATAACCTCTGCGCGGGTCCAAACAACTGGGGGTTGCGCATTAAACACAGATATTCAAAGCAATCTGAATTTTGATTAATAAAACGTTGCTTGGCCGGATAAATACCCAGATTGGTGGCCATAGTGCCTGCAAGCATGATATTATTATTCAGTTCCGGCATCGGACAATCTTCCGTCCTTTTGTTACTGGCATTTTCAGAAACGCATATTTCATACCGTTCATAAATATCGGGCTCAAAAACCCAACGGCCTATGCACAGAACACGACGCCATTTTTCCGGGTACGCCCACACAGGTGTGCGCACAATATCGATTTCATAATTTTCAATCAATAAATTATGACGATGATGAAAATCGCCCGACGTGCGTAAATCCAAGCGCGATAAATCCGCCTGGGACAAACGACTAAATAAATCCGTCAGGAATACATTATCATTTAATTGTTTTAGTTTATTTGACATAAAATCCCTTTTTTTACTATCTTAGACCAACAGTATAAATTGTCAACCGCTTTCTTTCCCATGGCGATTGATATTGCGATTTGCTAGGATTAAGATTATGCAGAAAAAGATGAAGATTTCAGGTGCAATTGTTCTGGGGATGCATGACGCATTGGTATCACTGACGGGACTGATTGCGGGGTTGACATTTTCACTGACCGACAGATATATAATTATCCTGTCCGCAGTTATTGCATCGGTTACGGCCGGATTGTCCATGGGGGCATCAGAATACCTGGCAGAAAAAACAAATGAAAACCCATATGCATTACACGCGGGGGCCATGACGGGTGTGGCATACCTGGGGACATGTACAATGTTAATCGCACCATTTTTTATAATCAGAAATGCTTACACGGCATTAATCGCTTCTTTTACAATTGCCATATTAATGATATTGATTTGCAATCTGTGTATTGGACATGTGCGGGGACGGCCCTTTTGGCGACACGCGGTGGAAATGTTGGTTATATGCGCGGGGGTATCAATTATAGCATTTATAATCGGCGAAGTTGCAAAAAATATACTGGGGATAGCAATATAAGAAAAAACACCCGATTGGGTGTCCAAAATTACATTTCACTATTTCGTTTTAATAGATGGATTTTTAAAGACATCACGCATCTTGTCACGTGCCACATCATATATAGTGATATAGAAATCCGCAACATCACGCGCGCCACGAAATTTTGTGCCGGCCAACATCAACAACGGGACATATACCCCCATTGCCACACAACCAAACAGATAACTTTGTGCATGATTTGGCCCAAATATCAGTGCAGGCGACGCGATTATCGCCGTGCTTAACGACCATACGGTCGCTCCCTTGGCAATGTTCGTCAATAATCTTTTATCCAACATTTTATTAATTCCTTTTTGGGCTTATATTAAACGCGAAAATTTATTTTGCAATAAAAAACGCCCAAAATATGGGCGATTAACGTGTACGTGTTTTGCGCCATGGACACGCGCCAGCAAATATCTCCCTGTAATCTGCGCCCCCCAATTTTTTGGGACAGTTTTTATCTGTGCAACCACACGATTTATGTGGGTTGTATTTACAGGTGAATTTGCGGGTGGGCTCGGTCCACTGGATTTCATTACGAAGATAACGACATGCGATGTCAAAAAATTCGTTCGCAGCAATCGCATCCAAACGCCCACGGGCTCTATATTCTTCACTGTATGCAGATGTTTGCTTAATAATATGTACCGCATAAAATTTTTCGCCACGCGTTACGTACACATCGCCATTTTCATGATTATATACTTTGATTGCCTCCGAAGAACTGTAAAATCTGCCCAATGGATCGATTGGCATTTTGCATCCTTTTATTTTATGTTTTTGATATTAGCATATCAGTCAACGCATGCAACAAAAAAACCGCCCATTTGGGCGGCAACCAATTCTATAACCTAACATTTTTTGCGCGCGATATCATCTTGGCAACCTCTTCATTTGCATTTAGAACCAATATCTCTATGTCTGGATGCTCGTTGGCAAACACACGAAATATTTCGTCTGCAAATGCCTGGCCAATATATGGAACATCTTTAAAATCCAAAATAACGCTTTTAAATAAATCTATGCGCGCCATGACTCGTTTGGCCTGAGAACGAGAAATCAAGTTGTCATCGCCATAACGTGCCAACTCAATCGGTATCAAGGTTTTATCAAAACTGTATTCATCATCAACAGAAAACGTGTTAAACACATCCAATAAATTACGTTTACTGTTGTTAGATAAACGCATCAATACCGACGTTCCGTCGCAATCGTTGGCGCTATCTAATTTTTGTTCAATAAATATGTCTTGATAGGATCGTGCGTTATCATTGTGCGAAAAGCTAATACCATAAGATAAAATGATAAATATATCAAAAATACGCGATGTGAAAAATATGCCCTCACCACTATGTTTCTTACGGTCCGTTGTTAGTTTTCCTTTGGACAATTCTAGGAGCGCTTCGCGTTCATTCTGCAAGTTAAATCTATTTTTAATATTACGAAAAATACCGATGCCATTATCGCTAATAATTATCGTAGTATTTACCGCATCAACCTGCACCAACACATTTATCTTTGTGCCTTGCGAATGGTCAATAGCGTTGTTAAACATTTCAGTAAAACCATGTTCCCAGATACTACTGATATTATCTTGTTTTGGGACAAGTGGTGCAATATCTGTTGACCAGACGGCAGACTCTGATAAACCATCCGTTATATCGTATGAAAACCTGTATTCCTGTGCTATCAAGCGATACCTGCGTCCCTTGGGCGCGTCATTGTGTTGGATAATGTTTTGCTCTGTCAATTGCTTTAAGTGACGATATACTGCGGCACGGGTAATACCGAATTTTGATACAGTATCCGAAACCAGGTTTTTACTATCTATATTAGACAATAAAAATTGACGAATTTCTTGGGTATTACGTATCTTTTTCATAATTATTATTCCATATTGTATACTTTATATGAAAATATTGTATACTTTTTTGATTTTATTGTCAACTTTTATTTAAACTAAAACCACCCTGAACGGGCGGTGGGATTATTTTTCGGGCGCAACCGACGGATCTTTTCTGCGGCCACGTGTATGTGTTGATTGATATGCGCGACGCTGTTTGGTTATTTCGTACAAAACGATACCGGTTGATACGGCCAGGTTAAAGCTTTCTATTATTCCATGCATTTCTATCGCAACGCATGCCGCCGCATGCGCAACAGCGGTATCACTGATGCCCGTGGCTTCGTTGCCAAACCAAACAGCCAAACGTTTTTGTGTAAAATCACCGTTCTGCAAAACAACGTTGGTTTTACCCTTGATGTGTGGGGATGTGACGACCGACACATATTTATTTTTGTTCAAATGTTCTATACAATCAATCGTGGATTTAAACTTTTTAACAAAAGTCCACTTAACCGCCCCGACCGATGATTTAAGCAATGTGTTACGCGTGCGAATTTCGTCCCAGGTATCCGGAACGACCCCTCTTTCATCGACAATATATAACTTTTCCACCCCCAGGGCATTAATGTTACGAATAACGGCGCCAATGTTTTTAGGATCGCTAGGGTTTTCCAATACAGCAATCAGGTTTTTACATCTGCCACACTTTGCGGCATTTGCCTTGATACGTAATCCAGATAACATATTAAATCCTTTGGCTTGGCGATATTGTAGCACACACATATGAATTGGCAATAAAAAAACCGCCCGGTGGGCGGTGGGGGTTAACGCTGCTTTTTATTTTTAATTTCTTTCAGATATTGCATGCGTTCTTTTAGCCGCTTTTCTTCGGCCTTTATTTCTTCCAGACGCCAACGAATTCTTATTTCCTCGTCTGGATATGCTCCAGAATCAGGATGTCTGTCAGGGTTAAAGAAATAGCGTATATTGCGTGGTATTCTGTTTACCATAATTATGTCCTTTGCTTTGTGTTTGTATAAATTGAGATATAATAAAAAATATGTATGTAAAAATATGCCCCGTCCTTACAGGGCAAAAAATAAACCAAAGAAATTGTATCTTGTGGATTTTACCATGGTTTTATTATTTATCACCATGCAAGCAAAGTCAAACAAAAACCCGCCCGGATGGGCGGTGAAATTCGGTTTTTACGTCAGTCACCCAAAGCCTTGGCGACGGGTGATGAAACTGGATTTATTCTGGCGACGACCTACTCTTCCGTGGCTTAAGCCAAAGTACCATCGGCGATAC
>JAZSNY010000015.1:0-11278 GCA_045536625.1 Candidatus Enterousia sp.
GTGTACACGACGCTACATGAGATTCCCGAACAAAAAACACTGTTCGTGATTAGTGTAAAATAAATTAGAATAATTTAGATAAAAGGAAATCGGGAATCGTAGTGTACAAACGCTACATGAGATTCCCCCATTCGCTTTAGATATGCCATTAGATTTTATTTTACAACAAAGTTAACTAACTTTTTTGGCACCACAATCGTTTTGACTATTGTTTTACCATCCAATTTGGCACCTGCGGCTTCCTTGGCGGCGGCAACGATTGCTTCTTCGCCACTGTCGGCGGGCAGGGTAAAGTCCGCCACACGCTTGCCATTAATTGACACAACGATTGTCATTGATGTTTCAACCAACTTTGCCGGATCAAATGTCGGCCATGGTGTAAACACCAACATTTCATCATGTCCCAATTTTTCCCACATTTCTTCGGTCAAATGTGGTGCAAATGGATTCAACACCTGTAACAACGCTTCATACGCCACGCGGGGCATTTTACCACCCGGAAACGCATTAATGTATTCCATCATCGCAGATATTGTTGTATTGAATTTCATATTTTCCAGACGCTCTGTCGCATCCGCAATTAACTTATGCACCAAACGTTCCTGATCCGCCGTCATCGCATCATCGGTCAGGTTATCTGCCAACGCCTCGACACGTTTCAAAAAGCGCTGCACACCCGCCAATGCACCATCTGTCCAGACAGCATTGTTTTCCCACGGCCCCAATGACAGAACCGCAACACGCCCCGCGTCCGCACCAACACTATCCATCAAATCCGCCACCATAAATCCATTTCCACGCGATTTGGACATCTTATACCCATCATTGCCCATCAACAACCCCTGGGCCGTACGTTTCGCATATGGCTCCGGAGTATTTACCAATCCCAAATCAAACAACGCACGATGCCAAAAACGCGAATAAATCAAATGACGCGTATTATGTTCATGTCCACCGTTATAATGTGTTACCGGCATCCAGTTTTCCATCTGCTGACGCGAACAAAATTCGTTATCGTTCTTTGGGTCTAAGTAACGCAAGAAATACCACGAAGACCCCGCCCAACCCGGCATAGTATCCGTTTCACGTTTCGCCGCCGCGCCACACTTTGGACAAGTCGTTTTAACCCAATCTGTTGCGCGCGCCAACGGTCCTTCACCTTCATCGGTCGGACGATAATCCGACATATACGGTTGCATTATTGGCAATTCGGATTCATCAACCGGTTGCCATCCGCATTTTTCACAGTGCACCATCGGAATAGGTTCACCCCAGTACATCTGGCGCGAAAAGCCCCAATCCTTTAACTTATACTTGGTTGTACCACGCGCAAAGCCATGTTCTGTACCATACTTAATCGCGGCCGCAATCGCATCTTCTTTACCCATACCATCCAAGAAATCCGAATTAATATGCGCACCATCGCCTTCCCAAACTTTATCGGGTTCCCCCCCTGACAAAACCGGGATAATTTCCAGACCAAACTTCTTGGCAAAGTCCCAATCGCGTCCATCATGCGCCGGCACCGCCATAATGGTACCATATGCGTAATCAACCAACACATAGTCCGATGTAAACACAGGGATTTCTTTACCATTAAACGGATTAACCGCACGAATTCCCTTTAATTCCACACCGGTTTTTTCTTTGGTCGCATCCGTTCTTTCTATTTCAGATTTTGCCGCAGATTCTTTGATATATGCACGAACTTCATCCGCATTAGAAATTCTTCCTTCGTCCAACCATTTGGCCAACAACTTATGTTCCGGTGCAATAACACAAAAGGTCACACCAAATATGGTATCAACACGCGTGGTATAAACTGTCATTTTGTCTTCACCAACCATAAAATCAACGTCCGCACCACGCGATTTACCAATCAAATTAATTTCGTCTTTTTTTATACGCTCTTCAAAGTCAACATCATTTAATCCATCCAACAACTTGTCCGCATATTTTGACAAAGCCAAATTCCATTGCAACTTTTCTTTTTTCTCGATAACACCGTGACAACGTGGACACTTATTATCTTCCAACTCTTCATTTGTAAACGTTGTACGACAAGACGCACACCAATTCATCGGCAACGCAGACTTATACGCCAACCCCGCCTTCCAAAATTGGATAAACATCCATTGGGTCCATTTTATATATTCTGGATCAGACGTTGAAATGCGTGTATCGGGACTGACCGACCAACCAACACGGTCAATCATATCAGAATACGCCACAATCAATTCCTTTGCGACATCACCTGGATGCTTGCCAATCTTGGTCGCATAATGTTCACCTGCAATACCCATTGCATCAAATCCCATAGGGAACAAAACATCATACCCACGTGCACGACGAAAACGCGCCAAAACATCAATCCCAGAATAGTTCATCATATGTCCCGCATGCATTCCCGCCCCGGACAAGAAAGGAAATTCCACCAACGTATAAAAACGCGGTTTCGAACCATCATTTTTTGGCACAAATGCGCGTGCTTCACGCCATTTTTTCTGCCACTTTGCTTCGCGTTCATGAATATTTTTGATATCGTCTGCCATGTCTATATCCTGTTGTTTATAAATAACTGGGCGAATTTTACCGCCAATAATATCTTTTTTCAAGAACAAACCTTGAATAACCAACTTTTTTAGTTCATAATTTTAATAAATACACCAAGGAAAACACACATGAACCAAGAAAAACTGAAAGAAACCCAAAATATAAAAAATCAGCTATCAAAAAACGTCAACAAAATAAAATACATTTCATACACCCTGAACGGTATATGCGCCATCACGGGCACATGTGCAATCGGCACTGCACTGTGTCACAGAACCGAACACGCATTTCTACTTGGGTGTATTTCAATGATATCATACTTTGGCGCACAGGACACATACGATGCATACTGCAACACCAAAAAGAATATAAAAAAACTAAACAAAAAAATACATAAAATACAAAAATAAAAATAAAAAATATCCGCAAAATTCATGCGGATATTTTTCTAACCTAAACCTTTTAACCAACTCTAAAACACGCCAAAAATTCCGTATTACCACTGCCACCCTTGACCGGGGATTCCGTAACCCCGACAGACCTAAAACCACGTTTTTCAAACGCATCAATAACACGCAAAATCGATTCCTGATGCAACACCGCAGATTTTATAACACCGTTGTGCTTTGCCGCAACCTCGCGCGGGACCTCGAATTGCGGTTTAATTAATGCAATTATATTTTTTGCGCCCCACGGACACAATGATTCTATAATATTGGTCAGCGACACAAACGACACATCAATCACAATCAAATCCACCACCGATTGCACGGGCAGGGCACGAATATCCGTTTTTTCTAATGATACAACACGCGAATCTTCGCGCAACTCCGGAATCAATTGATTTGTGCCAACATCCACCGCATAAACACGCGACGCCCCACGCTTTAATAAAACTTCGGTAAAACCACCTGTACTGGCCCCAACATCCAAACAGACCATATTTTCGGGATTAATTTTAAAAAAATCCAAGGCATGTTCCAACTTCAAACTGCCACGACCACTGGAATAGGGCAACGCACTGGCCACCAACACATCCATATCGGTCACATCCTGACTGGACTTCTTGGCCAAAACGCCATTTACGGTCACCAAACCCGCTTTAATGGCCGCCACGGCGCGCGCACGCGTGGAATATAAATTTCGTCGAACCAATACCAAATCTAATCTCATACACACATAATAGCGTACACAACCGGCAAAATCAACCACCCCGCCCCGAAACAGACAAAAAACCACAAAACGCACAAAAAAAACACCAAAAAAGTCCGAAGAAACCCGCAGAAATCCGCCATTTTTTGCATTTTTTCAAGACAAAGCAGGGCACACAACCACATTTTCCGCACATCATAAAGGCAAAAAAATCTCAAACACACGGCACAAAACACCAAATATGCTTATAAGCGTATATTCAGAATACTAACCGCAAATCTTAACAAACAAATTAAACATCAGACGCACCACAACACCCAACAACCACCACAACAACCAAACATCATCATCAAGAAAAAAATTACATAATATGCGCATGGCGTCATAAACAACAGCCAAAGCGCCATAACGAATATTTATGTATACAGGTGCACCAATGAAAACAAGCACAGCGACGTTTGAATTGCCGCGCATACGAATATAAAAATGTTTACGTTTTTATATCGTATTCATATCATGAAGTATACATAATATACATTATGCGCCTTTTAAATATCACTTTCCCCCACCACAAATCAACACGAACAAAACAATAAAAAAAGGTCATGTTTTTACTCATGACCATCATAACCTGCTTTATCACAAAAGCACATTAATGCTTTGTAATCTTTTTGATTTTCTTCAAAGAATCCGTCGCAACACCCGTTGCAAACTTAGTCACCCCCTTAATCCCTTTCTTCAAATCACTTTCAACCACGGCGCCCGTTTCTACCGGCTCTACATCAGAACAACAAAACGCACATTTTGTCGCCGCATTATTAATCGTAGATTTACAATATGGGCATGCATGCGTATTCGCAGGCTTCTTGTCGCGCATCTTATTCATAGTGCGCACAAACAAGAATATTGCGAACATAGTAATAAAGAAACTGACCACAGAATTCAGAAAAACACCCAAATTCAGCGTCGTAGCGCCCGCCGCCTGGGCCGCCGCAATCGTTTCATAATGCGCACCTGGTTCGCCACCCCCCAAAACGAAGAACCATTGTGAAAAGTCAACCCCACCAATTAACAACCCAATCGGCGGCATAATAACATCTTTTACCAACGAATTTACAACCCCGGTCATAACACTACCAACAATGATACCGACCGCCATATCAATCGCATTGCCACGCTGAACAAAAGTGCTAAATTCTTTAAATATATTATTCTTTTTTGCCATTTTTTACTCCTTTTCTTGTCCATTAGAATAATCATCTATTGCACGCAAAACCTTGCCCATGGTCTTACGCAAATTCTCGTCCCGCGTCTGCACAGTTATGTCCGCCAACGCATAAATATCATAACGCTCTTTTATTAACTGCTCCAAAATCTTGCGACTATCCGTATTCAATAGCTGCGGACGCGTATCACGACTCTTCGTACGTTTTACCAACAAATCCAAATCAGCCCGCAACCAAACAGACAACGCGCGCTCGGCAATCATTTCGCGTATCGCAGGTGTGATAAAAGCCCCCTCGCCCGTTGAAATTACCTTTAAGGCCGGCGGGGTATCCAACAACCGTTCAATCACACGCCGCTCAACACGCCGAAACTCTTCTTCTCCATACATAGAAAAAATATCAACCACACTACATCCCGCAGCAGCCTCTATCTCTTTGTCAGAATCCACAAAAGGAATCCCCAACCGCCGCGCCAACGCACGCCCTACACTGGTCTTGCCCGCCCCCATTAGCCCAACCATCACAATCGGACGATCAATAAAATCTTCACACTCTTTTAACATATCAATGCAATATTGTATCAAAAAATCCCCAACAAACAATAAAAAAACAACAAAAGAAACGCATTTATCTTTTTTCCACTGGGAATTTATGCTATAATTCAAGAAACAAAAAACAAAAAAAATCGGAGAAGAAGAGATGAAAAAGACCACCCTGCTTTCAACCACAATCGCCCTTATTGGATTTACCACAACCGCAAGCGCAACAAACGCCCACATCTACGCAAACACAACAACCGCGTACAACGCCGCTATTTTACAACACACAATCGCCCAGGTCGCATTTTCATCATTCACCCCCACAAAAACCAACTCAATAAACCACTTGAACACAAATACCAACACCAAGAACCCAACCGCCACATATGGGCACGCACCGATGTACGGCACCGCGCCAATATACGGCGAATACAATGACGACGGCTTGGCGGGACGCAGCGGTGGCGACGCTATAAACGCACGCCACACATTAAACAACCTGTGGTTTGATTGGCAACACGCCAACATTAACACAAACCTGGACAGCACCGCACGCCTGGGCACCAAATACAACCTGTTTATGGCGGGACTGGCCGGTGGCGAAACAAGATTCAAATACGGACACGCCACCTGGGGAATATACTCAGGATTTTTGGACGCACAGCACCACAATCACGACATCACAACCAAATCCCAGGGCGGACTTTTCGGTGTTTACAACAAATACGCCACAAAAAACTTTAATCTGGCCGCAACCGTGAACGGTGGCGTTATCGACAACACCAGCGACACCATCTTTGGCACGGACGAGCATACAAACTTCTGGATTTCCGGCACGTTAAACACAACCTATGACATAGCACTGGACAGCACATTTACATTGCAACCTGGCATACAAACCGGATACACATGGATCAAGGCCGAAAACTATACATCTGCATCGGGCGACATTTTAACAAACGATGCATTTGATATGTTCGAAGTCACCCCAACAATCCGCGCAATAAAACACATAGGCAACGGGTGGTACGGTACCCTGGACGCAAAATACGTCATGTTCTTTACAAACGGCGGCGACATAACCGCAAACGGCATCAAATACAACACACCGTCCGACATACATTTTTCAGAATACGGTCTGTCCCTTGAAAAATCTGTTGGATATATAACATTGCGCGCAAACATCGCACGACGCGACGGTGCACACGACGGATGGATTGGGGGATTAAACTTCAAATACCTGTTCTAAAAAACACCCGCCATATGGCGGGTGTTTTTTAACGTTGTTTTTGCATTCTGACTGGCAATTCTTTATTTATTTTCAAACACCAACGCCATGTCCCCGCAATAATATTACTAGTCCTGTCTTTCTTGGCCGCATAGTCCACACACCAATCACGCACCAAATCTTCGTTTGCCGAATAATCAGCATACTGCCTTACAACTTTTTCCAATACGCTACGTTGGGTTCTTAAATCAAAATCTTGCGCCGTATAAACAGACAAAGGTTTATCCCCCAAAGAATCCGCACACACAGAATACGCCATCTCAATCACTTTTAATGAACGCACAACCTACTCCATATTCGCCAACTGCTCTAATTGATCTGCTGCTATCAACGCGTCTATCATTTCATCCAACCCTGCCCCACCGGCCAAAATATCATCCAATTTATACAGGGTCAATTTAATACGATGATCCGTCACACGCTGTTCCGGGAAATTATAAGTACGAATTTTCTCGCTGCGATCACCCGACCCAACCATTGATTTACGCGAAGCATTACTGGCGTTCATCTGTTCCGTACGCTGTTTTTCGTACAATTTAGAACGCAGTACCGCCATCGCCGCCGTCTTGTTCTGTAACTGCGAACGTTCATTTTGACACGTCACAACAATACCGGTTGGAAAGTGTGTAATACGTATCGCACTGTCGGTTTTATTAACATGCTGACCACCCGCACCCGACGCACGGAAAATATCAATACGAATATCTTTATCTTCAATTACGACGTCAATATCTTTGGCCTCGGGCATAACCGCAACGGATGCCGCACTGGTATGAATACGGCCACCGGCCTCGGTCTCGGGCACGCGCTGAACACGATGAATACCCGATTCAAACTTCATACGACCATACGCACCCGCCCCATCAACCTTGAACACTATTTCCTTGTACCCGTGCAGGGACGTTGCATTTTCTTCGATAACTTCTATCTTCCACCCTTGGCGCAATGCATATGACTTATATTGGTTATACAAATCACCCGCGAATAACGCAGATTCTTCGCCACCGACACCCGCGCGAATTTCCATAATAACACCATTATCATCCGCCGCATCACGTGGCAACAACGCAATTTGCAGGCGTCGTTCAATATCCGGCAATACACGATTCAGTTCAACCAACTGCTCATTTGCGATTTCGCGCAATTCCGGATCAGATTGCATTTCACGCGCATCATTAATCCCCGCGACCGTCTGAAAATATTCATTAATCAAAGGCAGTATTTCATTTAATCGCGAATATTCCTTGGACAAACGCGTCAAAGTATCGCCCGACACTTCGCCCGAATTCATTTGCGCTTCTATCTCGGCGGCACGTTTTTGAATATCATGTAACTTCTGTTCTATTATCATATTATACCCCCACCAAGATTTTTATCGCATCCGCAATGGCCAAATTCTGCTGTTCACCAGAGGCCATATTTTTCATTGCGACAACCTGATTTTTCACTTCCGTTTCACCAATTATCATACTGAATTTGGCGTTTATTTTATCGGCGTACTCAATTTGATTTTTAAACTTTTTATCGGCATCCAAATATGCAATCGACGCCACACCCGCATCACGCAGTGCGTTCAGAACAGATACCGCATACGACAAATTTTCATTTCCCATACACAGCACCGCCACATCAACCGGCGATTCAAATTGCGACAAATCAATCGCCCCCGCCTCCATCAACGCAACGAAGATACGCGAAAAACCAATCGCGGCACCAACGCCAATAATCTTGGTCTTGCTGAACTTACCCGCCAAATCGGCATACCGCCCACCGCCGGCCGCCGTCCCCAGTTCCGGATAACGCAACAATTTAAATTCGAACACCAACCCGGTATAATACGCCAACCCACGCGTAATCGACAAATCGATTTCGGCATTTTTTACCCCAAATTCATCCAACGTTTTCATAAACTGATTCAGTTCCGAAATCGCCAAATCCAACTTGTCAGACTTGTTCAAGAATTCCGAATAACCACTTATAAACACCGACTTAATTTGATTTTCTTTTTTGGCGTCCGCCAACACATCACGCAACCCTTCGGCAAAGTCCGCATCGCCCATTTTATCTTTTTTATCAATCAGGACGAACACATCTTTTTTCTGTCCGTCTGTCATTTCCAAGAAATCAAACAACGCATCCCAAAATGGTCGCGAACCGACACGCACCGCATTTTCACCAATAAATTCAGACACAGAATTTAACGTACGTTGAATCACAGAAATAATTTCCGCATCATAATTCGTACTTAACGAATTCACCCCCATTATATCCATATCCATCTGATAAAATTCACGATATCGACCACGTTGCGCACGTTCACCACGATAACGTTTTGAAAACTGACTGGCCCGGAAAGGGAACACCAAATCATTCAGATGCCCCGCAACATAGCGCGACAACCCAACCGTACCATCATACCGCAGCCCCATCTTGGTATCGCCCTTTTGAAACAGGAACATTTGTGTTTCAATTTCATCCCAATTATCTTTGTCTGTCAAAACCTCGGCCCGTTCGATTGCCGGCAAATCCAACTGATTAAATCCGGACACTTTTAACGTATCCAGCATACGCGCCGCACAAAAATCAAAGCAACGCTGTTGCGACGGCAATAATTCTATAAAGCCCGACAAAGGTTTTGTTGGTTTTAAATCCATTTTTTATTCCTTAATTTTTATTAAATATGGAAAACACGACATTATTAATGTCAATTATATCACAGAAAAATACAATATGCTAATATTCGCCCGCGTGGGCATGATGCAAAACAACCAAGATAATGTTTTTTTCTATCATTTCCCATTAATTCTACAATAAATTTTATTTTTTTCAAGTAAAAACATAGAAAAATTGGGCGGGGACGCATCACACCCACACACAAATGACGAAAGAAAAGAAATTCCTGTTCTTAAAACATCTGTGACGTGTTGCGTTTTGCGCCCCCGTAAATACATACATATAATAACGCAAAACAACCGAACAAACAACAGGTACGTTTTCCTTAGAAATATTTATGTAACGCGCCACCATTCTGCGCCAGCCAACGCTTTGCCCGCTCTACCCCCGGGCCATACAGTTCACGCACAGTCATCCAAAATTCGGGCGAATGATTCATGTGTTTTACATGCGCCAATTCATGCATAACAACATATCGCATAACATCGGCTGGTGCAAACGCCAACCGCCACGAAAAAGACACGGTTCCCGTTGTTGAACAACTGCCCCAGCGACTGGTCGTATCCCTCAACGCAATGCGCCGTGGCCAAAATTCACGTGGCGCCGTATGTATCACACCCTTTAATTCACGCAGAAATTCCGCCTTGATAACATCACGCACACGACGTTCAAACATATCCGCCGTCCCACCAATAACCAGTTGCGAACCATCCGCACTGAATTTATTAGACCGCATATTTGGATTATGTACCAATTGCACACATCGCCCCAAAAATTCTATTTCATCACCGGGTTGCAACTTAACCTTGGCCGGACATTTTTGGAACACGCATTCCAGCCACTTTTGTTTTGAAAGCAGAAAATCAATCGCACGTTTTTCCGACACCAACCACGGCTTGGACATATGAATTTCACGTCGCGGCGTAACACGTGGACGCAGGGTAATATTACGCATACCACGCCGCGTGGTTATAATAACCGGAACCTCTTCCCCCGTTGATAAAGTAAAAACATATTCCGCCATCAAAAAATTATTTTATCTTTGCCTTTATATCCGCCACGATTGCATCAACATCAAACCCCAGTTCCGAATACACCTGGCCCCCCGGCCCCGACATACCGAACCGGTCGATTCCAATAACCGCATCTGCAAATTCAAACCATGGCGCGGATGCCGCGGCCTCGATTGCAAAAACCGTCCCGCGCAAAATCTGTTTTTTATATTCCGCATCCTGCATACGAAAATCCGCCACCGACGGGATGGAGACAACCTGAACCGCATTTCCCAACTTTTCCGCAACAGATATTGCCAATGGCACTTCGGCCCCGGTGGCCAAAATCGTTGCCCGCACCCCCTTGGCCCCCGCCGAGCGAATCACATACGCCCCACGTCCAATATCCGCCCCCAACGGCGTTTCCACACGTGCAATCTTCTGGCGCGACAAAACAATACACGATGGCCGATTCGGTTCGGTCAACGCACGGCGCCACGCAAATATAACCTCGGCCCCGTTACATGGACGATACACGTTCAAATTCGGAATCATACGCAGCGACGGCAACTGTTCAATCGGCTGATGCGTTGGTCCATCTTCGCCAACGGCGATACTATCATGCGTAAACACATACACCACCGGCAATCCCGACAACGCCGCCAAACGAATACTGGGGCGCATATAATCACTGAACACCAGGAACGTCGACCCAAAACAGCGCACACCCCCAACGGTCATACCGTTCATAATCGCCCCCATGGCATGTTCGCGCACGCCATAATTTATATAGTTCCCCGAAAAATCCCCCGGCACTATATCACGCATTGCAGAAACATGGACATTGGTACTGCC
>JAZSNY010000035.1:0-16599 GCA_045536625.1 Candidatus Enterousia sp.
GGACGTTTTGTATTTTGGTGATACCGATTACAGCACCTCCACCCCTGGTGGTGGCCCATATCCGGTCAGTGGGCTTAGCACCACGGATAATCCCAGCAAAGGATGCCCCTACCGAATCCAGGATGCAACCGTTTGTTACAAACACACATCGTGTTCCGATAAAAAATATACGGAACATTCACAAACCGGCCAGGGTGTATCGGGCTGTGATATGATGTTAAACCCGTTGGTTGGCATGGTGGATGCGGTGCACAACGATATCGATTATCCCGCAGATTGGGACCTTGGTCGCGTAACCTGTACCGAAGATAATATGTCATGGTATTGTACGCCCGGTTTTACGTCGGGTGTGAATGTCGGCGGAAAAACGGTAGAGATGAATTACATGACCACAACAGATTATGGCAAGATTGATTGGTGTGCTGCCTGTCCCGTTCCAAATACGACAACCGTTGATGGTTATACGCTTACCAACACGTCATATGGTTCAAATGGTGGTATTGGCATTGGCCAATGTTATGTCAAGGGGCCAACCGCCACGGATAATTCGGGAACATTTGAATTCACATCCAGTGCCGGTGCAGCCCAAACCTGTTACGGCGATGCGTATGCATCCTAGTTTAATCCAAAAACAGAATATTTGTGCCATTTCATTTTGGAAATGGCGCATTTTTTATATAACAAAAAACCGCCATTACGGCGGTTGCGTTATACATAACTTTTAAGCGATATATATATCTGTCCCGGGTCTGTCTTTATCAATGTGGCTGACACCTTGTCAGAATTGTCCGCCTGTTGCGCGGCGCTTAATATTTTATCAAAACTGCGTACAAATTGTGTTGCCTGGGAACGAAATACCGCATCGTTCTTCATCATGTCGCGAATTTGTTTCTTTTCCGCCGCGTTCAGCATCTTGGCCAACCATTTTGAAAATATGGTTTTATCCCCGCTGTGATACTTTTTCCAAACGACATCGGGTATTTCTGCGCCAACCGCGCGTGTTAAATCCATGGATTGCTCGTGCAGTTTTTCAAACATCTTTTCGCTTTGTGCCAAAAAGTCTTGGGCGCTAACATGGCCAAAAGATTCCATTGGCGCGGCCTTGATGGCATCCATTGGCGCAGATGCGCGTGCGACCATCATCTGTTTATTTAATGTTTGCATGGTGTTTACTGCCTTGGCATAGTCGCTCATTAAATCTATCATTTGCTGACGCGACGCCCCGGCCAGGTCTTCCAATTTAATCGCAGAATCTGAAATGGCGGTTGTGGATTCTGCGACCGTCGCATTCATCAGATTCAGTTTTTCGTTCAAACTGGTAACGATTTTTTCTAATGTCTCGCTGGCTTCAACACTGCCACGGGACAAATCGGGCAGGGCGGAATAATATCTTTCTATCAATGCGGACAACGGTTGCAACTGTGCGGTTGTCTCGTTTGACATCTTAATCAGATTTGCAGACTGTCCCGACAGTTGTGTGTGCGCGGTATTCATTTCAATCAATGTTTCGCGCACACCTGTTGCCATTGCTTTGACTGATTCCGAAAAGGCACTTGCCGCGGTCTTGGTGTTTTCTAATGTTGCATTTGCAACGCCTGATACGGTTTTTAGTTCGGACACAACGCCCGTTGCAAATTCTTTTATTTCCCCATCAAATCGATTTGTCAGGGTTGCCAACTCTGTCGAAATGCCACGTACGGACGTTTCTGTTGCTGTTGCGGATGTCATCAATGTTTCGACCGCATCGGCCAGGCGTTGTGTCTGTTTATCTATTGATGATTCTGCCAGACGCACTTGCCCCGCAACAACATTTGCTGTGTTGGTCAGTGTATTCATCTGTCCGGTCAATTGTTTTTTTGATTGCTTGCCAAACGTGTCCAACTTTTCCAAATATCCGTCTAATAACCTATCGTTACGGATCATTATTTCTTCATAGTTTGCGGCACTGGTTTTGACATTGTTGAATCCTTCGGCGGTTGATTTTTCCAATTCTTCCAGTGTGGTTTTTATATTATTTGATTCTGTGATGATATTTTGCATCTGTTTTTCGTTACTTGAAAATTCGCCTTGCAAATGCTCGGACAGCGTTTTGCTGCTTTCAATCCATGTGTCTATCTGTGTTTGTATGCCCGCGCTACGCTCAGACACGTCTTGTGAAGTTGTGTCAATTTTATCCAATAACATATTGACTGTATTGCTAAATCTGTCGGTTGCGTTTTCTACATCTTTCCACGATTGTGAATCAACCACATTGCCCAAACCCGCAACGGTATTATCCAGTCTTCCCGACATTGTGGCCAGTTTTTTTGTTGCTTCGTCCGCCATGGCGACCAACTGCGCATTTTGTTCCCCCAGTGCCTGTTTCAATTCATGTGCAGACGCAATTTGCGCGTTCAGTGTATCGCGCATCGTTTGAAAACTTTGTTCTATCTTGTTAATTTCGTCGGCCAAAATGGTGTTCAACACACGTGTTGCGTCGGCTATTTTTGCGCGCTCGGGCCGGGTCATAATCATCAATAAAGACTGCATAACCTTTTGCGAACGGCGCGATATCCAAAATAAAGCGATCAATGTAACGAACAGCAATCCGGCAAAAACACCGCTTATAATCAGCCAAGTTTGTGTGATTTCCATTTTCCTTTTCTCCCTGCGTATCCCTGCGTTTATAAATCTTGCAGTTGTACTGAATTTATACTAGAATTCAGATAATAATGCAAGGGCAGAAATGACAAAAAAAACGATACTTTCACCGGAACAAGATTGTGCGGCAAATCCATTGGAAAACGTATGGGTCCAGGCCAACGCCGGCACCGGAAAAACCAGTGTTTTAACCCAACGCTTGCTGCGTATTTTATTTCGCAGTCCCGACTGTGACACGTCCGGCATATTGTGTTTGACATATACAAATGCGGGGGCGGGCGAAATGCGCAATCGTATTTTGGCTGCCTTGCGCAAATGGGCGCTGGCATCCAATGATGATTTGCGCGAAATGTTGGATGGTGTCGCGGTATCGCGTCCTGTAACCGATGCGGATATTGCGCATGCGCGCGAAATCTTCTTTCGGTACATAGATGCCCCTGAAATGTTAAAAATAAAAACCATACACGGTTTTTGTGAAGAAATATTACGTCGCTTCCCGATTGAGGCCGGCATATCTCCGTCCTGGTCTTTGGTGTCTGATGTAACCCAGCGTATATTATTACAGGATACGTTTAACAAAATGATAAATTCGCCCACATCTGATGGGCGGGTGTACGATGCTTTCTCGCACATAGTGGGGCGGGTGTCGGAAACATATATGACCGACCTGTTGGGGGTGCTAAGTGCACAATACAAGAACTTTTTTCAGGTTGAAGACATTGTTAAGTATCGCGAATACTTTATTGAGACGACTAAAAAATATCTAAATTTAGAACATGTAAAAAAATACGAAGTCTCCATCGCGGCGCTGCAAAAAATCATAGATTTGGCCATGGATGACCAAAAAAATGCAAAAAAGCCGGTAAAGTACTTGGACGAAATTATTAACTTAACAAAACAATATATTGATACGACGATTGATTTCGAAAAATACAAAACCGCGTACTTAACGGCCCAGGGAACCCCCAAGGCAACCGTTTCAAAAAAAGATTATCTATTGTCCGAAATGGAACGTGTATATAATTTAAACCAACAAAACGCAAATGAAACCTTGTTTATGGATACGGTTGCATTATTTGATTTGTCTGCGGCCTTTGCCACGGCATATAAACATGAAAAACGCGCGCGAAATTTATTGGATTTTGAAGATTTAATTTTATATACGCGCAAACTGTTTTCTGACCAAGAAACTATGGGGTGGGTGTTATCTCAATTGGATTTATCGCTGTCGCACATCCTGGTGGACGAAGCCCAGGATACTTCGCCGCTTCAATGGGATATTTTGCGCATGCTGTCGGGCGAGTTCTTTACCGAAGGCGATACCGGTGACATGCCGCGTTCTTTGTTTGTCGTTGGTGATACCAAGCAATCTATTTATGGGTTCCAGGGGGCGGATCCCGCTGCGTTTGCACGCAGTCGCGATGAAATTGCCACTTATATTACTAATAACGTTCGCGCAATTCGTGAAGTCCCCCTTGCGCAAAGTTTTCGTTCCACGGCCCCCGTGCTTCGGGCGGTTGATGATTTTTTTTCGGATACCGGTGTCATTGAAATTTCAGATTTCTTAAATAATTCGCACAAATGTTTTCGCGTTGATGCCCCGGGCGCGGTGGAAATTCATAAATTGGTCGCCAAACAGGAATCTGACACAGATGTACGCGAATATATAAAACAAATTGCCGACAGAATCCAAGAATTAATCGAATCTGGCACATACGCCGCACGTGACATAATGGTATTGGTTCAACAGCGAAATCCCATGGCATCCCCATTGGCGAATGAATTAAAGGTGCGCAACATCGCCGTCGCGGGCAGCGACCGAATAGTATTACCTGATTATCCGGCCGTGCGCGACCTGTTAAATTTGTTGCGTTGGTGTCTGAATCCGGATGATGATTTTAGTTTGTGTTGTGTTTTAAAAAGTCCGATTTTCTATTTGACGGAACGTGATATTTTTAATTTGTGCAATCTGCGAAACACCGAAAATTCTGCACGTCGTCGCATTGATAAAAATGCGCCCAAAATATCTGTATACCAAATATTGCAGGATGCGTTCCCACAGATTTATGCACGGCTGTCCGACATCAAAGTTCGATCTAAAACCGATGCACCATATTCGTTCTTTTCGTATATATTAAATTCGGAAAATACACGTCAAAAATTTATTTCTGCCCTGGGGCCACAGGTCATAGATCCACTTGAAGAATTTATGACAATCTGTCTGTCATATGAACGCACCCAGCCCGGCACATTGCGCGAATTTATAAAGTGGTTCATAACCGGCGCCTGTGAAATTAAACGCGATATGGATGCGTCGCATGGCGTTCGCATCGTTACCGTTCATGGCAGCAAGGGCCTGGAAGCACCGGTCGTGTTTTTGATTGACACTGTCCGTACGCCTAAGTCTGAAAACATTTTGCCAATTTCTTCCCGGCCCGATATGCCGGTTTGGCTGTGGGCGCCCCGTGGCGACGCCAGTGAACATCGCGCAAACGCATCTGCGGATTTGGAACGCGTACGTATGGCGGAATATTATCGTCTGTTGTACGTCGCCATGACACGTGCGCGTGACGAACTGTACATATACGGATACACCCCACACAAGAACGCCACACCAAACGCATGGCACAGCCAGTTGTGGCGGGTATTGGCGGGCAACACACCAAATGAACATATACGGATAACAAATGACAACATTGCATAATATTTTACAGCGCACCGAACGCACCCGTTTTGCAACCAAAACAGGTCGCGAAATGCATCGTAAATTACAAAGGATTGTGATATCGGACACGTATTCTGCGGGCGACCAAGATTTAATAGAACGTATTTGTGCCACGCCACATTTGGCTAAATTCTTTTCACCGCTATCCCGGACCGAGGTCCCCATAGCAGGCACCATAAACAACCGTTTTATCAGCCGTCGCATCGACCGCATGATCACAGATGACACGGCGCATACAATCATGGTGTTGGATTATAAAACGGACGTCAATCCGGACACTTATCGCCAAAAATATATCGATCAGGTTAATGAATACGTTCAATTATTACATGCCGTATATCCGAACTATGAAATAACCGGTTATATTTTATGGACACATGATTTTTTACTGGAAAAATTGCCAGACATACGGTTATAATCCGTACATGTTAATTAATCTAAGCATATCTAATATTGTATTAATAGAACGTCTGAACCTGGAATTTGGGGCGGGGTTAAACATCCTTACCGGGGAAACGGGCGCGGGAAAAAGTATTTTAATGGACGCGCTGTCATTGGCGTTGGGTGCGCGGTCCGACGTGGGCCTGGTACGTCATGGATGTGACATGGCATCTGTTGTTGCAATGTTTGATTGCGTGCCCACCGCCGTACATGATTTATTGATTGAAAACGGCATAGATATATCAGACGGTTTAATTTTGCGCCGCACATTGGGCATTGATGGCAAGAGCAGGGCCTGGATAAACGATACGCCCGTGTCGATAAAAACGCTTAAAACGGTTGGTGATTCATTGGTTGAAATTCATGGTCAGTTTGCAAATCACGCACTGTTAAATCAATCGACCCATCGTCCAACCCTGGATATGTTCGCCCAAAATAACATCCCTGATTTTTCAAAAATGTTGTTGGCTACGCGGGACGCTTATACACGTTATCGTGATGCGACGCATCGCCTGGATGAATTACGTGACATGTTGGAACGCAGTGCCACCGAACGCGAATTCTTGGAACACAACGTTGCAGAATTGCGCGCATTAAACGTCCAACCCGGCGAAGAAGAAGATTTGACCACACGCCGTACAAACATGATGAATACGGAAAAGAACCGCGCCATATTGACCGAGGCGCTTGAATCCCTGGCACCGCGCGGCAATTCCATTGATGCACAGTTATTTGCCGTGGCACACATCCTGCAAAGAATCAAGGGCGACGAAAACCCATACTCGGAACAGATTGATAAATTATACGATATTGCAGAATCCGTGGCACAAATTGCACAAAGTTTGGAACCCGATTCCGCGGACGTTGACAGTATGGACGAAATCGAAGAACGTTTGTTCGCCATACGCGCCGTGGCACGCAAACATCGTGTTTGTGCGGATGAATTGCCGGCGCTGTTGGAAAAAATGTCGGCGCAACTGGATGCGATTGATAATTCTGATGCCGAATTAAAGAAATTAACAACCATGGTTGACCTGTATCGTGGCGAATTCGATACCGCCGCCACCGAATTGCACAACGCGCGCGTTCGTGCCGGTGATATGTTACGGACGCGACTGTTATCAGAATTACCGGATTTAAAATTGGGCTCGGCGGATTTTATGACGGACATTTCATCGACTGTCCCCGCGTCACATGGTGCGGACGATATTACATTTATGATACGTACCAATCCCGGTTCACCGTTTGCGCCATTGCATCGTTCGGCATCGGGTGGTGAATTGGCGCGTTTAATGTTGGCGATGCGTGTTGTTTTGGCAGGCACAGATGACGTTTGTACATTTGTATTCGATGAAATTGATACGGGCATCAGTGGCGCGACCGCATCGGCGGTTGGCGCACGTTTAAACCGATTGGCATCTAAATCCCAGGCATTGGTTATAACCCACTCGGCCCAGGTTGCGGGATACGCAGACCGGCACTTTAAAATTGCCAAGTCGGTACATGATAACACAACCACCACGGACGTGCGTGAAATCTTGTCCGACGAACGTATAAATGAAATTGCCCGTATAATCAGTGGCGCCGAAATCACACCCGAATCCATTACAATGGCAAAAACACTGATTAAGCCCTAGATTGAGGGTGTCAAATCCATGCGCACACAGTTTTCATTTTTGCCATTGCGAAGCATATGCACGGCAATCCAGTAATTATTCCCCTCTGTCATCCCGTGGCTTGACCACGGGAACCAGGTTTGTTCAACAAAAAATCCCGCCGTTTGGCGAGACGAGTTATTTTGTTGTCGTGGTACCTAACATACACTCTAAAAATGCTTTGGAATCATTCATTGTCCAACATTGTTTTGTTACAACATCACCTTCGAACTGGCCATATTTCATTTGATCATTGCTCAATACGCGCGCAGTTTTACAGGTGCAATCGGTTTCATCAAAGAACTTTCCTACCGGACATTCAACACAGCGCCCCATTTCATCATGTTCCACAACATTACAGCGTCCACCCTTGATATTATCAAGACAATCGACACATTTATAATTGCTATCTAATCCCTTGGATTCATCCTTGCATACAATTACAGAACACAAACCATTTGGTCGTTTTTCATGTATTTTGGAATCAAAGTTCTTTTCATCGTACCCCGCGCACAGTTTCTCTTTACCGCACTGATTGGATGAAACGCGACAATCTTCGCCATTGGTATAGCCCTGGGCACAAAATGTTTTGCGGGCACCGGATGTTGCCTTTTGTGCCGTAACATGTGTTTTCACAGGATGGTCTCCGACAGCCGCCAAAATAATTGGCGTAACAACAATTCCGTGTTCTTTGAATTCAACTGCCCCTAAAACAATTTGGTGCGGATAAAAGTCTTTTATTTTCAACGAATCCAAGAACGCAACACTGTCTGCAACGCCCATTCGACGCCCGGATATCGCGATTGCATCATTACCGGAGTATACCTCTTTCTTAACCTTATCAATCGCGGCTGCATAATTTGTCGTGTTACACGCGTGATTTACACTGGTTTGTTCTTTGCACTCAACACCATCCCATCCCGGCTCACAAAACCATGCGCATGGTAATCCCGGCCAATTGGGCTGTTGATAACGCAGATAAAACGTTGTCGTTGAAGATGCGGCGTGAACCTGGGTTAAGCAAAATTCGGCGCCATGCTCCGATACATTTTTCTGTGCAATAAACCCAATATGCGCAACGTCGTCTTCTGTATTTAAATAAAATTTCCCTGTTCCTGCCTCGTGCCCGCCACAGCATGCATAACCGCTTTTTATCGTAAACGCATTTCCAACGGCATCACTAGCATCCTGAATAAAACCAGGATTAATCTTCGGTGCCCCCCATGCGTTCAATATGGTGTCTGAAACATTGCCCCCCGTGGCATCATAGTCATACTCTCCCGCAATTCCAACGGTTGGAAAAATCAACACAGCCAAACAAAATAATACCCATTTCATTCGTTAAACCTATTGTTTTAAATAGCAGTTTCCTTCAGATTCAACAACATAATACCCCCCCGCAATACGACAGCGATACTCATACCAATCAGGTTCTAATGTACATGTACGCTTTCCTGCGTCATATTTGGCCACTCCTTCGCCAACATTGGGCAATTGATTTTGCATATTACATAACTGTTGTACCGACGGAATCGTGCACACCCCATACCCCAAAGACCGATTCGATTCCTGTGCACTTGTTGTTACGCTATCCCCCGCACGTGCGCCACTTTCCATTATCAATTTGTATCCATAAATACCCGTGTCTGCCAACTGTTTTAATTCCGCCGTACTGCCAAAGACATTTTTCAGCCATGTTGGTGATATGCTAACCTCGGGGTTCGCCATCGCAGCAAAGGTTCCGCCCGTTTCATCAAAAACCACAACGCCGTCGTCTTTGACCGCATAACACTCGTCACGCATCATCGTAGAAATCGATTCACGGATGGAATCCAAAGTTCTGTTAATGGTCTCTTTAACCTCGGCTGCTTGCTCGCCTAACGTATTCAATTTTTCATCTGTGGTTCCCGTAATTTCGCCTTTATTATCTGGATCCGCGCAATTTCGTACGGCAAAATCTACGATCTTCTCCTTAACGCCGTCCTCGCCGTCCAAACTAAGCTTTCTGCATCCCCATGGGAAACTTTTTCCCGTATCCCCCGCGGTTGGGGCACACAATGTTTGAACATAGTTTGTCAAAGCATCCGCACAACCTTCGGCGATACGAACATTATCAACCATATCAACAAACGCCAACAGCTCCGTCAATCCACAACGATCGGCCGACACATTGCCGTTCTCGTCCACTAAACGGCCATTTCCATCAAATTTGCAGTTTGAATTATCACCATACAACGATGCACACGCAATAACCTTGTCTACACACATTTGTTTCGCAGCATAGGCCACCGCCGCACCACTGGCCTGTGCTTTGGTTGTATCGGTTTCTTTTAACTGATTTGTATTTGTGTCATAACATTCGGCCATTGTCGAAACGCACGTGCCTTTGACTTCTTCTATTTTCTCGTCCTGGGCCTGGGCTATTTCAATTAACGCGGCACGTTTAAATTCGGTCCACACGGTGTCGGAAATATCACGACACGTGTCCAGGGCCTGATTTGCAAACATCTTGCGAGTGTCCAAGAATTTATTAAACTCGCTATTTTGTGTCAAGACATCACTGCCTTCCCCGTCCAACTTAATCAAATCGGTCAATTGAAAGAAACGTGTCGTAAAATTCGGTGTTCCATCGGTTTTTATATATACCCCCGTATAATCTAAACAATGTCTATAATCTTTACCGCAGGCTGTATCAACCAACATCGCACTGCGCACACGATCCAAACACTCGTTTACATCCTGGGAATTATGTGCACGATAGTCTTCCAAACGTGCCTGGCGCAGGATTTTTTCCGCCTGACGAACGGTTGCTTTTACCTGTTCCCGCTTGGAATTCAAGCTTTTTTCATACGCATTACAATCCTGGGTTATAAGAATACCGTACGAACTTTTTGACATATTAAAGGCGGCCTCGGATTCGCAATTTTTTGCAACCATTGCACGGCACTGTTGATCAACAGCCTTATACAAAGCTTCGCCCTCTAAGCCCGAAACATCCTGTCCCCCACCGGACGAGAATATAGACGAACCACTGTCGCCAAAGACATCGCCACCACCCCAAATATCATCAACACTGGTTGAAAAATCCAAAGACAATACCCCCAATGATGTTGAAGAGCTTGCCGCTGATGTTGTTGTTTTCCTTTTTCCCGCCAACAAATCCCCAATTTCATTCAAAATGCTTTGTGCCCCACTGGTGTCATTTTTAATCGCCGCTTCCCCGACTGTGGCGGTATACATTGCACCAACCTCGGCTGCGGTTTTATCAACCGCGTTTAAATTATTATCCTCAAATGATTGCAATAAAACCTTGGCCTGATCCAACGCTTCTTCAGTATTACGAAAATCTGTAAAACGTGAACTGCAAAAGCAACGACGATATGTTTCATTTGCTTTGCCACAAAATTGATCCATGCACGTTGCATACGCATCACGACATTCGGAATATCCACCGCCAATCTTGGAAACATCATCAAACAGCGCCGTCGCACGTGCCACAGATGCACGTACCAGTGGCGCTTTCCTTATCTTTTTTGTGGTTCCGCTGCGACCGTTTGAAATGTTTCCCGTCGACACAACCGCACTGCGCACCGCGCTGCGCGATAATGGGGTCGCCGCACGCGAAACCGTTGCAGAATCACGTCCGCCACCAACACTTGCCTTTTGTGGTGCCATTACCGTTCTTGCCACTGTTCGTGCGCCCGTCGCCCGGCGATCAACAGATGTTTTTTCACCACGCCCATTAACGGATGCAACATGTCGTACCGTCGAACGGGATGTGTTTTTTTCTGAAACGCTTTGTACATCACGATTATCACGTCCCACCTGCAGGGCCGACCTTGGATTTGGTGCCATATCGCCCAAAGCCATCGTCCCCGTGAATAACACAGCCGACACGCCTATCACAAACTTAGATAAAGAGTCAAATTTTTTGTACAAAACATCTCTCCGTTACGGACATTATAACCAATTTTGCCTGTATAACACAACACAAAATTCATCATTTCCTTTCTTACTTTAAAATTGTACACAATTTGGGATTTTCGGGTCAAGAAATTTTTATCACACCGTCTGCAAATTCAATCGACGCGGGCACACCTGCATCCGCACGGCCAATGATTTTGTCATTTGCATCACGAACAATCGCATATCCACGCGACAGAACGCTTTTATAACTAAGCGAATTTAACATCTGCCCCATATGTTCCAATGCCTGTCCCAGGGACATCATACGATTTTGCAGTATGTTTGGAAAATTTGAAACCGCATCCATTTTTTGATGCGCCCCCATTATTTTGGTCGTCATCATAATATTCATTGTACGCCCAATATCGTCCAGGCGTTGCGCATGTTCCATAACGACCTGTTTTGGGCTTTTAATATTTATCGATTCCATCCGCTGTTTTGCGTTTATTAATCGTGTCTTAAAGTTCCCCGACAATCGAATCCACATATTATCCAATTCCTGCCCCAGTGCTAATTTCGTCGGCACCACGGCTTCGGCGGCACCGGTTGGGGTTGGCGCGCGATAATCGGCCGCAAAGTCAATCAGCATCCAATCCGGTTCATGTCCAACGCCCGAAATCAATGGAATACGACTGGCCGCGGCGGCACGCACAACAATTTCTTCGGAAAAGGGCAACAAATCCTCTAACGCGCCACCACCACGCGCCACAATAATTACATCCACATTATTCATACGATTAAAGTATTCAATGCCGGCGGCAACTTCGGCCGCGGCGGTTGCGCCCTGGACGGTTGCGGGATATAATAAAACATGCACAGGGAATCGTTCGCGTAATCTGTTTTGAATATCTTGAAATGCGGCGCCGGTCGGACTGGTTACAACGCCAACGCGTTGTGGCAATCGGGGCAGGGGCTTCTTGCGACTTTCATCAAACAGGCCCTCTGCCGCCAATTTACGCTTGCGCTCTTCCAGCATTTTAAGAATCGCGCCCACACCCGCCATTTCTATTTCACTGGCCACTATCTGATAATTGCTGCGCGCCGGATACGTTGTAAACCGCCCGGTAATAATAACCTCTAACCCATCTTCTAACTTAAAAGGCACCGGCGTTCCACGCCATATAATCACAGAAATAGCTGCCCCAGCATCCTTGATGGTCATATACATGTGCCCCGAAGTCGCCCGCGTGATTTGCGACAATTCCCCACGAATTTTTATCCGTGGAAAAGCGGTTTCCACCACGCCCTTTAACAAGGCCGACGCGTCTGTTACACTAAATATTGTATCCCCGCTTACCATGGGTTCTGGTTTTTGCATAATAAATCACCGCTTATCAAGTTCTTGTTTTACACGTTGTATAAACGCCATTTTATTTGGCGTTTTCATATCCTGCATACGTCTGTTTATTGGTGTACCCAACTCATACGGCACCCGCAGGGGCGCAAATTGATCGCCCGTCGCATCAAATGGTACGTCCGTAAAGCGATTATGCAAATACACCACCGGCGCATATTCCCACGCCCCCAATTTAATCGCAGACGGTTCCCACACCGCGTCACCACCATACAATTCATATATGCATATACTGCTTAACGCACAAAAGCCCTTGGGCCATGGGGTAAAGCCATTAAATTGATTGTCGCCCACAAATTTATCACGAAACAAATGGTCGGCATACAATTTCCGCAACACATAAACTATATCATACAGTTTATATTGCGCTTCGAAATGTGGCAATGATGCCCGATCGATTTCAATCGCCTGTTGCAACAAACGGCGCGTGGCATCGGCATAAGATTTTTTATAGTTTTTCATATCCCGCATAATAACATAAAAAACAAAAAATTACAATTCCGTTAACGGCCAACGTGGACGTGGCGCAATGGGTGTTGTAACAATATTACCAACGGCAAAGTTTTCTAATCCTGCCCACGCAATCATTGCGCCATTATCGGTACACAAATTCAATGGCGGGGCGGCAAAAATCATTTTATTTTCTTCGGCCAATTTTTCCATGGCGGCACGTATGGCACTGTTCTTGGCAACACCACCGGCAACAACCAGTGTTTTGGGCGCCGCCGCACGCACACGTTCATCGCGCAAAGCATTACCCAAACGATTAATTATACAATCCACCACGGATGCCTGGAACGAAGCACAAAAATCATCAATATACGTATCAGACAATGGCATTTCCGCGCGCCCCAACAATGTTCGCGCCGCGGTCTTTATACCACTGAAAGAAAAGTCACATCCCGGTTTATCACACAGGGGGCGCGGAAAGGCGAACGCCCTGGGATTTCCCGACTGGGCGCGTTTATCAACAACCGGCCCACCCGGATACCCCAGTCCCAACATTTTCGCAACCTTGTCAAAGGCTTCACCGGCACTGTCATCCAATGTTTGACCGATTAATTCATATTTTCCAACCCCACGCACCAACAGAATCTGACAGTGTCCACCAGATGCCAACATCAACAAATACGGGAAATCAACGCTTGTATTACCGGTACCTCCATCCGCAACTGTCGCGCACAACCGTGGAACCAATGCATGACCCTCTAAATGGTTCACCGCCACCAATGGTTTGCCCGTCACCTGGGCAATGCCGGTCGCGGCCATCCAACCAACCAAGACCCCGCCAATCAACCCCGGTCCCGCCGTCGCGGCAATAACATCAATATCATCAATGGACTTGCCCGCCTTGTCCAGTGTCTGCCGAACCACATCTTCAATGGCCAAGATATGGGCACGTGCGGCCAATTCCGGCACAACCCCACCATATTTTTGATGTTCTGGGATTTGCGAATATATAATATGCGCCAATATGTTTCGATTGCTGTCCACGATGGCGGCCGATGTTTCATCAGACGAAGATTCAATCCCCAAACACAGGGTGGGGCGCCCATCACTGTTCACGCCCGCCAAGGTTCCCATATCCATACGAATAATTTTTTCTTCACTCATTTTTTATTTCCACCAATGCTATCCCCAGGTTTGTTTTATATTGCATACGCATTTGCACATATTGATTCATATCAACATCAACAACGGCGCCTTGACTGCTGGACGCATGTCGCAACATCCCATTGGGCAACCAAAATCCCATATGAACAACCGCCAAATCGGTACCTATTTTATCGCGCAATTCCGGATTATCTGTAACAAACAGAACAATCATTGGCGCATCGGGCACAAATTCCCCCAGATTTTCATATGGAATATATTCTATTTCAACATCTTCTGGCTCAAAATTCACATCAATATCATGAACCTTTTTCATCCATGATTTTTTATTAATCGTTACACGCCGAACAGCGGTCTTGGCGTATTTAGCGCTAACATTTTCCACCCGACTGGAATTATTACGCAACCAATCAGATTCAATAAAATGGTTTCGTGTTTGAAAACCGATTTCCCCATCTGCATATCTTATTTGATTCAGTTTACCTTGGTCCGCATTTGCCAATACCGTTTCGACCAATGTTGTACAATCAAACGCATCAAATCGTATCAGCGGATCAGAATCCGGCGCCACACCTTCGCCCAGGGGGGATTCCATATATTTTGCCCCCACAAAATCCTGGCCGGGCCATTCGGCGCTATTGCCGACACACGCCCCCAGGATAAAAAGCATCATTAACCACCGCATTACAGATTTTGCTTTAACTTAATTCCGGTATTACACAGCGACATTGCATCACGCACGGCCATTCCGCCACTGTCGGGCAACTTGGCCATCTTGTCCACGCACGCCACCATCAGTTCAATATTATCGCCCGCGCCGGTCATAATTTGCGCGGACGAAACGCGTCTATCCATTGACGCGGCCCGCCAATCTTTCAGGGTCCCCGTTTCCAGTGTACTGCTGCGTTGTGCAAAAAAGAACACAACAATAACCAAAATCAAGACAGCCACACCAATAAAAAACTTAAAGTATTTTTTTGTAATATTCATCTTCTCATCTCCTTAACCCAACTGCTTCTTATCAGTTTTGCAAAATCATGTTTTATTTGTGATGCGTTGTGCAACAAACGTTGTTCTGATAACACAGGTTGTGCACGGTAAAACACGGGCGCATCAACAATTATCTTATTACCCTGACGTGTCCAAACCAAACGATCCATCTTAAAGTAATCAATTTCAATATCTTCGGCCCAAACACGATAAATTGTTGTCCAAACAATATGCGGCGTCAAACTGTGGCGTTGTGATTGTTCCAAAATCGCCTTTGCCATATCCTTGGTTGGACAAACATATACTTTGATTCCTTCTTCGCACCACTGATCACCACGGGCGACGACATGATTTTCATTTCCCAACATATACCCAACCAGTTTTTTCTTTAACATACCCTTAATTCCTTTTTATTCACACTTAACCAACCAAACATCATAATCGGGATGCTGTAACGGATTTTGTCCCGGTTCATTACGCGACATCCACCCACCAAAGACCTGACCTTTGTCGCGTTCTGAAATTTCCAGGAACGCAAAGAAATCTTCGGCCTGGAACGGGTCGGTTTGTTTACATGTACGTACATTAATAAACATTTTTTCAAACTGTACTTCGTCCCCGACGGGGATGGAAATTTCTTGAACCTTACCGGCATCCTTGTTCATGATACGCACAATCGCATTTTCACGATTAACATACGCCATCGCCACATTTGGCACCAGGCATAAAAACGATAAAAAATAGAATATATTTTTCATGTCCCCAATGATACCGTCATAACAATAATAAGTCAAATTTTAAAACGCCCCAAACGGGGCGTTTTTATTCCACAGAATTTACGATTATTTCTTTTCGGAAAAGTCTGCATCAACGGTACCGTCTTCATTTTTCTTATTTTCGGCACCTTCGCCCGCCTGTTGTTCGGCCTGGGCGGCTTTATATACCGCTTCGCCCAACTTCATGGCTTTTTCGGTCAACGCATCGGTTTTTTCTTTCAAAGACTCGGCCGTTGCCTCTGCCTTGGCCAATTCATCTGCCAATTCTTTTTTCGCATCTTCGATGGCTTTCTTTTCATCTTCGCTGATTTTATCGCCATGTTCTTTTAATGATTTTTCAATACTGAACACGGCTGTTTCCGCGGCATTTTTTGCTTCGGCCAATTCGCGTTTCTTTTTATCGGCTTCGGCATTTTGTTCGGCTTCATCAACCATACG
>JAZSNY010000007.1:0-8215 GCA_045536625.1 Candidatus Enterousia sp.
CTTAGGAAGACAAACCAAATGACCAACTCCTTGGCTCACAGAACGACATGGCTACGATCCGACTTACCTGGGTCCCGTGGTCAAGCCACGGGATGACAGAAGAAGATAAACAAGCCGCGGGATGACAAAAAGGATAAAATATGACCTGGGTCCCGTGGTCAAGCCGCGGGATGACAGAAGAAGATAAACAAGCCGCGGGATGACAAAAAGGATAAAATATGACCTGGGTCCCGTGGTCAAGCCACGGGATGACAGGATGGATGTAAAACCTGGGTCCCGGTGTCAAGCACCGGGATGACAATTTTTTATGGCTGTAAAGAACCATTGTCATTCCCGCGCAGGCGGGAATAGGGGCTATAAAGTTTTGTGTGTGATGTGTGTTATCACAGGTTGGCAAGTGTTTTTCATTTATGATCGGGTGCCTGGTAAAAAAAATGAACCAAAAAAATCCCCCCATTTTTTTGGGGGGGATTTTATTGCTGTGTTGTTGTTACGGTTGTGGTTGTTTTTTTGCATTCCGCGGTTATTTCCACGCGACGACATGGGGCAAATCGTTCGCTGCCCGACAGGGTGTATAAATCACTTTTGTCTTTACAGGCTTTGTACTCGTGATTGTTATAGTCGATTGATGTGCTGCCACGTGTTCCGCATGTGCACCCGTATTCGCCGAGGCCTTTGTGTGTGGTGGATTTTATCTGTTGGCTTTGTAAGCTAGCAATATAGTCTTTAACGGCTTCTGCGCGATTTTCGGACAGTTTTTTATTTGTTTTTTCATTGCCCACCGGGTCGGTATATCCGTCAATGGTTAATTTGCAATCTGTATATCCTCCGTCGGTCAGGGTTTGTACAAAACTGTCAAGCGCCGTTTTGGCTTCGGGTACTAATTCGTAACTGCCAATTTTAAACAGTGAACCTGCGGGCAGTGTTGCGCTTTCGACCGTTGTGTTTATCTGTTGTTGTATTGTTTTTGTGACTGTGTTTGTTTGAATGATTATGCATTGACCACCTTGTTCTTCTCTTGGTGATTTGCATACGCATGACCCGTTTTCAAGGTCATACCCATCGATACAGTCGCAGGAGCAGTCTGATAACATTCTAAGGTGGCTGCCATCGGTTGGGTTGCACTGTGGTGTACAATTTGTGGGTTTCGCAATGCATGTATTATTTTGGGTATCCCACAGTGGTTTATCGGTTGGGCAATCACATTTGCCATTGATGACGATTTGGTTACCCGGGCATGCATCGCACGCATTGGTGTTTGGATTAAATATTTTTGTTTTGTCGTTACATGTACAATCGGGGTATGCGTTGCCCGATGTGCCCGATGGGCATTTCGCCGTTTGTGGTGGAATTTGTGCAACGTCTGATTCCAGTTTCTTTAATGCTTCATATTTTTTGTTTATTTCTTTGCTGTTTTCTTTGGGGGCGTTTTTGTTTATCAGCAAATTGCCCACCGCGCCACCAACCGCACCAATACCCGCGATTGTGGCCCCGGTTTTAAGTTTATCCGCTGTGTCGGATTTCTGTGCCGCCCAGGCCGCCGCATCCGCGCCATTTGGGTCCATCATCGCACGGGCCAGTGACGTAAACGCACCCGATGTTTTACCAATCGCAACATCGTCGTACAGGCCACTTGTCGCGGAATCCAATATGCTTTCACTTTCAATACCCGGTTTCATCCCCAGGGCGTTTTTACGCACCTTTAAATCATTGGCCAGGTTCACATATTCACTGTACAGCCCCACCAATTCATTACCGCCGGGTAATTGCACGTCTTTTTCGCCACCGGGGATGTTCATCCCACCGCCATAGTTACAATGAAACGTGGCCAGGTATGCGCGCATGGCGGCCTCGGCATCCGCGTCGGCGGACTGTTCGGCCAGCGCACTCATCACCTGCATACCGCCAATACCGGTTGCGGCCATAGACGCACCACCCAATAATTTGTTTTCGGTTGATTGTTCCTTGGCCCGCATTGCATCTGCGTTTTCCTGTAATTCCGCGATTTTCTTTTTAGAATCTTCCCGCGATAATTTGGGGGTTGGATTACATTTTGTTTTGTCGGCGTTGCGTTCGTATCCGTCGGCGCATTTGTTAATTGTGCAGACCAATTTACCGTCAACCGTTCTGTATTCGGCATCGGTTGCGTTTTCAGGTATGGTGTCGCATGGGGTTTTGTTTTTGCTGTCACATGTATTTTTTTCTGTGTTGTGTGTATAGTCGGAACTGATGCATTCGGTGATTTCACAAAATGCCTTGCCCCGGTCGTTACAGGCCAAAATGCCGGATTTGGCGTTTAGTTTTTCCAATTCTGATTTTTCACATGGTTTGGTGTATTTTCCGTTTTTATCTTTTTCCCATGGATCGCATTTTTCACCGTTCAATGTATATCCGCATTTGCAATCCAGGGCGATACATATTTCGGTGCCCGCGCGCAGACCGGTATCGGATGCGCCCGCGTCTTCCAGTTTTTTTGCATCGTTTTCCTTACATTTTTTTGCCATTTTAATGCATTCGGTATTGTCACCGTTTGGGTTATAACCCGATTTGCATGTATCGATCGTACATTGCCAATTTTTTGCCGTTCCCGTCCATTTTCCGGTGCCGTTTTTAATTTCGCATTTTTGTTCGATGCATTTTGCGTTTAAAGTATTTTCGTTTTGTATTTTATAACGTGGTTCGTCGCATTGTGTGGGTACACATTTGAGATCTTCCCCATTGGGGGCTTTTTCGCAATCGTTATTGGTGTCGTTTCCACACAGACCTTGGGCATCGGCATGATGGAATTTTATCCCACCGGGATAATCGGGGTAGGTGGTTTTACATGACGTTACAATGACATTTTCTAGGCTATGCGTATCCTCCTGCAGTGTGGTTTCGTTATTTTTGTTGTTCCATTCGTCGATTGTAAATGTTTGCGTCGTAAAGCCCATGTATGAAATTTGCAGTCTGGCATCGGACGGAAAATTTTTGATTTCAAAATAACCATTTGTGTTGGTTGCGGTGCCAACAGCCCCGATTTTGTTTTGTATTGTTTTCCCGTTGGAATCAATGGCAAAGACGTTCGCGCCTATGGCGGGGCCCGTATCGTCATTTACCGTGCCGGAAACGGTGATTGTTTCGGTGGATGTTGCGTTGGAAGATGTGGTTTTTTGTGTTTTTGGGTTGGTTGGTGCGGATGCTATTTTATTTTCATCAGAAGTGATATTTGTTTTTGTGGTGGAAATTTGTTTAGTCACTTTTGTTGTGCTTGCCAGCGTGTTGCAAGCGATAGTCATCCATTTTTGTTGGTCTTGACTAGAGCTTTGATCTGTTGTGGGGTTGTTTTCGCATGCAAGTTTTTTGTATTCGTTTGCTATATCGTTGCTGTAGTTAAAAAGTGTATTACCAATATTGCATGGGTTGCAGTCGCTGGGCAGGTCGCCAGGGTTGCAAGTATATGGAATGCCGTTACACACGCCTGTTGCTTGTTGTGTATAAGGTCCGTTCTTATTTGTTAGTGAAATGATGATTTCTTGACAGTTTTTTGGAAGGAGTTCTGGGCTGCCCATCCACAGTCCACTTCCTTCTATTTTTTTTTGCGCGAGGCATCCATCTTGGTTCATTTTTGCATGAGAAGAAGACATTTCTTCTTCGAACTTATTGAAGTCTTTAAAGAAGTCATCGTCACCCCATGCGGTGGTGTTGAATACCGTGAATAAAATTGCAAAAATGTAAAATAACTTTTTCATGTGTGTTTGGCCTTGTGTGTTTTATTTCTCGGCGCGGTGGATGGTGGGCGTGCCACCACCGTTGGTGGATGAGGATGAACTGGAACCGCCGGTTGATGAACCGCTTGATGATGTTCCCGATGTATATGAACCAATGCCACCCATGCTTTGCCCGGTCATGCCCGATAATGTTGTTGGCAATTTTGTGTCAAATGTTTTCGGTGTTGTATCAAAATGTGGGTTTTCACTGTTTATTTTGTCCATTGTTTTTTGTGTGGCTGCGTTCAGCTTTGGGGCTTGTAGATTTGGTTTAGTGGCCCCAAAAGGATCTTGTTTCATCGAATCCTGAATCCCCTGAACGGTTATTGGTGAAGCGTCAGAACTTTTATCGTCGGATTTTGCGTCATCAGAATCTGTATCCTTTTCGGTTCCTTTGTCGTCTTCATCTTTTTTTGTTTTTTTGTCTTTTTTCTTCTTGCCCTTGTGATCGGCACATTCCGGGTCGTCCGGATAATTTTCGCAATGTTCATCCTGGGCCTTGTCCAGGGCTTTTTCCGCTTTGGATCGATCGATTGCACGGTCAATTGCGCCCGATGTTATCGAACCAACCGCCGTACCAACACCGGCGCCCATCAATGCGGATGTTGCCGATGATTGTTCACGGGTTGCGCGGAATGCGTTTTCTTTGAACGTTGTTATGTCAACACCAAACCAATTTTGATCGCAACTGAAAGTGCCACCGGCATATGCCTTTTTGGATGCGTACAGGGTGTTTTTTTCGCCGGCATAGAAGTTTACCGTGTATACGCAATCCAATGTGCGTTCGTCAAACATCGCCCCCAGGCGTTTGCATGTTGATGCCATGGCGTCGCGTAATTCATAAAGGCGTTTTTCGTCGCGTTGAACCGCACGTTCGGCATCCTGGCGGACGGCGCCAAATGCAGACATCATGCGTGCGGACAGGCCACTGTCCATTTCGCGGCAATTTTTGGCGATTTTTTCGCATTTTTGGATTGCTTTGTCCCCCGCGGTTTTGCCCAGGCACTTGGCAAAGGTGGTGCCACATTCGGCAAAGATACATTCGTTGTATGTGTTGCCGCATTCAATGATGGAATTATACCCGGCAATGCGTGCGTTCATGTCGCGGTCGGCCTTAATCTCGGTCGTGAAAAGACGATATTCTTCGCCCGTACATGGCAGGTCGCGTCGGCACAAATCCATTTTGTTGCCCCACATGGTATCTGTGTCACCGGCGCATTTGGAATAGTCTTTACCACATTTTTCCTGCATGCATGCGCGCAGGTTTTGGTCGCATGCGTTTTTGCCCGATGCCATGGCACTTTGAATTTGCTGGGATGCGGTGGATATTTTATCCTGGGCGTCCAGGGCGGCACGTTGTGCCCGGATTTTATCCGCCAGGGATGTTGATCCGTCGTCGCCCGATGATGATATGTCGTCCAAAACTTCGTCAAATTGCGATGTTTTGTCTTCGATTATTATTTCTTCTTCGACCTGATCAATGATTTCCGGGGTGGGTTCTTCATATGTTGGTTCGTCGTATGTTGGTGTGGTTGTTTCTGGGGCGGATTGATTTTTTGTTTCGGATTCCAGGCGTACCGCCATGGTTGGCATGCGTGATGTGGATGCGGCGGGGCGACGACTGTTCGTGCGCGAAACGACCGCGGCATCGGCGGTTGAAAATACTGAAAACATTAATGCACACAGTGCGAATATTTTGAAAAATTTAAACTGTTTCTTGGTATTCATCATGTTTTCTTTTTATTGTGTTGTTAGTCAATCGTTGCGCATGCGATTTCATAGAACTTGCACAGGCCCAATGCCGCGGCGCGTTCGGATTGATATCCGTCGCCACATTTGTTTGGCATGTTCGTTGCGCATACCGTTTCGACGCATGCATCCCGTGTCGTATTGTCGGCACAGCCCGATTTGATGGAAGATATCTTTTTGTCACGTGCGGTTTGATATGCCGATACTATCTGGGCCAGGACGGTTGCCGTGTTGTTGATGGCTTCGTCACGTGCAGATAATAACGTTTCGCGAATTTCCGATACGTAATCGTCACAGCCCGTGGCATTTACACTGCATGTCGCAAAGAATTTATTAAAATCCGCATCTTCGGCGCATTTACGATAGTCGGCCGTGCAATATTTGTCCGCAACCAAGCATGCCGTAATGTCGGATTTGCATGAAGATTTGGTTTTCTTTTTGGCGACCGCATCCAATGTTTTGTCCAATTTTGCGGCCACGCCCGCCGCCGTGCATGATTGTTCGATTAATTTATCGTATGTGTCCGATACGTCATCGGTTGTGCAACCCGCAACCTTTTTAATACATTGCGCCGTTGCCCAGGCATAGCGTTCGCCGGGATCGGTTGGGGCCTTTTTCAATTCCTTGTCCGTCAGGTTATATTTTGCCGATGTGCCAACGGATATGGATTTCATGCCTTTCTTTTCAGATGGGGGCAGACCCGCCGCCGATGTGCCGCAATATTGGCATCGTGCAGACGGGTTTGAAGATATATTTATCGCACATGCCGAATCCAGGCATCGGGTTAGGTTCGCGCGGGAACACTTGGCCGCCGCGTTCGCATTGGCGCACATAAGCAGTGCGGACAATAAAAATAGTATTTGTGTTTTCATTTTCTCTCTTGGGGTGAATTATATCAAAATTTTATCTGCAGCGCAAAGGAAAATAAAAAAATGCTTGTTTTCTATTGACAAAATACATTTGTTTGTCTATATTATAGTCAAGCAAAACAAAAAAAGGATAAAAAATGGCACGTTTTGACAAGAAATGGTTATTGGTACATGTTCCGGCCGGTATCGCCGTGGTGGCGTTGATGGCCTTTGGTGTTGTCCAATGTAATGGTAATGAAGAATATAGTGAAGAATTGGCCAGGGCATCGGCAGGTGTAAAGCAGGCAAGACAGGCGTTGGAATCAAATGTTGCCACAATGGACAGTTTGATTGATTTTAACAAGGCTTTGTTGAAAATAAATGTTGCGCAGGCGGATTCTATTGTTGTCTTGAATGATTCCATTGATACGTTAAATGGTCGTGTTGTGGATTTGACAAATAAAAATGATTCCCTGGTTAATGCAAATGATTCCCTGGTGGTTGCGTTGGATGACTGTGCAAAATCGAAAAAGCAGAAACCAATCAAGGCCCGACAAGATAAACCAACATTGACGAACAAGCCAAAAAAGGCGCCGGTGTGTTCGCCAAAACCAGAGAAGTCTAAACCGCAAGATAAGCAATTGCCAATCAAGACCGTTGTGTTGCCTGGTGATGAAGTCACCGTAGATCATGGTGCAAAAAATAATGGTAATGTTGTTGTGGGTAATCGTAGTGGATGTCAAAAGTGTTCGGATACACGTTCTGTGACGATTACGTTGGATAACAATGCAGAAAATAACGGTAATATCGTGGTCGGTAGTGGTAATACCGTTACGCATACAACGATTTTGCCGGATACGGTTGTGCGCTTTACAAAAACCAAGAATACGGTTGTAAAGTGTCGCGTTATTTCAACGCAACGTCAGTATAGATAACTGATATTGTTGATGTGTAAACAGTCTGCAAAAATATGCAGACTGTTTTTTTATGTGGACGGAAATATAATCTTGTGATAAGATTTGTTTTGTATATAGAGAGATGTATAAATGAAGTTTATCAGATTATTGGTGTTTTCTTTGTTCTTGGCACCGTTTGCGTCCATGGCGGCCAACAGCGAATTTGCCATGGCGGCCCAGTTGTTGGCGGCGGCCAAGGCGGCGGATATTCAACAGGTGCAAAGTTTGGTTAATGCGGGTGCAAATGTGAACTTTATCGATTCGACCGGTGTGTCGATTGTGTGTACTGCCCTGATGAACAATGATACGCGGGCGGCGCAAATATTACAGATGTATGGGGCCGATGCGTCAAAGTGTGATCGACAGATTAAGCAATATAATAATCGTAATAAAACAAGGGGCAGTGGTGGATTGTTTAGCGGACTGTCGTCTGCCCAGACCATTAGTTTAGCGGCGGCGGGGGCCGCCGTTGTTGTAGGGGGGCTGTTGTTATTGACCGATGTGTTTGATCCGGGAAATAAAAATGAAAATTCAAGTGGTGGGGATCGACCGAATAATAATGATGGTGGCGAAGGTAATGGGGGCGCTGCGACCGCGTATCTGACCGTGCCGTACAGTCCGGCATATTTGGGAACAGATGGAAAAATTACAACTGATAAATCGACGTATTTGAACAATTTGGCGTCCTGGGAACCAACAACGGGTGGTGTGCGTCAGTGGGATTTTAATTATTTTCGACCGGATAAGCAGCCGGAAAATAATTATTTCGTAGATGGAATTTTGGTGCCTATGCAGAATTATTTATTGATGATGCACGGGTATTCTGCGTTTGCAAATGAATATATGGGCCAGGAAATCTTTCGTGACGCGGCCAGTCGAAATCCGGTATTGGTGTCAAATGATGCGGGTGGGG
>JAZSNY010000019.1:0-6920 GCA_045536625.1 Candidatus Enterousia sp.
CAGATTGAATTTTTTCAATCAATCCAGGAACTACGTCGCGTTCGTTGTGTTCATGACACGATACGCGTGGGGTTTTAATATTAAAATGCGTTGCCAGTTTACCAAATACACGTGTGTCTTCGGCCGCAATCAAATCAACATTCTGTAATACTTCAACCGCGCGTGGCGACATATCAGATAAATTTCCAATTGGTGTGCCGACAATATATAACCCTGTTTGCATTTAGAATCCTTTTATAGTAAAATGATACAAAATAAAATGGATTTTTCAATGCTTATTAAGAACAGAATTTTTGGATACATTATCACAACACTTATCCTGGCGGGGTGCGCCGGCACACAGGACCGTGTGGGTCCCGACAACGATTGGTTTGGCGAATATTCCGAACTTGCAACGGGCACGCCTTTACAAATGTACGGCACCGAATCCGATGGATACGGCACAAAAACCGATACCGCGCATAACATGGCGGTATTACTGCCCCTGTCCGGCGATAACGCCCCGGTCGGTCGCACAATCCGAACATCTGTTGAAACGGCGATTTTACAAAGTGGTGCAAAAAATTTAAACGTAACTTTTTATGACACCACAAACAACATATCGGAAACATTTAAAACGGTACTGGCGGGCAACCCCGAAATTATCATCGGTCCGGTATTCGCAGACAACGCCCGCACCATCCGCGATGCCAAGCCCGAAAACCTGCCGGTATTATCATTTACATCGGATGCGACGGCGGTTGGCGATGGCGTTATGACAATGGCCCTGATGCCAACCAACGGAATTGAAACAATCGTCCGCGAAATGAAATCGGACAATGTATCAAAATTTGCAATCATGGCCCCCGACACCACATCGGGCCATCTGATGGCGGGCACGGCCGTACGCGCCGCCGAAATTTTGGACATTGAACCGGTTGGCATATTCTATTACAACGAAAAGGATACTGATTCCATCAAGAACGTCGCAATCGACGCATCATTAAACAATGCCCGCACCGCGGCCCACACCCGCGCACGCCAGGTTTTATCAGACATCCTGATAAATGAACAATTAACCGCGATTGAAAAATCGCGCCTTAACATACAACTTGATAAATTATCCAAGACCGAAACGGTTGGGCGCGTTCCCTATGATGCCATACTGTTCCTGGGGGGTGGCGACGATACCAAGACACTGGCATCTTTTTTGCGTTATTATAACGTCGGCGCAAACGATGCACGCTTTTATGGCACAACAATGTGGGACGGTTCTGACATCGCATCGGACTTAACAATGGTTGGTGCCAAGTTTGCAACACTACCCGAAATAAATCCGGATTTTGCACGCCTGTACGAACAAATATCGGGTGGCACACCAAATCGTCTGGCATCATTTGGATATGACGCGGCCAATACCGCAATCGGCATGATATATTCTGACAAATCAAATGTTGCCTACCTTTTGGACCCCAGTGGTTATATCGGCACAGACGGCCTGTTTCGTTTAAAGCCCACCGGTGACAATGAACGCGCGCTGCGTATTGTAAAACTGGACGGCACCGGCACGCCCCAGTTGGTAAAACCCGCCGCAACAAACTTTATGACACCGCTTTACAACATCGAACAACGCCACATAGAACCGGCCGAACCAATGAAGTTACAAACATCCGGCATCGATCCGGACAATCACATCCAAATACCCGACCGCCTGCGCAGCAAATATCGCAGCAAAACAATCGGTGCAAACATATCGGTCGCCCCCACGGTTCAACGCAGTCAAATTATCGCCTTTCTGCCCGAAGATGACAGCGAACCAATAAAATCGGAAAACTATACACCGGTAAAACTGGAATCTATCAACCGTTCATACATTGATGAATACGAAATCGAAGAATAACCCCACAACAAGGGATACAAACATGAAAACCAAAATTCGCGAAATCAAGCAATACACAGAACACGAAATAAAAGTATTCCTTTCTGTCAAATGTCCGCATATCGCCAGTTATTTTAAAAAAATACTGGACACCATAAATAATTTGGAAAACCTGGCCAACAAGCAACCATTAACCCATGAAACGCTTCCAGCATACAAACGTGCACTTGCAGAAATAGAATCGCATTATAAAAAACTTAACACTTTTGGCCAAGATTTCCAAGACCGCATCAATGTATACAAAAACTTTCAATCAACCATTGAACAAAACATGGCGGTAATAATATATAAACACAATCAACAACGCTATGTAATATAAAAAACGCCCAAACGGGCGTCTTTTACAATGTCAACAAATACTCTAAGTCCGGGGAACAAATCATCCCAAACCTTTTTTCCGAAGCAAATATCTGCTCGCGATAAATTACCCCTCTTTCATCCAATTTTTTCTTGAACATATCCCACGTTTCACACTCTCCTATTCTGTTCATATCATCCAACAAAACAACAAACGAAGAATCTAAATTATCCACTAAATCCAATATGTTCGGTCTTGAAAAATGCTCTGAACCTTCGGGGCCATCAATCAATACCAAATTAAATTTTTTATCCCCAATCAGTTTATTAAATCCCAAGTAAGTTCTTGACAAAAATTGCGGAACAACATTAGTCATATACGTATCAAGAACATGTACATAATTTCTTGCCACAGGATATTGTTTTTTAAAAAACTCTATCCATTTCTCACTATTTTCACAGATAATCAAATCAGCATTATTAGCCTCAGCATATTGAACCATCAACCTAGAGGACTGCCCTAATCCACACTCTAAAATATTTTTGGGTTTAACTTCATTTAAAATACGATACAACACATACAATAAATAATAAGAAACAGCCCAACGTCCCGCAGAAACAGTTTTATTTTTCAACCACTTACTGTCTATTATCGTATCACGATAAACATTTGCCCAATAAGCTTCAAACAACGCTTCATTACGCGCGATCAAATAATTTATCATTTCAAACAATTGTCTCTGCCCTTCCTCTAATTTTTGGACACTATTTAGCAAATCCTGCCCCTGCAAAAACAATCTTTTATATTTCGAAAAAAACATATATACCCCCTTATAAAAAAATAAATACCCCATATGGGGGGGGTACTTATTCCTGGTGGGAGTGGCTGGATTCGAACCAGCTCAGGCTTAAGCCAACAGATTTACAGTCTGCCCCGGCTCTCCAACTCCGGCGCACGCCCAATCTTGGTGCGGGCAGCGGGAATCGAACCCGCATTTCAAGCTTGGAAGGCTTGCATACTAGCCTTTGTACTATGCCCGCAACAAATTCAAAGCCCACCGATTATATAATAAATGAAATAAAAATCAAGCAATTAATAACGTAATTTTGAAATAAAAAAAACACGTCAAATTACGTGTCCTATTTCATGGTGCCCTAAGCAAGAATCGGACTTGCGACTCGTCCTTACCAAGGACGTGTTTTACCACTAGACTATTAGGGCAATAAAACTATCCGCATTATAACGATACACACATAAAAAGCAAGAATAAAAGTATATGATACACAAATAAAAAAAGTTTAGTTAACAAAAACGTTTTACGTTCTTGTCATTCCGTGGCTGGACCACGGAACCCAGGTTATGCGCATAAAATGCGCACAAACAATAAAGATTTTATTACCTGGGTCCCGGTGTCAAGCACCGGGATGACAGAATTTCTCTCAAAAATTCTGTTTATATTTACTTCGCTAAACTTTTATTTACCCTGGCAATCACACAACTTCAACACCAATCATCCCCCCTTTGCCAAGGTAATTAAAAGAAATTAAAATGATTTAAAAAAAAACAAAAACGACAACGCCGTGTACACAAAGGTACATAAGTTGTCGTTTTTATCTTTAGATGAATTATTTTATTCAATGCAACAGTTGACGGCGTTCTTAACCCAACTCTTTAACTTGCTCATACCGCCCTTTTCTTCTGTTTTCGCAACGGGCGCCGGTGCAGACACCGCCTTGACAGCCGCCACTTTTTTTGCAGGCTTCGCATCACGCGATTCCCCGGTCAGCATCCCCATATTCAATCCCCAAAACATACAATACAACCCATAGGATTGATCAAACAAATCATACGCCGTCTGCTTGTCCCCTGCGGCCAACGCCTTGGTTCCAACTTCGAACACACGCATAGATGCCGCCAACAAATGTTTGGAAATACACCAAACTTCGCCTTCATACGATGGGATGATTTTTAACATTGCCTGCTTGCGCATTTCACGCACTTCATTAATCAAATCATAGAATTCATGCTTTCCCGTTTTCGCACCCGAAAACATCAAATGTTCTTCTATTGAAATCAGGTTCATAATACCAATGGTCAAATCCTGGTCACTTGATAAATCCTTGGGATTAACCTTTTTCGCGGCATCTAACTTTTCAACAAATTCCTGGACTGATTCAATTTTTTTCATATTTTTCACCCTTTCCTTAGAAACACAAAATCATCGCCCAACTGGCCAATGCCAACGCAACAATGGGCAACACAACCTTTTCAAAAGGAAAATGTGCATGACCACCGTTTTTCGCCTTCATCCATTGATACAGTTTACCCGTCAATATAAATATCAGTGCACCACAAATCGTCCCAAACAATACCGGATCCATCACCAGTGCCCCACAAATCCGCGTCGGATTATACGTAACCTGCCCCAGATAAACAAAACCAATCATCGCCACAGACGCCACAATCACAATCGTATCACGCCCACGGAAATGCCAGTTTTTCTTGTCCATCCATTTCAGCATCCAATACCCCAACAGGGTCAGCAATGCCCCACCCCACAGACCAACCACACTGTCGGGCACCCCCAATCGACGCGCAATATCCAACCCCGCACCAATCGCGATTGTACACACCGGACACGCCGGATTCGCCATAACCGCACCGGGCACCATCATCAAACAAGCCATCAAAAAATTACGCATAAAAAATCCCCTTTACAATTCCTGCCTATATTATTTTGAATAATACAAAAAAAGTCAACAACATAAAAATCCGGGGCCTATTTAAAAATCCGCCGAATCCATCCCTGCCTGCGAAATTGCACATTGTATCGCAATGCATTTTCACGTATCGCGTTCATTAATTTGGTGTTCTTTACATGGCGCGCCACAAAATCAAACCCAAACATATTTTTCAATCCGGACTTTTTAATAAACGGCACCCCACGACGCAGGGCACGATACGGCCTGCGATAAACCACATTTGACCTGTGATTAAATTGCACAAAGCGGGTAACAAAATCCACCCCATGACTTTTCATCAGTTCGGAAAATCCAACCTCGTACTGAATACAAATCTGACTTTTATTTTCTAATTTTTTAATTCCATCAAAAAAACTGTGTACATACACCGCGTCAACTATATTACGCCCTATTCCCATAAACCACGATTGAACATGCGGCGGGATATTTTTATCAGAATTTGTCACCATACCAACAAATTCATACCCCGCCCCCTCTAATTGAACCAACACATCCCCTAAATCGCCTATTGGTCCATAAACAGAATCATTGACAAAATACACCCAATCATATTTTCCCAAAATCTTTGCATCGCGCGCCCACGCAAATCCACGCTTGTACGAACCAAAATCATATTCACCATGTCGCACGGCATCCGCATACAACACATTGGGCACAGACAAAACCCCACCCAATTCATCAGACGTCAAATCATTATCGGCGACAAAAATAATATCCCCACACTTTGACAATTCGCGCAGGTAAAACAAACACGCCCCATCAACGATATTATCCCTGTCCCATGCCGCAAAAATAAACAACCGACGTACCATATCCATCCCCCTTGTTATAACACACGAACACATTATCCTGTTTTTACACAGGAAATCCAAGAAAAATCCACCGCACCGCTTGCAAATCCACATATTTATGCTATAAAACACATATAAAACATACAAAAAGGCAAACAATATGACAAAAGATTCAACAAAATACACAATCAGCCAGGTTTATGACATCGCCAAAACAATCATCAGCGATCCAACCTTCAATGCATCAAAAGACCAAAGCACACTTTTCACAAAATACACCTTTAAAAAAGAAAATTTATACATGGATATTTACGCACCACATGGCGACAAAGAATGGGATAATGATTATGATACGTGGGATTATAACGAAGGCTCTATCACTATAAAAGATAAAAACGGTACCATTTATGCCAAAACAAAACATAATGTTGGTCGCGCGATGGACCGTTCAAGTGTAAACCCGATTGCCATATTTACCCGTCTGCGTGCGCCATTATTCTTTCGCCTTATTGACATGGCGGAAAAACGCGGTCTGGATCAAAAAGAAACAATAGCATATAAAATTGCATCTTTACGTATGAAAACACGATAAGTTCCCACCGCCCAACCGGGCGGTGTTTTTTTACTTTGTCATCCCGTGGCCCAACCGCGGGACCCAGGTCATAATACAAACAAAAATTAAAACCGCCACACGGGCGGTTTGAATTTTGGTAGCAGCGCAGTCGATTGTGTATTCCCACACACTTTGTGTGCGGGCCCCTTTCCAAATCGCAACGGTTTCGCCGCGTTGCACTTGCAAAACCTGCTATTTTGTCGCCCCACCCGACCAAAGGATTATGATATACCAGCGCTGGGGAATTTCTCCGCACGAGCTAGGCAGAAATCTGCACCTTTCATAAGCATAAAAAATTTCTATGTACGCAATATGTCCGCCGAAAGTAAAAACGCAATCAGACTAAATACAAAAAGCACTTACACAAATCATATAAATATGATATAATACTCATGACACAGGCGACTGTGTTGGGGCGTAAGAACCTCGAAATTTGTGGTGTCCGTGGGGACAAAAAATATCTCCAACAAATTGGTTGGAGGGTCGCGAATATATTGAATAAGCGCGCTATTTTCCACAAGTTATAGTTCTTAACCTC
>JAZSNY010000024.1:0-5925 GCA_045536625.1 Candidatus Enterousia sp.
GGGGCGTCCGATTATAACGGGGCTGATTACGGCGAATGGTATTAATCCAACGGGCTCTGCCGGACGTGGGGATGGTTTGACCTATACCCTGACTGCGGCAGCGGATGCAACACCATATCCGTTGGACAAATATTTTAATTACAATAATCCGACCGTCGATGGTTTGGGGACGGAAAATACCGCATTGCGATTTGATTTGTCGGGGGCGGGTACCGCGATGAATCCTTTTGCAAGTGCGTATGACAGTGCGTTGGGCAAAATTATCGCCGGTTGGAGTGCGGGTGGGCGTTCCTATGGTGACTTGTTCGGGTTTGTGCCAAATGGGCGTTTGGGGGTGTTTAGGGTTGGTGCCGGGAAAGAGTGGGGTGGTGTATCTAATCCAACTGATGGTGCCGTGTTGGGTACGGTAGCCAATGACGCCGGGGGTGATGGCGCAATTGACGCAGGCGATACAATTGTTTTGAATGGCGTGACGTATAGTTTATCGTCCGCAATATCTGGAACAGGTGTTACAAATCCAACAATTACAATTAATGGAACAACATATCGTGTGGCCGAAGAAAGCACGATGTTACGTGGTGTTTGTGTGGGGGATGATTGCGCGGATGTATCAGATATTGCAATTTATGTGGGAACGGATGGTTATTATTATGTGAATTCAACGGGGGGGGATACCATTGATGCTGTGTATACTGTTAAAGATAATAATATCTATGCACAGAAAGAATTGATTGATTCTGATTATAAAAATTTTGAGGCCTTGGCCGCAGCGCGCTCAATCAGTGACGTATTGGCAAATGTTTCCGTGATTGATGTTTCGCGTGATATAGATTATGTTACCGTTAAAGATATGCCGGCATTGTTATCAATTAGTCCGGTTGGTGGTCCGCAGACCTTTATTACGCAGATTGATTCTGTGTATGAAAGAAAGTCATCAGATGCGACCAGTCAGGGTGCCTATGCAAATTTGTTATTTAATAGTTACAGTACAGGGGCGCCAATTTTGGTTATGCCGGCCGGTGAATTTGAATATGGTGCGGGGGCGGGTAAGTCGTTATCTGCTTTGGATGCAACATTTGAAAATTATGCGCCATTGCTGTATGGAAATAATTTGGAACATATGTTTATGACGGTTGTTGCGGTTGGGCATTCTAATGGTACGGCAGCGGCCGATTCAATTACTGGGTATGCCAATGGGATAAGTGATAAGTATGGGCCGTTATATTTATCTATGTGGACCGATTTTAATGGCACGTTGGATGACGATACGGATAATATCAAGTATCAATCGCGTAAATGTGGTGTTGCGGGTGTTGGGGCAAATGGCATTGATCCATGGTGTTTCGCCGCGGCGGGGCCAACGGCTGAAATGGCGACAGCCAGTGCCGCGGGTGCGGTTGCATCGTTAAAGGGCGCCTTTTCATATATGTCAAACCCGCAAATATTTATGTTAATGGCACTGACTGCAGATGGGTATTTGTTGGGAACAGATGCGTCGGGTACGGCATTTAATGAAGATACATTGGCGAATTATTTGCGGGAAATGTATGCGTTGCCACCGGAATATTATGCGGATTCCCTGGACGCGGAACAGTATTTAAAGGCGTTTGCTGATGTGTATGGATATGGTTTGATAAATCTAGAACGTGCGATGACACCGAACAAGAAAATTTATTTTTTTGATGGGAATAATATAGTGTCGGCAAATGGTAATGCGTATTGGCGTGCGGCATCAAATACGGTGTTGCGGCCGTCAACGGTTCTGTCGTTGCGTGGGGCATCAATCAGTGCACCTTACTTTGATGTATTGGAAAGTGTTGATGGAAAAATGCGGTTGCCACGTGTCTGGGAAAACAGTTTTGCATTGGCGGTGGCGGATGAACGTGCGTTGTATATGGGCGACGTGTTGGGTGATTTAAAGACACGTCGTGGGGATAATCGACGCAGTCAAATTGGTAATATTGGTTTTTCAATGGCGGTTTCAGAACGTTCGTATGATGATGGTTTGTCTGGGTTGGAAAATCTGAGATTGGATTATGCGACGGGTAATTGGAATTTTGGTGCATCATATCAACGTTATTTGGTGGATGGCGCGTCGCGTTTTGATGGTATGGCAAATCCGGTGTTGGGATTGGCTTCAAATGCGGTTGTGTCGGACATAGAATATGAATTTGGAAAATGGTCATTCGGGGTACGGGCTTTTTCGGGGGCTATAACGGACGAAGGATTATTGGAAAATGATCCGACGATTTCCGCCCAGTATATGCCGACTAAGTTGGGGTTGATGCAGGGGGGGCAAGCACGTGTTGCGTGGTCAGATGATGATTTTAAAATTGTATCATCATTTGGTTTTGTGCATGAAACAGATACTTTGTTGGGGGCATATACCGATGGGTTATTGAATTTGGGTAATGGTGATACCGCATATGTTGATGTCGTTGGTGGTTACTCTTTTTCAGATGCGTTTGACGTGACAGTCCGGGCGACCATGGCCCGTACTGTGGCGGATTCGTCGGGGTGGTTTGTTTTGGGGTTGGATGATATTTATTCTAATTCTTTTGCGTTGGGGGCAAATATTGGTAATTTTGAATTTGTGGCATCGATGCCCATGGCCATAACACGTGGTGCGTTGCAGTATGCGCATGCAGAATATGAAGTGGAACAGATTGATGATAACAATTATGAATTGAATATACGTGATGCGCATATTGCAGATTTATCCTTGGGGCCCCAGAAACGCGAGGTGCGTTTTGCGGGTACCTATCGACACAGTTTTGGTGAATTTACAGATGGTGCGATTGGTTTTATTTATCGTGTGAATCCAAATCATACCGATGATTTTGGGAACGAGTCTATATTTATGATGAAAGTATCGCATCGTTTGGGGATTTGATGTGTTCGACTTGCATATCGTGGATTTTGGGTTATAATCCTGTTTCGATATATAAAGGATATGTAGATGAACATTAATTTTAGTACGGTTGTAGATTATGTTAAACGTTTGTTTCCGGTCGCATCTGCGCAGATTGTTCCCAGTGATAATCCCGCACAGGATGCGCGATTGTTGGCTTTTTTGGCGTCTGGAAATGTTTTTTATCTTCAGGCGACAAACGGTTTAACTTATTTATATTTTGTTCCGACCATGGAAGAAAATCTTGCTTTGGGCAGGTATATAATGTGCAGTAATGGACTGAAACCGCGGGAACATTTGTCGGCTTATTTTTTTGGACAAACCCCTGTTTTGCGCGTACCTCGTCGTGAGATAAAATCGGGCACAGCGGCCAAGGCATTTGTCGATAATGTGTTAGAGAATGCGAATTTAAATTTTGATGCCAGTTTTGTTAATGGGCGTATAGAACAGATACGTAAAAAAATGAATCAAAATGTAAAATAAAAATCCCCAAATGGGGATTTTTATTTTAGCGGGTACGTTGTATGGGGATTATTTGTGTAAAGCGATCCGTTGGGTGTTGTATTGCGGGCATACATTTACAGCCGTGTGTTTGTTCATCGATGATTTTTGAAAAATCGTAATGTCTGTTTTGGGGGATGTATAATATATGTCCGCCCAACTTTAAATTGGCGCACAGGCCCATGATTGTTTCCATTTGTGCCCCGGCGGATGACAGGTTGTCGCCATAAAAATTATCAAAAATATTTGAAACATTTATTATGTCGTATTGTTTTGTTATGTGCTTGCCCAGTGTTGATAAAGGCGCGCAAATAAAGTTAAACGGTTGTGTTATATTCTTGCGCATATGTTCATATTCCGTCCATGTTGGCAGATTTGGATTGTCGATTGTTATGCGGGTTTTGAATTTCATTGGGGGCAGGGGATTGACCAATAATTCACGAGAATCATCGGGCATGTTTGCGATGATTTTTGATGTGTTTGGATTGGGGGCGTGTCTGCAAATATCAACAATGAATTGTTTGTATTCCGTGTGATTCAGGTGCTGTAATGCGGTGGTCTTTATATCCTGAATCATTTTGGCCATGCGGGTTATGTCAAAAGTGTCAACTTGGCGTGTGCCGTTTTGTGCATAAAACAGGGCCTGGTCCCCACTGCCGGCGACGGTTAAAATGTCGCGTGCACTTGGGTATGCATCAACAATCCAGCGTATGTCTTCGTTGGTCGCGGTATACGCGGGTGCATATTCTGATGTCAAAGCCTTTTTTATGTCAATCATAGCGTTTTCCTTTGCTTGCCACTATTATATAAATAATACAAAAGCAAGAAATGTCAACGGTTGTGCTTTCTAATATGATTGTTAATAAAAAATGTGCTTTTCTTATATTTCCAAAGATGTTATAATTGGGTAAATAGGAAAGGGATTTATATGAGGATTATTTCGGTTTTACTGTTGGTTTTTGCATATTTTACGGGCGATGTGATTGCTGCAACGCGACCCACTGGGCGTAATGCACGTGGTGGTGCGGCCACAACAACAACGCAGACGGCGGCGCCCAAGGCGACATCGGCGCGTGCGGCGCGTGTTTCTCCGCAAGCATCAGCGGGGGCCAAACCTGTGTCTGCGCGTGCGGCGCGTACGCCTGCGGCGACTGCGTCAACGGGTGCTAAACCGGTTGTGGCGGCACGCGCGGGAACAACGCAAAAGGTTATTAGTAGTGGAACCAAGGTTGCGACGGCGGCAAAAAATTTGGTTGTGGCCGAAGGATGCCAGGAAAAATATGACGGTTGTATGGATTCTTTTTGTATGTTGGATAATGAAACCGGTGGACGTTGTATTTGCAGTGACAGAAATGCCGAGTTAGATTCAATATTGGCCGAAATTGAAAAGTTAGATCAGCAGTCTTATCAGATGGCAACATTTGGTGTGGAAAAATTGGAAATGGGTGCCATGGCAAATGACGCGATTGCGGCCGCCAATGCCGCCGCAGCCGAGGCAGCTTCAAAAATAAAAGAAGAAGAGAGAAAGAAAGAGCGTAAATCCTTGGATTTGTCTATGTGGGATATGTCTGCTGATTTTGAAGAAGAAGACGATTTATTTGGTGATTCTGTAAATATATCGCCGGTAGAGGGGAAAGAAGGGGATGAATTGCACAAGGCGGCGGCAAGGATTTGTATCGCCCAAATCCCGGAATGTAAAAATGATTTGTCTATGTTACAGTTGATGTATGCGCAACGTATTAAGTCGGATTGTGCCGCATATGAAAACAGTTTGAAACAACAGAAAAATGCCAGTCAACAGAAATTAAATGCGGCCGAACGTGCGTTGCGTGAAACGGCCCTGGAACAATTGCAGATGGCAAACAAGTATGATTTGGGGCAATGTACGGTTGAATTTAAAAAGTGTATGCAGACGACCGGGGGCTGTGGTGATGACTTTGCGGGGTGTGCATCGGTCAGTGCGATGGATAACACGTCAACCCGTAAATCCACATCTAAAAGTGTCAAGAGCTATAAGATTAAAGGGGCGGTGACAACCATTGAAATTTCTGCATCCACATATGATGCGTTGGCGGCGAAAAAGCCGTTGTGCGAATCGGTGACCAAATCTTGTGTTGCGGTTGCGGACCAGGTTTGGGATACTTTCCTGCGCGAAGTTGCGCCCCAGGTAAAATCCGCAGAATTGATTGCCGAAGATAACGCGCGTCAGAATTGTATTGGTAATATTTCATCGTGTTTCCAAAAGGCGTGTAAAGATAATATGGATCCAAATGACCCCGATGGTTCGTATGACATGTGTTTATCACGGCCGGGAACAATGTTAAATGTTTGTAAGGTTCCGCTGAATAACTGTGGTATTGATGCTAGTTCTGAAGAAAAAGCCGCCGAATCAAACATCTGGGATTTTGTTGTTGCAAGGCTTGCCGCCATGCGTGTCGATTCTTGTACAACCGAGGTTAAAGAATGTTTACAGGCCGAAGACAGATGTGGTGAAGATTATACTCAATGTATTG
>JAZSNY010000037.1:0-11388 GCA_045536625.1 Candidatus Enterousia sp.
GGGTGTTCGGAACTAAATCAAGTTATAGGAAGATTGAGTCGTTTGTGTTAACAGTCCGTTGTTCTACCGACTGAACTATGCCCGAATAGCAGAGCAATTCTAGAATAATTTCCCGCAGAAGTCAAGGCTTTTTTCAAAAACGTATAACCCTCGGAAATCTGCGGTTTTTTCTGTGTATTATTGGCTGTGTGTATGAAATGTGTAAAACATTTTTTTCGCCTTTTTTAAGCTGTTTTTGTCCGCCTGTCTTGAGGGCAAAAGTAGTATATAAAACTTGAAAATCTGCGATTTTATGCTATGTTCATAGCAGAATTAAATCATAAAAGGTAAAAACAAATGTCATTTACGCAGGAAAAACTAAATCCACAGGCCAATACCGGTGCTGACGAAACACCACGTTGCAATGGCTGTGACTGTCATTGTAAATTTGGTATTCATTATTTCCATAGAGATGAACCTAGAGCAGATATGCCATCCCGCAGCGTACGTTATTTCTGTCCAACCATTGATGGTAAAATAATCAAGGAATACCGGGACCAAGACCGTCAGTTAATGCACGCATCTAAACGAGATGAGGGAAAAACCGATTATGACTATAGGCACGTTCAACCTGCCGAGGTATATGCGATTGAACAGGCACGCCAAATCGCAAAACTATGCGACCACTATAAGACAACATTTACACAGCAACAAGGTTTGAATATTGGCGAGAATTTCAAATACCTACAAACAAATTTTCCGCATATTACACCCGATCAAAAAACAACCAAATGTGACGGTTGTGATAAACAGTGCGAGATTGGAACCGTCATCGTTTGCGGTGATATTTATCCAACGATTTGTGGGGAACGTGTATTGTATTACAAGTCTGAGGCCGGTGTACAATATCCATTAACGGGTGTGTATGCACGCGAATTTAAGTCACGCACAATAGCACGAATGAGGACGCTGGAGTTAGGACAAGAGCTGACCCGTCTGTGCGACCATTATAAGACACGATAGAAAGGAAAATCAAAATGGCATTTTGGAATAAAAAAGTTAAGATTTGCAGAAACTATTTTGCGGGCGAAGACTGCAAACACAAGCGTGGTTCAACTTGTATTTGCGATGCCCCAGACGATGCGGTATGCCGGCAATATAAAATCTTGCGCCCCAGCAAAACAGAACTGGAAATACTGAATAATCAGTCAGAAATTAAATTTATGCTGAATAACAATGCACAACGTGTCAAAGAAATTTCGCAAGCAGTTGCATCGACTTTTACACAAGAATCAGAAACAAATTTACATACTTGTACAGAGATTGATGAAACAAAATATTGCGATGGCTGTGGCAAGCGCTGTAAGTTCGAAGTTCACTTTAATTATCTCCACACACCGGCAATGTTTTATCCTGTCATTGATGGGAAGAAAATAAAGCAGTACAAGAACCAAGACGGAGAAATAGTAGCTATAGGAAAATATGTACCTGATGGACGTGATGTGGGTGTGCCAACTGCTTACGAGCAGGGGCTTGAACTGGCACGTGAAATTGCAAAACTATGTGACCATTATAAAACACGATAACTTTGCGTCATTACATAAATAAAAAAAATCCGGCATTTGCCGGATTTTTTATTAACAACCACCCGTTACATTACCGATGATTTTAGAAATGGAAATATCTTTGTGTAACAAGAAATCGTATTCACAGTTGCCCGATTTATAAGAACCTGTGCAGGCGGCCAATGTCATAACGGCAAACAATGCCAACATAACTTTTTTCATATTTTCTCCTTTTGGGTTACTCTATGCGGGTATTATACAGGAATAAATTCAAACATGCAATATTTATATCGCATTTTTTACATGGTGTATTCTGCGGCCACATACAAAAATGACATCAAACCGCGCATCGCCACGCCATTTTTTATGCGCAATGTATGTTTCGGCGGCGCGCCTTAGACGTGTAATTTGTGGGCGTGTAATTGCGTCCCATGCGTATTGCGGGGTAGGGCGACACTTAACCTCGACAAAGACCATGGTATTGCCGCGCCGCGCGATTATATCTATTTCAGCCCGGTTTGTGTTTTTGCCGGTGATATATCGATTGCAAACAATGTGATACCCGTGGAATCGTAAATACATCCGCGCCAAAAATTCGGCCCACAATCCCCGGGTGTATGTTGTGTCAGAACGCATATGGTTTGGCCTTAAAGTTTTCGCGGGCCGACTGAGTGTTTTTTACCTGATCAGCGGCATTGCGCCCATTATCAACCAAATCCAGGGCCCCATAATAAGCAATCAACATCGGGTCATACGAATTCGTACTGGAAATCCACCTGTCCGTGCCCGAATTTGGCGCCCCATATTTATCCAAGACATTTTGCCAAAAGGCCAAGATTTTATTTTCGCGTTGTTTTGCAAACTTTTCACCGGCACCTTCCTGGTCGTTAACGTCATTGTTATATACCACGCGCCACACACGATTATCGGATGCATTACTGGTCAAATATACAACGACGGTTTCGCCGGTATTTTCCCGTTCCAGGTGAATTTCGGATGCATATAATAACCCACGACTTTTGGCCAGGCTTTTCACACAGTTATCCAATTCTGAGGGGATAACGATTCCCTGTTGTCTGCATTCATAATCCAGATTATATTTCCAATCGTTATGCATCGTGTATATCACGGCATTTTTCTTGCGCGGGGTATAAAGACCGCGCATATCAAAGAACAAACCGTGAACATCTTCGTACGACATCCCCAACATGATTCCCGCAATATCAAAGGCCCCAACCCCGGCCGGTTCTGCATCATCATTTAATTCAACATCTTCCACCACCAGGTCGGCTTCCCCACTATCCACGATTGCAAAGTCATCAAAGTCCATCACTGCACCATGTGCCATGTTGCACATAAAAATCAAAGCGAAAATTCCAATACACTTTAACATTTGTGTTCTTTTATTCCTGGGTTGTTAAGTCTAGTATTCCAAACCTGAATGCGACGGCCGGATCCCCCCCCGATTCCAAGTACGCCTCAATCGATTTATTTTGTATTTGTTCACGCATTTTAGGTTCAAATACAATATTCATATACAGTGTCCCGTATTCAACATCTGGTTCTGCAGATAAATCATTTGGGTGTGTCCATGTTTTTATTTTGTATTCCACGCGCCAGTATTCCATACTGCCGGGTTCTGGGCTTGTGTTAACCAATGATACCGTCCTTAATATACCTGCCTGGGCCATTTTTTCAATTTCTGGTGCCACATTTTGTGCCCAGTTTTCAAATACCCGACGCCCGGACATGCGTGCCAACGCTGTCTTGCCGGCTTTGCGTCGAATAACTTCATCCATATCGGGCGTAACCCCCAGGTATTCAACCAGGTATTTTTCCACCAACATGTCGCGCAGTTTAGATTCCGACAAATCCTGGGCGGTCGCCAGCACACCAGGACGACGACCAAAATAATCATTTGGTTGAAAGAAGAATGTTTCAACCGTCATTTTTTTCCCTGTATCATAAATCATGCCCGCCAACACAATGGCCCCAAATGCCAGTGCCATCAGCATTAATCCTGCAAAAAACATAATCAGTTTTTTCATTGCCCTATATTATAGGCGTTAAAGTCCGCCACATAATACCCCAGTGTTTTTGGATATGCATCCATATTACGTGCAATCTTTGCATATCCTATAATATTAATTCGCGAATTTTTCCCATCGCGCAACACCACTTGTACCAACCACATGCCACCACCATCACCAACTGCGCCAATCGGACTAATGACTAACGAAGCCATATCGCAAACCAGTGTTTCATCCATTTGCATGCGTATTTTATATTCTGGGACGATGCCACTTATAAATTTATCATACAATTCATCATTAACAATGCAGTAAATTGCACACCTATTTGAATCAATCCCTGTTTTATCTTTTGGGTTACATTGTGTAACACGATCACATGATTCCCACATCGCATTATTCAGATCTGCGTTTCCCGTCACCAAGAACCAATTTCGCACAAAATTTCCTATCACTGATTCCTGCAACGTACGCATTGAAGACAATTCTTGAATTTCTTCATGCTGATGCCCCACAATTTCCCACTGTCCGGTGATTTGATTCACGGATACCAAAAAGGGATGGACTCGTGTGGATTTCTGTGCCCATAACAACACACCACACATAACCAGAATTAACAAAAAGACCACCATTATTGCAATCCCCACCACCCGTGTAAACATAATCTGTTTACCCGCGGGAAATGTCGGAACCTCAAACCCGTTTGGATAGTCCAATTATCCCCCCTTATATCTCGTCCTATTTTTTCCTCAGGCCTGATATACCATAATACATGCACATGGACTTAATTTTAACTCGTTATTATCAAAACCGACGCCAACCGGTTCACGATCATAAACCTGGCCACAGCCGGCCAAACACAATACCACCAAGAATCCCAAAAGTATTTTTTTCACACTAAACTCCTTCCTTATTTTCTAAAATTATAAGAAATTTATAACACCCCCGTCAAGGTTAAAACTGGGTCTCGAACGACAACAGGAATCTTTGTTCCCGGTCATAATCATTCATTTTTAACGGCCAACCCCAACTGAAATTCATTGGCCCCATTGGCGTATTCCAATAAATTCCAACACCAACCGATGTTCTAATATTATCATCAATATCATTTCTATAGCGTTCTTCGTGCATATTTGCCGGGTAATAATCTTCCTGGGCCGGCGGTTTGCCCAACACACCATAGTCCATAAATACAAACCCCTTAATCTGATATTCATCGGGGATAAATATCGGGAAATTCAACTGGGTTGAACCGTTTAATTTCCACAATCCCCCCAGGGCATATGTTTTATACAGCCAATTTCGTGAACCGACACCTGCAACATCAAATCCGCGCAACGTTTCCCCCCCCAGGAAATAACGGTACACGCGCGACACATAGTCCCCATCCAGTGGCTGAATATATCCGAAATCCAACGATGAGCGCAACTGCCATCTATCATCCCAGAAATTAACCATTCCAATAATATCCGCGCTATATCGCATAAATGTTTCCGTGCCACCAAATCCGGTATATGCAATCCCCAGGTTTGCAACCACACCCGTATGGGTATTTTGTTGGAAATTGGTATCCAGGTTGTGATATCTAAAATACGTTCCCAGGGTATACAGGTTTGCCTTTTGCCATCCTGAATCCACCTGAATATCATAGTTTTGGTCAAACGAAGCCGACAGGCGCACATTTTGCGTCCAATGATCGGTCAGGCGCCACCCCAAACGGCCCGCAATCATCAAACTGTCACGATCGTAACCAAAACTGCCCAATGATGAATAGTCATACATGGTATACGATACATCAAATCCGCCCGACAACTGTCGACCAAACAGGTACGGTTCTGTAAAACTAAACAGTGCCTGTTTCTGATACTCTGCGATTGACCCGCGCAGTTGTACAACCTGGCCACGGCCCATAAAGTTATTTTCGGTAATACCCGCATCAACCATAAAACCATTGATGTTTGACCAACCAAAACCGCCCGACAATTCCCCGGTTGGTTGTTCTTCGACCTTGATATCCAGGTTCATCATATTTGAATCCGCCACACGCGTCGGCACCATTTGAACATCTTTAAAGTACCGTGTGCGCATTAATTTCTGACGACCTTCTTCGATTGTCTGCAATGAAAATGGGTCGCCCGCACGCATTGGGATTAATTGTTCGATAACGCTGTCAAATGTACGAACATTTCCCAAAATATTAATTGTGTTCAAATAAATACGATTTGTTTTTTGAATTTTAAATTCTAAATCAATCGTCTTGGTGTCATCATTTTTTGTGGGTACTGGCTCAACATTAATAAACGCATATCCATATTCTGCAACCGCACTGCGCAGGGCGGACATGGTTTCTTCTACTTCGTCCACATTATACGTATCCCCATCCCGCATAACAATAACGTCTTCTAATTCCGCGGTCGGTATATCTGGAAAAGGATTATTAATGGTTAACTTGCCAAAATCATACTTGTCACCTTCATCAACAGTGAACACAACTGAATAGTATTCACGATCCGGTGTAAATGTGCCCGCGGTATTTTTTACCTGGAAATCAACATATCCATTTCGCAAATAGAACTGACGCAACATTTGGCCGTCATATTGAATACGGTCTTCATCAAATGTATCAAATTGGGTCATGAAACGCCACCACGCATGTTCACGTGACAGGATTTCCCCACGCAGGGTACGATCACTGAATTTTTTATTTCCTTCGAATTTAATATCGCTTATCCATGTTGGGTGCCCTTCGGTAATTTCATAAACAATATTAACCCGGTTATCATCCAGTTCAATTTTTTGCGGTTCAATTTTTGTTCCAAAGAACCCTTTGCGTTGGTATATGGTCAACATGCGTTGTACGTCCGCGCCAATAACCGATGCATCGAACGCCGCGCGTTCCTTGGTCTTGATTTCTTTTTTCAAATCGTCCGTTGAAACTTCATCGTTACCTTCGACCGTTACCATGTTAATGATTGGGGCCTCGGTCACATTGATTTTCAATACATTTCCCGACATCCGCACACTGATATTGGAAAAATAACCGCTTTGTTCCAGTTTTTTTGCGATTTCATTACTGCGCGCATCGCCGACATTATCGCCAACCTTAACATCCGACAAGATACGTATTGATTCCGCATCCATACGTTGATTGCCCGACACATCAATACGCGACACCGTCGCCGCCCACGCGGGCATGGCGGATATCGCAAACATCACAGAAAACAAAGAAATTTTTCTCATTCTACTTTATCCACTTATAATCCAAAAACACGTGCCAAATCGTTCCACATTGTCAGAATAAATAATCCCAATATCAACAACCATCCCACCATAATTGCGATTTCCATTGCACGTCCCTGTAATTTACGACGTGTAATCCCCTCGATTATTAATATCAGCAGGTAACCCCCGTCCAACACGGGTAACGGCAACAGGTTCAATATTCCCAAATTTACCGACAACAAAGCAATTAAACTAAGCAATGTAAAGAATCCCGCCGCCATTGCTGCGCCCGAATACTCTGCAATCGTAATAAACGACCCCAACTGTTTGGATGAACGTTCACCCGTAATGATTTGTTTTAACACCACCAACAGGGTTTTTGATTCATAGTACGTTTTGCGTGCACCCGAATACATTGCACGAAATAATCCCTGACGTTCTGGGTCGGCTTTCTTGCTACCATCTGCAACCATGCCCCATCGTTCGGCCGGCGCCAATTTTACATTGACCAATTTATCGGCGCGAACGATTAAAACGTCTGCATCACGACCGGATGCTAATTCTTTGGCCAAGATGACTTCACCCCAGTTCGAAATCTTTTCATCATCAATACGAACGATTGTGTCGCCCGGTTTTACACCGGCCTTGAACGCGACTGATTCCTGAATTACCTGTCCGATTACCGGCAACTGGGAATTCGCCACCAAACGTGGTTGAAACATGAACAGTGACGTATAAATCCCCCACGCCAAAACAAAGTTCATAAACACACCGGCGGCAATGATAATAAACTGCTTCCATGCGGGGGCGGATAAGTAGTGTCCTTTTTTCTTCTCTTTGGGCAGGTCGGCATACTTTTTTCGGTTGAACATGTCTTCTTGGCCGTATATCGATACATATCCCCCCAACGGCAGACATGCGATTTTCCACACCGTGCCACGTTTGTCATGCCATTTAACAATTGCCGGTCCAAAACCGATTGAAAAAGTATCAACACGAACCCCGGCCCAACGTGCCGCCAAAAAATGCCCCAGTTCGTGAATAAACACCACCACCCCCAGAACAACCAACAACGCAACAATTGTTAACAAAGTCTGCATACCTTAACCCTTCCTTGTTTCAAAATTTCATTACAACATAATCAGCCAAACAATTGGCAATGCATAAATCCAACCGTCAAATCTGTCCAAGATACCACCGTGTCCCGGCAAGATTGTGCCAAAGTCTTTTATGCCCAGTTTGCGTTTAATCCAACTGGCGGTAATATCGCCGTATTGTGACAACAGTGACACACTAATTCCAATCCACATTAATTGTGGCATAAACACATCCGCCCCCAGCAATCCGTACATAACACCGGCAAAGGTCCCGCACAAAATTCCCGCAATTTGACCGGACCATGTTTTGCCCGCCGACATGCGTTCCCACATTTTGTCACCGCCAATAATGCGACCAAAGAACCATGCGCCAATATCCGCGCTGCAAATAATCAGCAATAACAACAGCACAATCCACGGGCGTGCGCCAACAAAATAAATCGCCACCAGCATCAGCAACAACCACCCCAGGAACCCGCCAAACAACCACTTCCCGGATTTTACCGTTTCGCGTCCCGCATGACGCAGACAGTTAATATATTCGGCAATCATTGCCACGACCACCGCAACCCCCAACCACCTGACCGCGGAATATCCCAGGTGCTCTAACACACCCACGCCGACGGCGATTATGGCCATAATCGTACCAACCAATATTCGCTTGCTTGTATTTGACATTTGTTTCTTCCTTTCCTTTATTTTTTACCCAAATAATTGGCCTTTTTCCCGCCCCCAAATCTGCGGTTGCGTTTACTAAACGCGACCAAAACCTGATTCCACAACTTTTCATTTTTTACCAAATCGGGCCAATGTTCCGGCAGGAATAACAATTCCGCATAGGCCAATTTCCACAACAAAAAGTTTGAAATTCTGTTTTCATTACTGGTACGCACCATCAAATCGATTGGCAACAAATCCCCCGTATCCAGGAACGTTTCAAAGGATTCCTTGGTAACCGGTTCGCCCGCCTCGATTGCGGCATTGACGGCATCAACAATTTCTTGTTGTCCGCCATAGTTCAATGCAAATGCAACCGTTCCGCCGGTATTTTCCGCCGAAGATTCCTCTAACTTATCACACATATCGGCCAATTTTTTTGGCAATCTGTCCCGCGACCCAATCACACGATACCGCAGATTTTTTTCAACCGCGTGTTTCATGTTCTTTTTCAGTTCCGTGTAAAACAAATCCATCAAGAAATCAACTTCTTCCTTGCTGCGGTTCCAGTTTTCACTTGAAAATATAAAGAACGTAATCGTTGACACGCCGCGCTTCATAAACCAATCCACCAGGTTTTCAAAATTTGCGATACCCGCCTGATGTCCCATCAATGGTGGCAATCCACGCATTTCGGCCCAACGTCTGTTTCCGTCACAAATAAAAGCGATATGCTGTGGCACAGATGTCTTGTCCGTCGCCACATTTTGTTTCTTTTTAAACAGTTTTAACATATATTTATTCCTGAATTTGATTTAATGATTTTCTTGATTAGACAGACATAATATCTGCTTCTTTTTCGCGTGCCATGGCATCTACTTCTGTACCACGTTTATCAAAGACCTTTTGTAAATCATCTTCAAATTTACGCTGATCGTCTTCGGAAATTTCTTTATCGGTAACGGCGCGTTTAATTTTGCTCATTGCATCCTGGCGAATATTGCGCATAGAAATTTTTGCTTCTTCGGCATATTTACCGGCAACCTTGGTCAATTCGCGACGACGTTCTTCGGTCAAAGGCGGCATGTTCAGGCGAATTACACCCCCCGCGGTCATCGGGTTCAGCCCCAGCCCAGAATCACGAATCGCCTTTTCAACGGCGGGTGCGTTTGTAATATCCCAAACGGTGACCGACAAAGTCTGATTGTCTGGGGTCGAAACGGTTGCGACCTGGTTAATTGGCATTTCGGAACCATAGACCGGCACACGCACCGCATCCAACAGATGCACCGACGCACGTCCCGTACGCAAACCGGCGTACTCGCCCTTTAAAACTTCCAATGTTTGTGCGGTTTTTTGTTCAACTTCTGCCTTTAAAACTTGATAATCCATAATAAACTCCTTAAGGTACAAAAAAGATTAGCAAATTGATTTGACATTTGGCAAGAAGAAATATAGAATATATCGCGCAATGGGGTTGTAGCTCAGTTGGTAGAGCACTTGCATGGCATGCAAGGGGTCGTCGGTTCGAGTCCGATCAGCTCCACCATACAAATTCAGTATGGCGGATGTAGCTCAGTTGGTTAGAGCGTTGGTTTGTGGTACCAAATGTCGCCGGTTCGAGTCCGGTCATCCGCCCCATTATAAAACGTCCCACCAGGGACGTTTTTAATTTAGGGCGGTTCGGGCGAGAACCGCAGGTTCGGGACGAAGCGTCAGCGTAGTGAAAGGGGCCCATCGTGGCGACGCGCCACAGATGGGAATACACAGTCCGGTCATCCGCCCCATTATAAAACGTCCCACCAGGGGCGTTTTTTATTGAAAAAATTCGTATTTTATGATATAATGTTCGCATATCTTGGACGACATTTGGTCGTCTTTTTTATTGCCCGCCACGTGCGGGTGTTTTTTATTTAATCAAAAGGAGTTGTTATGAGCGATATTTGGGATGAGGTCACCTGGAATGAAAATGGCGAACTGGTTCTGGATATCTACGCAGAACCGCCAGTCGCAGAAACAGATGAAGAATTGGAAGAAGATGAACCCGAACATACATACGCCACTGTTGATTGTGGTGGTGAATGTGGCGGGTGTGTTGCGCTGATTGTTGACGGTGTTGTTGTGTCTGGTCCACCTTTTCATCCGCATTGCGGATGTTCTTTGAGTCCACAAGACATCAAAAATGCCGAACAGCATAAATCAAACCTGCATGGCACGGTTGCCCCGGACAGAAATGTTGATACACGCGATGTAGAATGGCTGAAAAAATCACTGACCCAGTTGGATTGTTATGAACCAGATACCCGTGCCGGCGAAAGTGCCGACAATCCAAATCCGTATCCGAACCAGAAACTGTTTGATGCGATTGAAAAGTTCAGAAAATTACAAAAAATCAAAGAGCGTGGCGCTGTCAAACCCGGTCACTGGACAGAAGTAAAAATAAATCAAGAACTGGAAAAGAAACAAAACGAGAAAAACGATATGAAAGATATTGATACAAACAAAGTGTCCGATATGAAATTTGAACAAGCATACAATAAATTACAAGAACCCGAAGGGGGCTATACAGACGGTAAAGACCAAGTTGATGATGAACCAACCAACATGGGAATTAAACAAAGCACGCTGGACAGATACGCTAACAAGCATCCAGACAAAAATTTCCCAACAGATGTGAAATATTTAACCGCCGCACAAGCCAAAGAAATTTATAAAAACGAATATTGGGACAATACAAGAATCCCAGAAATCAAAAACGATAGAATACGTGATGCAGTTTTTGATATGAATGTGATGGGTGGTGCCGGAGGGGTTGTTCAACGCACACTAAATTCTTTC